>JAQBPK010000207.1 GCA_028287565.1 Vulcanimicrobiota bacterium
ACGGTCACGCCGACTCCGGCCCCCACCGCCACGCCGACCCCGGCGCCCACGGCCACGCCTACGCCCGTCACCACGGCCACGCCGACCCCACGTCCGACGCCGACCCCGACGCCGGCTCCGACGGCCACGCCGACGCCGGCTCCAACCGCCACCCCGACCCCGGCTCCGACGGCCACGCCGACCCCGGCTCCGACGGCGAGCCCGTCGCCGACACCGTGCCCGCCGTCCGGGAATGCCCGCACGAACTCGAAGAAAGGGGGACCGAAGACGAACGTCGGCGGGATCGGCATCGGGATCTGCGTCTAGCGCCGGCTTCCCCCTCCCCCGGGGAAACGAAGAGGCCGTCCTTGCGGACGGCCTCTTTCGTTAGCCGGACGGCGCGAAGCTCAGGCTTTGACCTGCTTCGAGAGTGCCCTCGCCAGGCGCGCCTTCTTGCGGGCGGCCTTGTTGGGGTGGATGATCCCCTTGCTGGCCGCCTTGTCGAACTGCGACTCGACCTGCGACGTGGTCGCCGGGTTGTTGGCGGACTTCGCCTTCTTGAAGAGGGTCTTCAGGCGGGTCTTCGCGTCGAGGTTCCGCAGCGTGCGCTTTTCGCTCTGGCGCACCCATTTGACGGCGGCTTTGATGTTGGGCACGAAGGGTAGAGTACCAGATTTCGCCCTGCGCCACAAGGCCGTCTGTAGGAGCAAAGCAGAGATGTCAGGTGGCCAATGGAGGCGTCGCCTAGCCAAGCGAGCTCACATCGGATAAACCGAGTTGCTCGAATGAAGCATGCCGGCGCCGAACGTTGTTGAAAACCGAATATCCTGCGCCGAAAGGGCGGACGCTTCGAGACCCTGTTGGTACGTTGCGCGCAGCGGCCGGTCTCCGACAACGCGTGGGCATGGCGGTTCGTATTTGTCCACCTTGTCATCGGACCGCATCGCAATCGCCGGCTTGCCGTCACAACGCGCAAACAAGATGGCGGTTCCCTTGTCGTTCGCGACGACGACGTTCCCATAGTAGGTAACGGAGCCGAGCATGCTGTCCGGCATCGTGCGCGTGAGCTTCTGTAAGGTTCGCGACGCGATCCGCCAGGTCATCAAGCGACCATTCAACTGCGCTTCGAACGTCTCACCGCTGACGAGCGGTCCCGCATTGGTCTGCGCAAGCTGCTGCGCAGGTGCCGCCGTCGTCACGATCGAGACGAGTGCGAAACAAATGAACGCTGACCGGTACATGCGAAGCCTCCACATTTCAATCACCGACCGAGTAATACGAGTTGATCAAATCCCATTTGATCGCTGCCACGATGCTCGGGTTCAGCGTATCGTTCGAAACTTGAAGAACGTATACGGCCTGCGGAGTCGTCGCGATGAGACGCAAAGCATTGCGTGAGTCGGCGCGTTCGATCCCACTATAGACGGCGGCGATACCGGGCTTGAAGCGAAAGTGGGCTGGTTTCAACCAACGTCCTTGCAGCGTCTCCGTTGCCACGGCATTGCCCGTAGCGTGCGCCGCGATGAAGATGAGCGGAAATGCCGCGAGCGCGAGCGTCGCGAACAACACCGCGGCCGCGGGGGCGACCCACGGCTTTGCAGCCGATGCCGCCGGCAAGCGCGTCGACACCGTCGCGCCTGCAGCGACGAGCACCGCTGCGACGATAAACCACCAGTGATTCCAGGCGACGACGGTCCATGCCGAAGCGACGACCGCGTAGATCGGCGCGTCGGCGGCTTTCGGGATGCCCAGCCGCTCGCTGAAATAAAAATTGTAGACGTAGCCCGCAAAGAGCAGGTAAATCGCAGCGACGGCGGCGATGTCGCGCGCGACCGTTAACGCGTCTTTCTCGGGCTTCCCGGTCGCAATGGCCATAGGAAGGCCTCTCGGACTCTTGGATGGAGGGGCGTCATTCGATCCGCTTTGCACGCTCGCCTGCCTTGGCGCCAAGAGCCGGTGAGACGCGTATGTCTACAGCGGCGTCCCGGCGGCGATGTCTTTATACGAGGCATAGCGGCTGGGGGTGATCCGGCCCTCCTCGACGGCGCGCCGGACCGCGCAATCCGGCTCGGTCAGGTGACGGCAGTTCGCGAACCGGCAGCGGGTGGCCGGCTCGCGCATCTCGACGAACAGCCAGCCGAGCTCCGGCACCGGCATTGGGTCCAGGGTGAATTCGCCGATCCCCGGGCTGTCGATCAGGAAGCCGTCGCCGAGACGCACGAGCCGCGCGGAGGTGGTTGTCTGGCGCCCGCGCCCAAAGCGCGACAGGTCGCCCACCACGCCGATCCCGCCCAGCGCGCGAAAGATGCTGGACTTGCCGACGCCGGAGTTTCCCACCAGCAGCGCATGCCGCGGCGCGAGCAGCTCGCGCAGCCCGTCCATGCCGCGCCCGGCCTTGGGGTGCAGGACCAGCACCGGCACGTCCACCGCGCGGTACATCGCCGCGATCCGCTCCGCGGCTTGCTCGCCGGCCAGATCGGCTTTCGTGAGCAGCAAAAGCGGCGCGACGTCGTGCTGGAGCGCGAACGCGACCAGCTGGTCGACCATCGCGAGGTGCAGCGGCGGGTCGACCAGCGCGGCGACGATCGCGATCGTGTCGACGTTCGCCGCCATCTCCTTGGTGCGGCCGCCGCCCGTGCGCCGCGTCAGCACGAAGCCGCGCGGAAGCACGTCGTCGATCACGACCCGGTCGTCCGCGATCACCCGGGCATCGACCACGTCGCCCGGCACCGGCATGACGGCGTGCCGCGCGCCCTTGCGCAGCGACGCCAGCCGCGGCTCGGTCTCGTCCTCCGCGACGATCCAGGCCGCGTTGCGGCCGACCGCGATGACGCGCGCCCGGCGGAGTCCGTCGTCGCTCACGCGAACATCAGGGCGACCGTGATCGTTACCCGCACCGTGAACCTCGCCGACCCGCTCGCCCGCGCGAACGTCGTCGACGCGTTGTCCGGTCCCGGCGGTCCGGTCGGCGTCCTCGAGGTCGCCGAAGATGGTCCCCAGGTGACGGTGCGCTTCGACGACGCCGTGACCGAGACCGATCTCATCGACGACCTCGTCGCGATCGAGTCGGTGTTCGTCCCCGAACGCACGCAGGGGGAGCTCGAGCTCGACGAAGCGGCGGCGATCGCGGCCGCAGGCCTGGGCGATCCGCAGCTCGACGCGACGCGCATCATCGAGACGTACTTGCGAGAACGCCGATGAGCTGGCTCGCGATTCCGATCCGGTTCACCGCGGTCGACGCGATCGACATCCTCGCGACGTCGGTGCTGACGTATTATCTGCTGCTCCTCATTCGCGGCACGCGGGCGGTCCAGATCATGCTCGGGCTGTTCGTGCTCGTGGTGATTCTCGCCGTCTCCAATCTGCTGCACCTGCTCGTCCTTGCCACCGTGATGCAGTACCTTCTCCTCGGAACGGCCGTCGGACTTCCGATCGTGTTCCAGCCGGAGCTGCGGCGCGGGCTCGAGCAGCTCGGCCGCGGACGATTGTTCGTGCGCGACCGCCGCGCCGAGGACGAGATCGCCGCGGAGCAGATCCGCATCGTGGCGCACGGCGGCTTCGCGCTCGCACGGCAGCGGATCGGCGCGCTGATCGTCATCGAGCAGCAGACCGGTCTGCGCGAGTACGTCGAGAGCGGCACGGCGCTCGACGCGCGGCTCTCGCTCGAGCTGATGCTCGCAATCTTCAACAAGACCTCGCCGCTGCACGACGGCGCCGTGATCGTGCGCGATCTCATCGTCGAAGGCGCCGGCTGCTTTCTGCCGCTCAGCGACAACCGGCTTTCGGTGGACCGCCACATCGGCACGCGGCATCGCGCCGCGGTCGGGCTGACCGAACAGACGGACGCGGTCGTCGTCGTGGTGAGCGAAGAGAGCGGCCTGGTGTCGGTCGCGCGTGCGGGCCGCCTGTCCGTGCCGATCGACGACGAGGACCGTCTGCGCCGCGTGCTCGCCGCGTGCATCCGCCCGACGCGCCGCCGCGCCCAGGCCGACGGCGGCATCCTGGCCAATCTGCTGACCCGAGTTCCGCGTGCTCAACCTTCTCAGGAACAACTTCGGACTTAAGGTCCTCTCCGTGTGCCTCGCGCTCGCCGCGTGGGGCTATTTCCATCTCGCCGCCGCGCCCGGCACCACCGCGAAGTTCGATCAGACGCTGGTCGTGCCGATCGTCGTAAACGGTCTGCGCCCGGGCTACGAGGCGCGCTACAACGAGAAGGCCGCGACGATCGTCGCCGAGGCGCCGCGCAACGGTGCGGGGCTCAAGCCCGAGCAAGTGCAGGCGGTACTCGACGTCGCCGACATCACGGACACCGGACCGCACAACATCAAGCTCACGATCGTGTCGCCCGACATCGCGCTCAAGTCGATCTCGCCAGGCTCGGTGAACGTCACGCTCGACCGGCTGGAGGAGCACATCGTACCGGTCAGCGTGGACTACGTCGGCGACCGGCGCGGCATCGTGGTCGAATCGGCACTGGTCAACCCGCAGCGGACCACCATCCGGGGCCCGGCTTCGGAGCTCGCGAAGGTGTCCGCGGTGCGCGTCGAGATTCCGATCCCCACCAAACCCGAGCAGTTCGACTCGATGATCCACCCGACGCCGACGGGCGCGCACGGCGAAGAAGTGTCGAACATCCAAGTCTCACCGAATCTCGTGCGCGTTCGCGCGAGCTTCATCTCGGCCACTGGGCAACGGAATCAGAAATAACACGATGGGCAAGTACTTCGGCACCGACGGCGTGCGCGGCGTTGCAAATGCGGACCTCACGCCCGAATTGGCGTACAAGATCGGGCGCGCCGGTGCGGCGGTAATCGCGCACGACCAGCCGATGGAAAAGCCGATCGTCGTCGGGCGCGACACGCGCTTGTCCGGGCCGATGCTCGAAGGCGCGATCGTCGCGGGTATCACGTCGACCGGGCGCAACGTCGTGCAGCTCGGAATCGTGCCGACGCCCGCGGTTGCCGCAATCACCGCGAGCATCGAAGCGGCCGCCGGGGTGATGATCTCCGCGTCGCACAACCCGATCGAGGACAACGGGATCAAATTCTTCGGCGCCGACGGGTTCAAGCTGTCGGACGCGGTCGAGAGCGAGATCGAGGCGCTGATCGAGACGCATGCGGACCTGCCGCGCCCGACGGGCCTGGACATCGGCATCGTGACGCAGACGCGCGGCCTGATCGACAACTACTTCGCCAAGCTCGTCGCGGCGGGCGCGGACCTGCACGGCTGGACGATCGTCGTCGACGGCGCGTTCGGCGCCGCATACCTCGTCGGCCCGAAGATCTTCGAGCGCCTCGGCGCGCGCGTCGTCGCGCTCAACTGCGAGGATGACGGCAGCCGCATCAACGTGGACTGCGGCGCGACGAACCTCACGATGCTGCGGGCGCGCGTCAAAGAAGAGATCGCGCGCTCGACCGGCCCGGTCGCCGGCGTCGCGTTCGACGGCGACGCGGACCGCGCGCTGTTCATCGACGAGGCCGGCGAGGTTCTCACGGGCGATCACGTCATGCTGATCCTTGCGCACGATCTGGCGCAGCGCGGCGAGCTTCCGGGCGACACGGTCGTCGGCACGGTGATGTCCAACATGGGCTTCGAAAAAGCGCTGGAGCGCGCGAACATTCGCCTCTTGCGCGCGGCCGTCGGCGACCGCTACGTCCTAGAAGCGATGCGCGCGGGCGGCTACCGCTTCGGCGGCGAGCAATCGGGCCACGTCATCGACCTGCAGCGCGGCACGACGGGCGACGGCCCGATGACGGCGGTAACGCTGTTCTCGATCGCAGCCCGCAAGCGCCGCACGCTGCACGACCTCGCAAGCGACCTGACGGTCTACCCGCAAGTCCTCGTAAACGTGCGCGTAACGGACAAATCAATCGCGGACCACCCGACCGTCCGCGACGCAATCGCAGCAGCCGAACGCGAGCTTGCAAATAACGGCCGCATCAACGTCCGCCCGTCAGGAACGGAACCTTTGGTACGCGTCATGGTGGAAAGCAGCGACCGCGCACAAACGCATGCAGTCGCCGAAACGGTTGCTGAGACGATCCGCCGTTTCAGCGCACCGTAATCGAACGCCGTCCTGTCATGCTGTGTCGAAGCATGAGCGAATTTGGTGCACGAAGGTCACGATGCTCTCTCACCCTTCGACAAGCTCAGGGTGACAAGCGCTCGCGCCGCCCGGAGGCAGCCACGCAGTGAGGCTGACCCGCGTCGGACGCGGGTCATGCCGCGGGTTCCGCGGCGCTAAAGCGCCGCCCGAACCCAGCCGATCTTTACGAAGTGGGGTAGGCACCGGGAGGAGAAGCCCGGCCTGACCGCCTATCCCCCAGACCGTGGCCCCGACTTGTGTGGGGGTCGCCGGACCGGTGAAGCCTACAGCCTCGCCGGGTTCGTACATACCTGACTCATGGATCACAGAGTCCGCCGAGGCATCGGCGGAGCGGGGGACACCAAGGCAGGGGTGAACGCGCCGGTCGGCGCGCGGGCGATTTCTTCCGTCCGAACCCGTCAACTAACCCCGTATGTGTGGAAGAAGGAGCAGTTCTTGCATCGTTCCATCCTCACCGGGTTGTTCGTTTGCATTCTCTCGGCGGGCCCGCTGTCCGCCGCTGCGAGTGCCGAACCGACGGGTGAACAAGGGGCTCCGGCCGTCGCGACGACGTCCGTGACGAGCGCCTCAGAGGCCGCGGCCCCCACCGACGGCGCCGACCTCGCCATGTGGAATGCCTCGCCGACCAAAGCCGAAGAGGTGACCAACACGGTCGCCCCGACCCGCCTGGCGCGCACCCTCCACCTCCAGAAGTTCGCCGGCGGGATCGCCGCGCGAGGCGCCGCGATGGCGTCCAACCTCACCAAGAACGCCATGAAATTTCTGGGCGTCCCGTACGCGTTCGGCGGAACGTCGGGCTACGGGTTCGACTGCTCGGGATACACCCAGCACGTCTTCGCGACGATGGGGATCCGCCTGCCTCGCATGGCCGACGAGCAGTACTACGCCGGCAAGAGCTTCGCGGGCAAGCCGCAGCTCGGCGATCTCGTGTTCTTTCACACCTACGCGTCGGGCGTCTCGCACGTGGGCATCGCGCTCGGCAACGACCGCTTCGTTCATGCGTCGTCGAGCCACGGCGTGATGGTCTCGAGCCTCCACGACTCCTACTGGGGCGCCCGGTACCTCGGCGCAAAGCGCATCGCCAACTAGCGTCGAACGCGAGCCGTCGTGGTTGACGGCAACGACACCGAGCTGAGACAGAGAGCGGCCAACGCCTACGTGGTGTGGCCGCTCGCTGTTTTGGACCTGTTTCGCGAGCCGGCCGAGGCGACCGCGTGGTCGCGCCTGCACACCCGGCAAGCGTTCGTGTACGGCATCGTCGCGACGGTCGCGTACCTCGTGCTGCTCGCGATCCCGCTACTGTTCGTGATCGCGATTCCGCCGCTCGCCGGGTCGACGACCGCAGTCGTGTGGATCTACGCGCTCGGGCTGTTCGCCGACATCATCGCCGCGTTCGTGATCATGGGACTGTGCCTGAGCTACCGCGAGCGCACGCTGCGCGGCGAGCTGTTCACGATCCCGTATGTCACGCCGATCGCCGACCGCATCTTCCGCCTCGGTGCCGGTGGGAGCTGACGCTTCCTAGGGAATGAGCCGGGTGGGGCGAACCAAACTCGCCGCACGTTGGGGCGTCGCCAAGTGGTAAGGCAGCGGGCTTTGAATCCGCCATTCGTTGGTTCGAATCCATCCGCCCCAGGTGCTTCGCCGCGCTTCGCTTGGCGAAGCGCGGCATGACCCGCGTACGACGCGGGTCAGCCTCACTGCGTGAGTGCCGGTGGCGCGTACCGCTCGTGTCAGCCTCGGTGGCCGAGGTGCCGTTGGTGCGTGGGGGGCTTCGGAGGAACGCTTGCGGCGGTGGGCAAGCTTTTCTTTATGCTCCGCTTGGCGGTCTTTGGGTTGCGCTGGTTTGCGGCGGTGGCGTTTGCCGTCGGGGGCTTCACGTTCTTTGGCTGTGGGGCCGCGCGTGCGGGTGGGCTCGTTGTGGCGCAGGCGGAGGATCGTAGCGAGTATCTCAAGGCTGACGCGCTCTTTCGGGAGCGGAAGTTTCGGGAGACGATTGCCGTTCTCGATCCGTACCTTCTTGCGCATCCGCGCGATGCGCGGGCGTTCGTTTTGCGCGGGGATGCGAAGGCGGATCTCGGCGAGAACGAGAGCGCGCTTCGGGATTACAATACCGCGATCAAGATCGCGCCGGAGTACCAGTATGCGTACGTCACGCGCTGCGAGACGCGGCTGCAGCTGGACGACGTGAGCGGGGCTCTCGCCGACTGCGACGCCGCGGTGCGGCTCGACGCAACCGATGCGCTGGCGTATGAAGACCGCGCCGACGTGCAGTTTCAGCGCGAGGCGTGGGCGCTCGCGCTCGCGGACTACGACAAGGCCGTCGAGCTCGGGCGCAGCAGCGCGTATGTTTTCGCCGCGCGCTGCGACGCGGAGCGGCTCGTCGGGAAACGCGATCGGGCCAAAACCGACTGTGAGAAAGCGCTTGCGATCGATCCGAAGAGCCGGCGCGGGCTGTGGGCGCGGGGGCGGCTCGCGATCACGGAGACGCGCTACACCGACGGGATCGCCGATCTCAACGCGTACATCGCGCAGAACCCCGAGAAATCCGATACGGCGTATTATTTTCGCGGCTTGGCCTACAACCGCATCAGCAGCTACCGGCTCGCGCTCGAAGATCTGCGCACGTACGTGAAGCGCCAGCCGAAGGACGCCGACGGGTACAAAGAGCGCGCGGTCGCGAGCTACGGGGTGGGTGACAAGACGAGCGCGCTCGCCGATCTCGACGTCGCGCTGCGCCGCTATCGCGAAAGCGGCAACACGGCTGCGGCCGACCGCGTCAGCGCGATGACGGCCGCGATCAACGCCGGGAAAACGCCCACGCCGTAGCGTGAGCGCGCAAACGCTGGCCGCGGTGCTCGACGCGTTCGTGCGGGGCGAGCTCGGCGGCGTGGCGGAGCGGTTCGCGGAGCACGGGGCGTACCGCGAGGCGCGCAAGCCGCCGCTCGTGGGCCGAGCGGCGATCGCGGCGGAGTTCGCGCGCTTCGTCGCGTCCGGCGTTCCGTTCCGCTTCACGGTGGACGACGTGATCGCGAGCGCGGCCCGCGCGTGCGTCGTCTACCGCTTTGCCACTGCCGGAGGCTCCGGCGAACCTTGGCGCGAACGCGCGGGGTGCGCAATCGTCCGCTTCGACGGCTGCGGACAGATCGCGGAATGGCGGGAGTACGAGGGATGAACGTCAACGGAACCACGAGCCACGGAACGCCCAATGAGGCGCAGCCGCAGCATCACGAGGATCTTTCGATCCACGTGCACGTCGTCGACGACAACCAAGTTTTCGACCTCACGGGCTCGCTCGACATTGCGACCTCGCCCACCGTGCGCGCGGCGCTCATCGAGGCGTCCGAGCGCGGCAGCCACCGCCTCATCGTGGACCTCTCCAAAGTCGACTTCCTCGACTCCACGGGCCTGGGCGCGCTGATCGGCGGCCAGCGCCGCGCGAAAGAGTTCGGCGGCGAAGTCCGCCTCGTCGCAAAAGAAGGCCAGATCCTGCGCCTGCTGCGCATCACGGGCCTGCTCAAAGTGTTCGCGGTATACGCGACGCTCGAAGACGCGGTCGGGAACGGCCAACGCGTCGGCGATCTTTAGGGTTCAGCTTTCGCTGAACCCGTCAGCCTTCGGCTGAATCCTACGCGCCGGTGGGTTGCCTGCGGCCCGCCTTCAGGGATTCGTCCAACAGCTGGATCACGTGCTTTATCGTGATGTGCGGGGCGCCCGCGCGGTCGAGGCCGTTGCGCATTTGCAGCGCGCAGCCGGGGTTGCCCGTGGCGACGATCTCCGGTGCGACTTCGAGAATGCGATCGGTCTTGCGGCGCTGCAGGCGCTGCGCCATCTCGGGCTGCGTCACGTTGTAGATGCCGGCGGAGCCGCAGCACAGCGACGATTCCGCCATGTCGCGAATCTCCAGGCCCGGGATCGCGGCCAGCAGGCGGCGCGGCGGCGCGGTGATGCGCTGCGCGTGCGCGAGATGGCAGGCGTCCTGGTACGTCACGATGCCGCGCAGCGCGCCGAGCGACTGCGGCGGTAACCCGATCTCGTCCACGTACTCGAGCACGTCGCGCACCTTCGCCGAGAATGCGATCGCGCGGTCCTCCCATTGCGGATCCTCGCGGAACAGATCACCGTATTCTTTGAGCGCGGAGCCGCAGCCCGCCGCGTTGATCACGTAGACGTCCGCACCGCTGCGCTCGAACGCCGCGATGTTGCGTTTGGCGAGCTCGCGCCCGCGCGGCATCTCGCCAGCGTGGATCGTGATCGCGCCGCAGCAGCCTTGATCGCGGGGCACCAGGACTTCGACGCCGGCCGCGTTGAGCACGCGGACCGTTGCCTCGTTCCATTCCGCGAACGCGACGTGCATGATGCAGCCCGCGTGCAGAAACGCGGTCGCGCGCGTGCGCCCGCTCGGCGTGAAGCGCTGGTCGCGCGGGATGAAGAAGCGGTCGGAGATGCGCGGCGCCATCGCTTCCATGTCTTGCAAACCCAGCGCGCGCAGGAGTCCGGTGCGTTGCACGAGCGCGCGCAAGCCGCTGCGCTGGTAGAGCTTGAGCGCGCGCGCCGCGATGCGCATGAGCCACATCTTCTGGAACAGCATGCCGATCAGCACCGCGCGCCCGAGCCGCGCCCACCACGAGCGGACCGGTCCCTGCGCGCGGACGATCTGCGTGCGCGCCGGCTCCAGAATCTTGCCGTACTCGACGCCCGACGGGCAGACCGCCTCGCACGCGCGGCAGTCCAGACATTCGGACATCTGGTGCACGAAGCCGGGGCTCAGCAGGTCGAGCCGCTCCTCGGCGACGGCCTTGATCAGCGCGATGCGCCCGCGCGGCCCGGACGTCTCGACGAGCGTTTCGACATAGGTCGGACACGTCGGCAGACACAAGCCGCACCGCACGCAGCGGTCGAACACGTCGGACGGCGGCACGTCCGCGCCGGTGAACCCGCGCCGCACGACGTCGAGGGGCGTTTCGCCGCCGTGCGCGTCAGGCGGGCTCGGGGCGGCGGCGGGTTCGATCACGATGACACGGGGTTCGCGAGCGCGAAGCGGAGGCCATGCATGTCCGTTCCTCGTCTCCGCTCCGCTCCGCTGCGGTACGGACACTACCCGTCGATCCCACGCGCGCGCGCAGCTCCGTCGTCGTCGACGGCCGCGACCGCGCCGCTGCCCGCTCGTTCTACCACGCCGTCGGCTTCAACGACGAGGACCTGTCCAAGCCGCTGGTGCTGATCGCGAACACGTGGACGGACGCGATGCCGTGCAACTTCGGGCTGCGAGCGCTCGCCGACCACGTGAAGGCCGGCGTGCGCGCCGCGGGCGGCACGCCGATGGAGTTCAACACGATCGCGATCTCCGACGGCATCACAATGGGCACGGAAGGGATGAAAGCGTCGCTCGTGTCGCGCGAGGTGATCGCCGACTCGATCGAGCTGGTCGCGCGCGGTTACGGATTCGACGCGATCGTCGCGCTGGTCGCGTGCGACAAGACGATTCCGGCCGGCGCGATGGCGCTGCTGCGGCTCGACATCCCGGGCCTAGTGCTCTACGGCGGCTCGATCGCACCCGGCCGCTACAAGGACCGCGATCTCACGATCGGCGACGTCTTCGAAGCGATCGGCGAGCATGCAGCGGGCAAGATCGACGACGCCGAGCTGCGCGCCATCGAGTACGCTGCGTGCCCGGGCGCGGGCGCGTGCGGCGGCCAGTTCACCGCGAATACGATGGCGACGGTGCTAGAGTTCATCGGCCTCTCGCCGGTGGGCAGCGCGAGTCCCGGCGCGACCGATCCGCGCAAGGAGAAGGCCGGCTACCAAGCCGGCGTCACGGTGATGGAGCTGCTGCGCAGCGGGATCACGCCGCGGCAAATCGCGACGCGCGCCGCGTTCGACAACGCGATCGCCGCCGCGACCGGAACCGGCGGCTCGACCAACAGCGTGCTGCACCTGATGGCGATGGCGCGCGAAGCCGGCGTGCCGCTCACGCTCGAAGACTTCGAGCGCATCTCGGAGCGCACGCCGATCGTCGCCGACCTGCGTCCCGGCGGCAAGTACGTCGCGCTCGACGTCGACAAAGCCGGCGGCATCCAGCTGATCGCGAAGCGCATGCTCGAAGGCGGCTTGATCGACGGCGACGTGCGCACGGTGAGCGGGCGCGCGTTGCGCGAGGAAGTGGCGAGCGCGGTCGAGACGCCGGGCCAGCAAGTCGTCGCCACGGCGGAGCGCCCGTTCAAGAAAAAGGGTGGGCTGAAGATCCTGCGCGGCAACCTCGCGCCGGACGGTGCCGTGGTGAAGGTCGCGGGCCACGAGCCCGCGCTGCTCACCGGCCGCGCGCGCGTGTTCGAGCGCGAGGAAGATGCGATGCACGCCGTCGACGCGCAGCAGATCGTGCCCGGCGACATCGTCGTTATCCGCTACGAAGGGCCCAAGGGCGGGCCTGGGATGCGCGAAATGCTCGGCGTGACGTCGGCGATCGTGGGACAAGGGCTCGGCGACAGCGTCGCGCTCGTCACCGACGGGCGTTTCAGCGGCGCGACACGCGGGCTGATGGTCGGCCATGTCGCGCCCGAAGCGTTCGCCGGCGGACCGATCGCCGCGGTGCGCGACGGCGACACGATCACGATCGACGTCGACAACAGCCGCCTAGAGGTTGCGCTTACCGACGCGCAGATCGCCGAGCGGATGCAGTCCTGGCGCGCGCCGAAACCGCGCTACACGAGCGGCGTGTTCGCGAAGTACGCCGCGCTGGTGTCCTCGGCGGCCGAAGGCGCGGTGACGCGCCCGCCTGAGTCTGTATGAAGCGATGATCGCGCTGCGCTGCAGCGGCGGATGCGACGTCGCGCCCTCCGATCACGACGCGCTCTCGTGCGCACAGTGCGGCGATCTGCTAGCCTTCGAGTTGCGTGCCGATGCGTTCGGCGCCCAAGCGGTGGACGAGAACGCGCGGTTGCGCCGTGCTTCGCTCGATCCGAAGGACCGCAGCGGCGTGTGGCGCTTTCGCGAGCTGCTGCCGCCGGTCGCCGAGGACGCGATCACGACGCTGCGCGAGGGCGACGTTCCGCTCATCGACGCGCCCCGCGGCGCCGCGTACGCCGGCGTCGCGCAGCTCGCGTACCTGCATCTCGGCGTCAACCCGACCGCGTCGTTCAAGGACGCGGGGATGACGGTTGCGATCTCGCACGCGCGCGAGCGCGGTGCGCGCGTCGCGGTGTGCGCGAGTACCGGCAACACGGCCGCGTCGATGGCCGCCTATGCGGCGCGCGCCGGACTGACCGCGGTGGTAATCGCCCCTGTCGACGGCATCAGTGCCGCGAAGGTCGCGCAAACGCTCGACTACGGCGCGCACGTCGTCGCGGTCGAGGGCGATTTCGACGACGCGCTGCGCGCGGTGCGCGCGCTCGATCCCGCGACCGTCGCGGTGGTGAACAGCGTGAACCCCTACCGCATCGAAGGCCAGAAGACGGCCGCTTTCGTTCTGCTCGAGCAGCGCCGCTGGGCCGCCCCGGACTGGGTCGTGCTGCCGGGCGGAAACCTCGGCAACGCGAGCGCGCTCGGCAAAGGCTTCCGCGAGGCGCACGCGATCGGTCTCACGACGAGCGCGCCGCGGCTCGCCGTCGTGCAAGCGTCCGGCGCGGCGCCGTTCGCGCGCGCATGGCGCGACGGTGGCGATTTGGTGCCGGTGCGCGCGGAAACCGATGCGACCGCCATTCGCATCGGCGCTCCCGCGTCGTGGAAGAAAGCGCGCGCGGAAGTCCGCGCTTCGGGCGGCACCGTGCTCGACGTCGCGGACGGCGAGATCGCCGAAGCGCGCGCCGTGATCGGCCGCGACGGCGTCGGCTGCGAGCCGGCGTCCGCCGCATCGCTGGCGGGCCTGCGGCGGCTCGTCGCAGACGGCAGCATCAAGCCGGACGCCGACGTCGTCTGCGTGCTCACCGGGCACGTCCTCAAGGACACCGCCTACGCCGCGCGCTACCACGCCTCCGACGCAGCACACGCGAACGCGATCGTGCGCGGCGTCGATCTCGCCGATTACCTCAACCTGCTCTTACTGACCCACGCGTGAGAAGCCGCGCGCGCTGTCCATTGCCGGTGTGATGGATTTTACGGTTTCAGCGCCCGCGTCGAGTGCGAACCTCGGCGCGGGGTTCGACGCCGTCGCGCTCGCGCTGGAGCTGCGCATGACCGCGCGCGTCCGCGCGCTCGCGCTCGGTGCTTCGTCCGAGTGGACGTATTCCGGTGCGCACGCGCCCACGCACGACGGAATTCGCGGATGTGTCGAGCGCGGCATCGCGCGCATCGCGCCGGCCGCGCCCCCGCTGGCGGTCGCGCTCGACAACGAAATCCCACTGGGCGCCGGCCTGGGGAGCAGCGCCACCGCGCACGCGCTCGGCGTGGCGATCGGTGCGCGGCTGGCCGACCGCCCGCCCGGCGACGATCAGCTCGCGCACGCCGTCGCCGAGCTCGAAGGCCATCCGGACAACGCTCTGGCGGCCTGGTACGGCGGCGCCGTCGTCGCGGCCCTCGGCGACGACGGGCTCACGTCGGCCCGTTTCGCTCCGCCGGCCGTCGCCGCGGTCGTTGTGGTGCCCGACATCCATCTGCCGACCGAGCACGCGCGCGCGCTCATCCCCGACGCATACGACCGCGCGGACGTGGTCCACAACGTCCAGCGCGCCGCGCTGCTCGGCGCCGCGCTCGCCAGCGGCCGACTGGACCTGCTGCGAGCCGCGGTCCGCGACCGGCTGCACCAGCCGTACCGCGCCGCGATGGTGCCCGGTCTGGAGGAGATGCTCGCGCTGGACGACCCGTCCGCCGTCGCGGTCGCGCTCTCCGGCGCGGGGCCGTCGGTGCTCGCGCTGGTCCGCGACGACCCCGAGCGGATCGGCCGGGTTATCGCCGCGATCTTCGCCCGGCACGGCGTGCGGAGCGCGGTGTTGACGCCCGCGCTGGCGTTCACGGGCCTGACGCTGACCCTCGCCGAACCTGCGTAGATGCTCCGCCGAGCCCTGTAGCGAGCGAGCTAGAGGGGCCGCCTGCGGCCGCGAGAACGTGGTATGCCGATGATCAGCGTCAGCGTCGGTTCGCCCGCCGGGATGTGTACTGTGGCGAACCCCGCGTTTTACCGCTACGTGCTTCGCCTTGGCGAAGCGCCGCTGCACGCGAGCCCGCTTGACCGCGCCCAGCTCGACGTCCTCGCCAACGTCCCGCACGCGTACGCGGACGAAGAAGAATGCTCGGGCGACGGCTGGCGCATCGTCCCGGCGATGTCGTACGAAGACTGGCCGGTCCTCGAAGCCACCCCGCAGCGCCTGCGCGCAGCCTTCCAAACGGCAAGGCGCCTGTTGTGGAAGAACGCAGGCCCGGTCGGCATCAGCGCAGGCGACATGATCGCGGTCGACACGGAGATCGAGGGCGTCCTGGGCGTCCTGCGCCAAGCGGAAGCAGGCGGCTTCAGCGTCAACGTCTCCTACGTCAGCTGACGCAACAACCAACGCTCTTTATCCGGCAATATCAACGAAACGCCGCGGTAGCGCGCGTCGTTCATGCTCGTCCTCGTGCCGACGCGCGAGGACGTACTTGCAATCCGCTCGATCGAAGAGGCTTTCGATCTCTCCACGCCGCGCGTGACGAAACGCGAAGTAGCATTGGTTCGCGTCGCGGCAGCCGAAGGTTTGATCAGACTCACTTCCCACGCCGACGACGCGTTGGACGATGAAGCGATCGCCGAAGAGCTCGTCTGGGAGACGATTCAGCGTGGCAAAGCGAGCTCGAAGGATCGCGACGAGCGTTTCGGACGGCAAATCGGCCTTAACTTCGAGTCGTCGGAACGCTCATTACGGGACCGGCTCCGCGTGAAGGTGTCCTGGGGCCTTGGGTATTTCATCGCCACCGTTCATACGCTATGACGGGTTGGACATGCAGAGCGCAATGACACGAGAAAATGCGGTCGTAAGCTTTCAGAAAAGCATCGGGCCCGGGGTGTCCGTACGCGTAGCCGGGATCCCGGCGGAGATTCTGCGCCGTGAAGGTAAGGACGACGTGACGCTCTTCGATCGTGAGACGAGCAGCAGGCTTCTGCGCCTCCTTCGGATCGCTCGGGCCCGCATGGCGAAAGGCGAAACCGACATTCACCTGGACTTCACCGGCGACGACGTCTGAGCCGGCCCGGCACCACGGCCGGCTCGGACAGGTCTGCACGCGACCGTTTCGCCCGGGGCGGGACCCGGGTCTCCGCGTGCGAACGGGTATCATCAGCGACATGGAACGCGATTCGATTCAGGGTCAGGGGCGGCGCGATCAGGACCGCAGCCGCGTGGAGAATCTCGGCGCCGACGACGAGGAGTTCGCGTCGGTGGAGGACACCGCGCCCGAGCCCAGCGAGAACCCTGCGATCGACGACGTCTAGCCGTTGGCGCAGCGGCCTCCCGGACACCAGCGCTTCTCGCTGTTCCACCGGTCCGCCGAAGACGACGCGGCGCGGCGCGGTTCGCATCACGCGTTCGCGGACGTCTTCGCCGGCTTCGGCTCGGTGCTCGACGTCGGGTGCGGGACGGGCGTCTTTCTGGACATGCTGCGCGAGCGCGGCGTCGCGCGGCCGGCCGGCGTGGACCGCGATTCCGACATGGTGGAAGAAGCGCGCGCGCGCGGGCACGACGCGCGCGTGCTCGACGCGCGAACCGAGCTCGCGGCGCTGGACGAGCGCTTCGACGGCGTGCATCTCTCGTTCGTTATCGAGACGATGGACGGCGATGAAGGGATCGCCGCATTGCGTGCGTGTGCCGCGCTGCTCAAGCCCGACGGCATGCTCGTCGTGCGCACGCTCAACCCGCGCAACGCGGCGGTGCGCGACGGCGCGTTCTGGTTCGAGCCGTGGGCGAAGCGCCCGTGGCCGCTCGAGACGCTGCACGTCGTGCTGACGGATCTCGGGCTGCGCATCGTCGGCGCGGGGAACGAGCCCGAAGGGTGGCAGCACACCTACATTCTCGGCCGCGCGCCCGCCGCGCCGCCGCCCGATGCGGCGCGGGTCGCGGTCGCGTTCCAAGGTGAGTTTTTCGCGTACAACTCGATGGCGGTCGTGAACCGCGAGCTTGCGCGCGCGCTGCTCGCGCAGGATCTTTCCACGGGCGCCGGACGGGCCGGCGGTTTCGCGATCGTGCCGGACGAACCGGCGCCCGAGCCGTCCGTTGCGGCCGATCCGCGCTTTGGCGCATTGCGCGAGACGATGCGCCGCGGCGTTCCCGCGTGCGACGTGCTGATCCGCCAATCCAACGGCGCGGCCGACTTCCGGCGGCTCGACGGCGCGCGCGCGATGGTGCAAATCTTGCCGTGGGAATACGGCACGCTGCCGCGCGCGTGGGTGGAAGGCTTGCGCGCCGGCGGCGCGGACGAAGTGTGGACGCCGACCGAGTACTGCCGCGCGATGTTCGTTGACGCGGGCATCGCGCCCGAGCGCGTCGCCGTCGTGCCGAACGGCATCGATCCCGAGAAGTTCTCGCCCGAGCGCGCGATCGAGCCATACCCGCTCGCGACGCGCAAGGCGTTCAAGTTCCTGTTCGTCGGCGGCGTGCTGCCGCGCAAAGGCGTCGACGTGCTGCTCGCCGCGTACCGCCGCGCGTTCACGCGTGACGACGACGTCGCGCTCGTACTAAAGCTGCTCGGCACGCGCACCTTCTACCAGTTGAACGACGACGCTGCGGGCGTTCGCACGTTCGCGGACGATCCGCAGGCGCCGGAACTCGTGGTGATCGACGATGAGATCGGCGACGAGGACGTCGTGCGGCTGTACCGCACGTGCGATGCGCTCGCGTTTCCGTACCGCGGCGAGGGGTTCGGGATGCCGATGCTCGAGGCGCTCGCGTGCGGCCTGCCGGTGATAGCGACCGCCGGCGGCGCCGCCGATGCGTTCCTCGACGACGACGTCGCGTACCGCATCCCCGCGCAGCGCCGCCCGCTCAGCGGCGTGATGCGCGGCGAAGAGCTCGCGGGCGAAGGCTGGTGGCTCGAGCCCGACGTGGACGCGCTCGCGGCGACGATGCGCCACGTCGTCGCGCACCGCGACGAAGCGCGCGCAAAAGCGCTCCGCGGCGCGGCGCGCGCGCGGCGCGACTGGACGTGGGACCGCGCGGCTGCGGTCGCCGCGGAGCGGCTGCGGGCGCTCCTCGCGCGCGGCGCCGATGCAGCCGGGACGAACGTCACTGCGGGGAACGCGGCCGGCGCAGCGGCATCACCGGAGATTCAGCGATGACGAACGGACTGAGCGACCAGCAAATCGCGCAGCGGCGCATCATCTTCGGGCCGCTCGCGCCGGCGTTCGCCGCGCTGCGGCTCGACGGGCCCGTCGCGGTGCTCGGCACGCCGCGTTCGCTCGCCGCGCTTCGCGACGATGATTTTGCCGGCGCGGCCGTTCACCGCTATGCCGGCGTTCGTCCGCACAACCCGCGCGAGGTGGTGGAAGAAGCGGGAGCGTTCGTCGACGCGCACGCGTGCCGCAGCGTCGTCGCGATCGGCAGCTCCAGCGCGATCGATCTCGGCAAGGCGGTCGCCGACGGCCGCGACGTCGTGCTCGCGCTCGTCCCGAGCGCGCTCGGAGGCGCGGAGATGTCGCGCGGCTACGGCGTGGTGGAAGGCGATCGCAAGACCGGCGGGCGCCTGCGTTCGCCCGCACCGATCGTCGTGTACGACGCCGCGCTGCTCGCGTCGCTGCCCGCGCGCGAGCTCGGCTCGATCGGAATCAACGCGTGGGCGCATACGATCGAAGCGCACTACGCGCGCATCCAGCACGTACTCGGCACCGCCGCCGCCGTCGAGGCCGGACGCCGGCTGCCGCCGTTGCTCAAACGCGCCGCCGCGCACCGCGACGGGGCGCTCCACCGCGCGCTCTTCGAGAACGCGCATCTCGCCGGCTTCGCGCTCGACACGCGGTCGATGGGATTGCACCACGCCGTGTGCCACGTGATCGGCGGGCTGACGCTGATCCCGCACGGCATCGTGAACGCCGTCGTGCTGCCGCATGCGATTCGCGCGAACGCACATCTGGCGCCCGATGCCGTCGCCGCCGCGGCCGAGGCGTTCGGCATTGCCGATCTCGCGGCCGAAGCGGAGTCGGTCGCCGCCGCGTTCGCGCTGCCGCGCTCGTTCGCGCAGCTCGGCGCGCCGCCGGATCTCGCGCAGCGCGCGCTGCCGCGCATCATGGAGCACCGGCTGCTCGAGAACAACCCCGCGCCGCCCGGCGAAGCGACGGTCGCCCAACTGCTGCGCGCAGCGTACGGAGGTTAGCTCAAAACTTCGATGCGGTCGTCGGCGTAGACGCGGAACTTGGTCTGGAACGAGCGCACGGCGTTGCCGGCGGTGCGCAGGCGGCTGTGCACGATGACGTCGCGCGCGCGGCGGCCGTCCTCGAGCTCGCGGACGGTCTGCGCGTCGAGCCGGATCAGCGGCGCCATGCCGGGGGCGGGCGGCGCGAGGCGCTTGAGCTGCACGAGGCGGTCGGCGATCTCGCCGCGGACGCGCGGCGACAGCGAGCCGGAGTCGTCCAGGCTCGCCTCGTCGAGCGCGGGCTCGGGGCGGTTCTCGACGTACCGCAGGACGGCGTCGCGGTCGTCATCGGCCAGCGCCGTGAACGAGCACAGGTAGCGGTGCAGGATGCGCTTGGCGGCGCGCACCGGCTCGTCTTTGAGGATCCGCACGCGGCTCGGTATCGTGCGCCGGCGGATCGTGAACGTGAGCGGCAGCTCGTTGCCGCGGACTTCGACGGTCGACACGAACGCGATCCCCTCGCGGGCCAGCCGCGTCCCGACCACCGGAATGCGCTTCCCGCCGCTGACCGCGACCGCGTCGAAGTTGCCTTCGCGCCCGTCGGCGCTGTCGAACCAAAGAGTTTCCGGCCGCCGGAAAAGCTGGTCGATCAGATTCATCGTGCTTACAGTATCGGCAGGCCCGCGCGGGAAAGGAGGACCGGCCGGCAGGATTCTTCGCCCGCGAACAGCGACTGGGGTCATCTCGCACTTCAGGAGTGAAGCGTCATGAATTGTCCCGGTTGCGGCGTCGACACGAATTCGCAGTTCTGCCCGCACTGCGGCACCGCGGTACCGTACGCTGCCGGCCCGAACCTTTCGAAGGGGCCGCAGCCCACGGGCGCCCCCGGTGCTCCGGGCGTGACGACCGCGGTCGCGGACTCCGAAGTGCGGAACTGGGCGATGGCGTGTCATCTGGCGGCGCTGTCCGGTTTGGTCGTGCCGGTCGGAAACTTGATCGGACCGCTGGTCGTGTGGCTGCTGAAAAAAGACCAGTCGCCGCTGATCGACCGTGAAGGCAAGGAGTCGCTGAACTTCCAGATCTCGATGACGATCTACATGTTCATCTCGGCGCTCCTGATCTTCGTGCTGATCGGAATCCCGTTGCTCTTGGTGGTCGCCGTGCTCGATCTGATCTTCACGATCGTCGCCGCGACCAAGGTCAGCAGCGGGATCCCGTACCGCTACCCGCTCACCATTCGCTTCCTGCGCTGAGGCGAGCCCACGGCAGGGAAGCCGTTCTCCCCTCGTGCTCAGTAACTGAAATAGCGATTATCGGTACTCATCCAGGCGCGGAAGAAGCTCGTCAGCTTTGGACGATCCGCGCCGAGCGCTGGGCCAGCGCCGCCAGGTCCGGGCCAAGGGCCTCCGCCGTCTCGGCCACGAGCGCACGGAAACCGGCCTCGTCGTCGCGCGCGACGAGATCGTCCAGCGCGGCGAGCGCATCGCGCAGCGCGGCGCGCCCGCCCGGTCCGTGCGGGTTGTCGCGCTGAATGTGCCAGTAGACTCCGGCGTCCCGCGTCGCGATTCGCGCGACGAGCGCGAGCAGCGTGCGCTGCACGGGCGTTGACGGCGCGCTGGGGTCGAATCCCAGCCGGCGCAGCACCGTGCCGTAGGCGAGCAGCGCCGCGTGCGCGGCGACTTGCGTGGCCGCCGCTTGGCGGTCGTGCTCGTCCACCGACATCTCGACGACCCGTGCGCCGGTCGTCCCGAGCAATCCCCGGAACGCCTGCGAGCGTGGTCCGTCGCGGACGGGGATCGCGATGAGGTCCTGACCCGCGAAGCCGACATCCGGCGCGAACATGGGCTCGATGCTGTACAGCTCGACGTCGTCGCGCAGCTCCGTCACGGCCGCGACGTAGCGCGACTTCACCGACGTCGTGTCCACCACCAGCGCGCCCGACGACAGTGCCCGCACGAGCACCGCGAGCGCCGCGAACAGCGGCGCTTCCGGCAGGCACAGCACGAGCACGTCCGCGCGCGCCAGCGCCGCGAGCGCCTCGGGTGGCGGAGCTGCCGCATCGGCCGCGATCGCATGGGTCCCGCCGTCTTCCGCCGCGCGCGTGTCGATGCCGGTGACCTCGCTGCCGTCCGCCGCGAGCAGCGCGCAAAACGTCCGGCCGAATCCCCCTTTCGCGCCGGCGACCACCGCGCGCGCGAAGCGAGCGCCGCTCAACGGTCCTCGTCAAAGCGCAAAAACAACCGGCACGCCGCGTCGACCTTGATCTCGGGATACAGGCGGCGGTGCAGGTGGCGCCAGGCGAGCTGGTCGTCGACCTTGCCCCCGTCGTAGCACCACGGCTCGCCCGCGTCCATCGCTGCGAGGATCTCGGCCAACCGCGCCGCGACGTAGGGCGTGCGGCCGAGATAGCAGCCGGCGTTGAGGTGGCGGTGCACCGGATCGGCGTATTCGGCGACGCCGTTCTCGAAGTCCCAGCACTCGGGTGAGGGCGGCTGGTTGCCGCGCGTCCCGCAGAACACCACCTCGCTGTTCGTTGCGAGGAACCGGTCGATCAAGACGGTCGGATCGTCGATCACGAGCACGTCGTCGCCGTCCAGACACAGGATGTACGGCGTCGTACACGCGCCGCTGCGCAGGTAGTCGTGGACGAGCGATATCTTGCAGCGCCACGACCACGTCCGCACGTCGCGGCCGAGCACGACCAGACCGCCGTACCCCAAGTGGCGCATGCACGTCTCGAGCAGCGCCTCTTGCGGTCTGTTGTTGTACGTCACGATCGTGAGGCCGGGGATCGCGGCGTATCGCCCGCGCAGCGCGTCGTCGCTCAGACAGCGCTGCACCGCCTCGTCCCAGTGCAGGTGGAACGGGTTGCCGGCGATCCGCATCGGACAGGGGCAGTGCAGGATCACCGCGTCCTTGTCCGTGCCGTAGCGCTGTTGCGCGCGCATCATCGGCGCAGCGCCCCTTCTTCCGCCCAGACGGGATCCAGCGCCAGCGGCGACGGCGTCGCGACCGGCGCGCGCGCGGCGGCCGACCGCAGTGTGCGGCACATCCGCTCGAAGATCGCGACGGTCATGCACGCCAACAGCCGCTGCACCGCATCGCGTGAGTCCGCACCTTCGCCGGTGGCGCGATGGTACAGCGAGTCGAGCCGAACCGTGGAGAAGCGTGCCGCCGGGCCCAGATACGCGTCGCGAAACGCCGGGTACGCGCGCCGCGCGCACGCCGCCATGATCGCGTGCACGCTCGAGCGGTCGTCGGCCTGCCAGAACAGCACTTTGGGCGCCTGCGTGAACTCATCGCCGAGCCAGCGCCGTGCGGCGTCGCGCACGATGCGCTTGTTCCAGAAAAGCTGCGGGTGCAGCGCGGCCGGGATCGCGGCGAGATATTCCACCAAGCGGTGGTCGAGGAACGGCACGCGCGCTTCGACGCCGCGGCTGGCCGACACGCGGTCCTCGTTCCACAAGTTGTGCGACTGCAGCACGGTCAAGCGCGCGAGCATCTCGGCATGAAACGGCGCATGCGCTGCCGCTTCTTCTCCTCCCTCGTTCGCGCGCGCTCGCACGCGCGGTTCGAGCGACTCGGCGACGTACTCCGCCCACGCGGCGCGCGGCGAGCTGAACGAGCGCGAATAGCCGCCTGCGAACTCGTCGGCGCCTTGGCCGAGCAGAACCACTTTGAGCTCGGGCACGGCGGTCGTCGCGTAGCGGTGCAGCTCGTACTTGAAGAACTGCTCGGGCGCGAAGCGCGGCGCGTCCATCGCCCACACCATCTCCTCGAGCCGGGCGAGCGAGAAGTCCAGCTCGTCCGCGAACGTCGCGCGGTCGTACCGCACGGGATGAAACGGCACGCCGAGCGCGCGGGTGAGCCGCGCGGCGCGACCGACGTCGCCCGTCGCGACGGTCGTCGCCTCGCTCACGGTGAAGCAGTGCAGCCGCGCGCCGCGGCTCGCGGCGGCGGCGACGATCATCGACGAGTCCAGGCCGCCGCTCAAGAAGGCGCCGACCGGAACGTCCGCCATCAGCTGCAGCTCGACGCTCTCGGCGAACAGATCGGCGTAGTCCGTGACGTACGCTTCCGGCGCGCGGGACGCGGTTTCGCACGAGCGCTCGATCGCGGGCAGCAGCGACCAGTACCGCGCCGGCGCGGCCGGCGCGCCGGCGGCGAGCTCGAGCGACTCGCCGCCGCCCAGCACGTGGACGCCTTCGACGAACGACGGCACGCGGCCGAAGTTCGGCGCGGTGTACTCCTCGCCGCCGACGTACGAGAAATCGAGATCGCGCCACGCGACGTCGCACGGAGCGTCGGGATGGACGAGCAGCGCCTTGAGCTCCGAAGCGAACAGCAGCCCGTCGTTCAGCGGCGCGTAGTACAGCGGCTTGATTCCCAGGCGGTCGCGCGCGAGCAGCCCGCGGCGGCGTTCCCCGTCCCACAGCAGCAGCGCGAACATGCCGTTGAGGCGCTCGAGGAACGCGGTCCCGTGCTCTTCGTACAGGTGGACGACGACCTCGCAGTCCGACCGGCTCGCGAACGTGTGGCGCCCGGCGAGCTCCGCGCGCAGCGCGCCGTGGTTGTAGATCTCGCCGTTGACCGCGCCGACGATCGGGCGGTGCTCGCCGTGCAGCGGCTGGCGCCCGCCCGCGACATCGACCACGGCCAGGCGGCGGAACACGAACGCGATCGTCCCGTCGTCGAAGAACCTCTCGTCGTCGGGGCCGCGGCGCGCCAGCTGTTCTCCCATCCGCCGCAGCAGCGCGCGCCGCTCGACGGGCTCCGCCGGCGCGCCGCCCGTGCGCACCCAGCCCGCGAAACCGCACATCGCCTAGACCGGCGCGGCGGCGCGCTTGGCGGCCATCGCGTCCACGACCGCGCCTGCGAAATCGACTCCGGCCAACAGCTGCGCGCCGCGCAGCCCGCCCGGCGAGAACAGGTTCGCTTCGAGAATCTTGTCGCCGACGATGTCGAGGCCGACCAGAAACATCCCGTCCGCGGCGAGGGCCGGTCCCACGGCGGCCGCGATCGCGAACGCGTCGTCGTCGAGGTCGGGCGGCGCGATGGTCGCGGCGACGCGGTAGTTGCTGCGAATGTCCGCGCCCCGCGGGAGATGGCGCGTCGCGGCCACCGCGCCGTCGACCGCAAGCGGCTTGCCGTCGAGCATGAACAGCCGCACGCTCCCGCGCTCGATCGCAGGGAGATACTCTTGCGCGATCACGTAGCCGCGCCGCGCGACGGCCTCGAAGATCTGGACGAAGTTCGGATCGTTCCGCCGGACCGCGAACACGCTCTCGCCGGCGCCGCCGTGCAGCGGCTTCAGGACGACGTCGCCGCCGAGTTCAGCGGCGAACGCGTGGACCGCGTCGAGGTCGCGGGTGATGAGCGTGCGCGGCCGCCAGCGCTCGGGAAACCGCAGCGTGTACAGCTTGTCGGGACCGGCGAGCGCGAGCCCGCGCGGATCGCTCAGCACGACGACGCCGCGCTGCCGCGCGAGCTCGCCGAAGAGATAGCCGGCCGGCTGCGCCCACGGCCGGTCGACGGCGTCGAAGCTGGGCTCGTTGCGCAGCATCAGCACGTCGAGCGCGTCGAGCGCGAGCAGCTCGGGCGCCGAGCGCACGACGGCACCGAGGAACGCCGCCGCGTCGCCGGCCCAGTCGGTCGCGCGCTGCGCCGTTGCGGTGAGCTCGCCGCCGGGCGTGACGGCGAGCGCGTCAACGTCCACGTACCACACGTCGTGGCCGCGGCGCGCCGCGGCGTGGGCGAGCTGCGTCGTCGTGTAGACGTCGCGCTCGTCGGCAAGCGCGTTGACGAGAAACGCGATCCTCACCCGAGCGGTCTCGAGATCATCATCGCGAGCCGTGCGCCGTCGCGCCCGGTGAAGTACTCCGCCGTCTCGAGGAGCTCGAGCCCGCCCGCTGCGATCATCGTCGCGAAATCGGCGGCCGCGGGGCGCGGGCGCACGTCGTACGGCTCGGGCGCATCGGGCGGGATGAACACCGTCGCGTCGGCCGGGTTGACCTCGGAGATGAAGAGCCGCGCATCGCCCGTCAGAAAAGGCCGGATACCCGCGTAGAACGTGCGATGGACGCGCCAGTCGGGATCGTTGGGCCGGAGATCGTCTTTGAGACGTGCGTAGCTCGGATGACGCGGGTTGAGCGCGAAGAAGTTCGGCGGGTTCGCGACCACCAGGTCAAAGCGCGCGCCGGGATCGAGCGGTTCGAGATCGCGGCCGGCGGCGAACGAGACGCGCTCGGCGAGGCCGTTCGCACGCACCGTTTCCCGCACGCACGCGATCGCCGCGGGGTTCACGTCGCACAGCGTGAGCTGCCGGCAGAGCCCCTGCGCGAGAAGCGCGAACCCGATGAAGCCCGGGCCGGCGCACCACTCGAAGGCGTTGTCGTACACCGGTTTGCTTGCGCGCTCGGCGACACACGCGACGAACGCGTGGCCGATCCGCGTCCCTGCGCCGTCGAGCTCCTCGCGATAGCGGACGCCCACGCCGCCGTAGGTCCACGTCAGCAGTTCGCCCGGCACCGGCGCGATCGTGCTCACCGCGCCACCGCGGTCGCGGCGGCCAGCGCCGCGAAGCGCGGCAACAGCGCATCGGTCTGCGGCGACGGACGTATCCCCGCCGGCGCGAACTCCTCGAACGGCGCGCCGGCCAGGCGGCGGACGAACTGCGGATAGCGGCCGAGACGTTCGTGCAGCCGGCGCTCGTCCATCTCGGGGTGGAACTGCGTCGCATACACCGGTGCGCCGCGCACGCGAAGCGCTTCGTGCGGCACGCGCGCGCTCGACGCCAGCGACACCGCCGTCTCGGGCAGGCGAACGACGACGTCCTCGTGGCCCATCTGTCCCGCGAACACGGCGCCGAGCGGCGCGAACACCGGATCGCGCAGGCCGTGCGCGCTCAGCGCGACGTCGACCGTACCGATCTCGCTGCGCGCGAGATCGCGAACGACCTCGCCGCCGAGCGCCTTCGCAATGACCTGAAATCCGAAGCACACGCCGAACGTCGGTTTCTTGCGCGCGATCAGCTCCTCGACGAGCGCGAGGACGCGCCCGAGCCACGGGCCGCCGGTCACCACCGACTTCGGGCTGCCGCCGATCAGGACGAGATCCGCTCGGTCGAGCAGCGCGCGGTCGACGTCCCCCAGGAGCAGGTTCCACGCGTGAAAGCGCGCGGGCGCGGCGCGCAGCGCGTCCGCGAAGCAGCTCTGCTCGTGCTCGAGCATCGCATCGTTCGGCTCGCGCAGCTGCAGCAGCAGATAGTGCGGCTCAGACACCGATCTGCTCCTGCGCGCCTTCGATCGCGTACGCGCCCGGTTCGAACGGGCGGCCTTGCCACGCCAGCAGCGCGCGCAGAATGCCTTGCGCCTTGAGAACGATCTCGTCGAACTCGGCCTGCGGATCGGAGAGCGCGACGATCGCGCCGCCGATGCCGACGACCGTGCGCGCGGGCGTGACGATCGCCGTGCGAATCACGATGTTGAGGTCGGCGCAGCCGTTCGCCGAGAGAAAGCCGATCGAGCCGGAGTAGATGCCGCGCGGTCCGCGCTCCAACCGGTCGATGATCTCCATGCTGCGCAGCTTCGGCGCACCCGTCATCGAGCCGCCCGGAAACGCGGCTCGCACGCAGTCCAGCGCGGTGCGGCCCGCAGCGAGCCGCCCGCGCACGGTGCTGACCATCTGGTGGACGGTCGCGTACGACTCCACGTCCATGAGCTTCGGGACGGTGACCGTGCCGATCTCGCACACGCGGCCCAGATCGTTGCGCAGCAGGTCGACGATCATCAGGTTCTCCGCGCGGTCTTTCACGCTGTTGCGCAGCATCTCGCGCGCGAGCTGGTCGAGCGCGGCATCGTCGTTGCGCGCGGCCGTGCCTTTGATCGGCTTCGACGTGACGACACCATCGGGGTCCACGCGCAGAAAGCGCTCCGGCGACGAGCACAGCACCGCGATCTCGCCGAAGCGCAGGTACGCCGCATACGGCGCGGGGCTGACGCGGCGCAGCACGCGGTAGAAATCGAGCGGGTCGGCGATGCTCGCGGTCTCCGCCTGCGCGGTCAAGCAGATTTCGTAGCTCTCGCCGGCGCGAATCTCTTCCAGACAGCGCTCGACGTCGGAGAGATACTCGGACCGCGTGCGGTCGAGCTGCAGCACCACCGTCTCGAGCGGCGCCGCCGCAACCGGCGGCGCCGCCGGGATCGCGCGCACGTTCGCTTCGATCTCGTCGAGCCACGCGCGGCAGGCGTCGTCGTCGTCTTCATGCGCCAGCGCGATCGCATGCACGGTTCCGCGCTCGTGGTCGAACGCGAGGACGCGGTCCGCGAGCAGCCACATCCCGTCCGGCAGCTCGGAGCGGTGCACGTCGCTCGCGCCGCAACCGGCCTTGAGCTCGTAGCCGAAATATCCCACCAGCCCGCCGATGAAATCGACGCCGAGCTCCGGCGCGCAGGCACCGATGCGCGCCAGCTCGTCCGCCAGCACGTCGAACACGCCGGCGTGACGCCGTTCGAGCCGTTCGCCGCGGCGCACGGTAGCCTGCTGCTTCGCGGCGTCGTACGAAATCGAGGTACCGCCTTCGCGCGCCGCGCCGATGAAGCTGTACCGTGCGAGGCCGGGCTCGATGCGGCTGCTGTCGAGCCAGAACGCGTCGGGACCGCCGGCGTAGAGCGCAACGAAGACGTCTTCGGGGTCGGCGTAGTGCGCGAGCGTGCGATGGTGAACCCGCGCGCGCGGCGCCGGCGGCGGCTGCGCGACCTCGGGCATCCAGCCCGCGACCGCAGGCCGGCGCGTCGCCGCGCCTTCGGCGAGCCGCAGGAAGTTCGCCACGAGCAGGTCGCCGTACGCCGTGCAGATCGACTCGGGATGGAACTGCACGCCCCACGCCGCGCGGCTGCGGTGGCGGACGGCCATCGGCACGCCGTCGCCGGTCCACGCGGTCAGCTCGAGGGTGCCGGGGAGCGGCGCCGCGGCTGCGAGCGAGTGATAGCGCACCGCCCCGAAACGCTGCGGGATCCCCGCGAAAAGATCGGTTCCGGCGTGCACGATCGCGCTCGCGCGGCCGTGCACGGGCTCGGCGCGCTCGACGGTTCCGCCTTCCGCGTGCACGAGTGCCTGATGGCCCAGGCACACGCCGAGAACCGGGATCCGCGACTCCGACAGGATCGCCGCGCACACGCCGACGTCGCGCGCAATGCCCGGCCGGCCGGGGCCCGGCGACAGCACGATCGCCGCGGGCTCGAGCGCGGCGATCTCGTCGAGCGTGATCGCGTCATTCCGAACGACGAGCGGGACGTCGCCCGCGACGCGCGCGATGAGCTGGTAGAGGTTGTACGTGAACGAGTCGTAGTTGTCGACGAGCAGGATGCGCCTCACGCACGCACCGCTTGGGCGTAGCCGTGCCGGCGCAGCGCATCGCCCGCGAGGCGCTCGAACGCCGCGACGTCGCCGTCGCTCAAATCGCGCCGGTGCCGCCCGACGGCCTGCGCGTCGATGGGCCGCCGCGCGGCGTCGGCGCTGGGGTGCTCGAACGGGTTCGCGAACAGGCTGTGCTCCACGCCGTCGTGGTGCAGCACGCGCGGGTCCCACCCCAGGCCCAAGAACGCGAAGAGCGGCCGCAGCGCGCCCGGCGGATCGGCGACGAGATCTTCGTACCGCAGCTCGAAGATATCGTCCGGAGCCACGGTGCGCGCCGCGGCGTCGACGACGCCCGCCCAGCCGCTCGCAGCTTCCTCGATCGAGCGATAGCCCCACGGGCGGCCGCCGCGCAGATGGGATGCGGCGACGTCGCGCCCGTCGCGCACGACGTGGACGAAGCGCGCACCGGGCCAATGCGCCGCGAAACGGCCGGCTTGCGCGATCTCGCGCTGGATCTTGATCCCCCAGCGCGGCTTGCGCGTCGCCGCGGCGCGATACCGCCCGATCGCGTCGATCAGCACCAGCCGCTCGTCGAAACGTCGCAGGTCGCTGCCGGTGCGCCGCATCGCGGCCTCGGCAAGCTCGAGCAGCACGTCGTACGGGACGCCGAACCGCAGCGACTGCTTCGCGAGCTGAACGCCGGCGGCATACTGCGGATCCCGGGCTCCGACCCCGGCGCCGCGCACGCGCGGATCGTCCGCGAGCAAGAGCCGGCAGCATTCGCACAGATGCGGTCCGAGATCGGTGGGCTCGAGGAAGTCGAGCTCCGGGCCCATGACGAGCTCGGGGTGCGAGTCGAGGATCACGCTGACGAGCGTCGTCCCCGACCGGTGGTCGCCGCCGACGAGCACCGGGGCACACGGCTGCCCATCGCGCCGCTCCGCAATCAGCGCGTCCTCGAGCCGGCACGTCTCCTGGATGAGGAGATCGTACATGCGCTCCACCAGGTCGCGCTCGAGCCCGTAGCGCTCGCCGAGCTCCGCGGCGCGGCGCTTCACCGCGCCGACGCGCTGCGGCTGCATCATCGGCGTGCCGGTGCGCGCCTTGAGCTCGGCGACGTCGCGGCACACCGCGAAGCGGCGCGCCAGAGCGCGCACGATCGCGTCGTCGAGCTCGTCGATCTCGCTGCGGTAACGCTCGAGCGACATCCCGCAGGCGTTATCCGGCCGCCACCGGCGTGCGCGCGTGGCGCACCATGGCGTCGAGCGCGCCGCCGAGCTGCGCGAAACCGTCGATCACGAAGTACTGCGCTTGCAGCGATGCGCGCACGTGCGGCGTGTCGACGGCGGCGCACGGGTCGAACGCGAGCTTCGGAACGTTCGCGCTCAGCGCGTGGTCGAGCTCGCCGCTGGACGACATCAGCCCCGCGCCATACGCGCGCACGCCGCCGTTGAGCTCGATCAGCCCGTACTCGATGGTCCATTTGAACGCGCGGCCCAGCCGGTCGAACGACACCTGATCGTCCAGCATCGCCAACGACGTCTCGGCGAAGGTCACCATGAACGCGCGGTAGTCCGGCTCGATCAGCAGCGGCACGTGGCCGAACACGTCGTGGAACATGTCCGGCTCCTTGCTGTGCGCGAGCTCGGCCTGGGATCGCACGTATGTGGTCGACGGCAGCTTGCGCTCGCGCAGCAGGCCGCAAAACACCTCACCGGAGACCTGTCCGTCGACGGCCTCGATCTCCCAGCCCGTCTGCGCGCGCAGCGTCCGGTTGAGCCGCGCGAGCTCGGGGATGCGGTCGCCGAACCCGAACGCGTCGAGCCCCATGAAATACGACGGATGCGCGCGGTCGCGCAATGCCGCGGTCTGCCGCTGATACAGCAGTGCCCACGTCGATTGATCGCCGGACGTATAGTCCGCGTATCGCTGCTGCATCTCGCCTCCCCCGCTCGGCTGTGAATCGGTGGGCCGCGCATGTTCCCGCAGGGTGCGGCGGGTCCCTCCGGGGGGACAACCTGCGCCCAGCGGTAACCCTACGGTACGGTGCACGCGGACGTGGGAAACCGATGAGCAAGAAGCGCGCGACGGTCTACGAAGCGCCAGAATTCCGTTCCGCCGATCCGGAGATCGCGCGCTTCGCCGACCAGTACTTGCTGATCCGCGGCACGACGCCGCGCACGCGCGAAGCCTACCAGCGCGATCTCGAGCACTTCGGCGCGTTCATGAAATCGCAAGCGTTGGGCACGAACCCCGACGTCAAGGCGCCGCCGCCGTACGACGGGCTCGCGGGTGCAGCGTACGCCGACATCCTCGCGTACCAGACGCACCTCGCGCGCTCGCGCCGCTACGCACCGCGCTCGGTGCGCCGCAAGATCGCCACGCTGCGCACGTTCTACCGGCATCTGCGCCACAGCGGCCGCCGCGACGACAACCCGGCCGCCGACGCGATCCTGCCCAAGATCGGCCGGCCGCTGCCCAAGGCGATGCGCGGCGACGAAGTCGCGAAAGTGTTCGCCATCAAGCTCGCGGGACAGTCCGAGCTGCAGCGCCGCCGCGACCGCGCGCTCCTGCAGTGCCTCTGGTCGTGCGGCGTGCGGCGCGCGGAGCTCGTGGGCCTCGACCTCAACGACGTCGATCTGGACGGCCGCCAGCTGCGCGTCATCAAGGGCAAGGGCAACAAGGACCGCTACGTCCCGATGACGCCCGAGGCGGTGGCCGCGATGCGCGCGTACCTCGAGGTCCGTCCGCGCGTGACGGTTCCGGCATTTTTCGTCGGGCGCGGCGACCGGCGGCTGAGCGCGCCCGGGGTCTACAAGATCGTGCGCACGTACATGGAGCTCGCCGGAATCACCGAGTACGCGTCACCGCACACGTGGCGCCACACGGTGGCGACCCTGATGCGCGAGCGCGGCGCGGACCTGCTGTTCCTCAAAGAGTTTCTCGGCCACGAATCGACGGCGACGACCGA
>JAQBPK010000208.1 GCA_028287565.1 Vulcanimicrobiota bacterium
GCGCGGCGTTCGCATCCCCTTTGTGCGTGTCGGCGTCCTTGCCGTGGACCTGCGCCGGTTTGTAGAGCGGCGCGTCCGCGAGCTTCGTCGCGGCGCGGGCCGGCGCGTAGCGCACGCGCAGCGCCGCTGCCGCATCGGTCGCGCGCTCGAACGTGTCGCCTATGACGACCGCAACGGGCTGGCGGTCGTAGTGCACGAGATCGTCCTGCAGGACGCGCAGCACCGGATAGCCGACGTCCTTGCCGGACGCGGTGACGCGCGGCGCGTTCGACGGCGTCATCACTTCGATGACGCCGGGCATGCGGCGCACCGCGGCGTCGTCGATCGCCGCGATGCGGCCGTTCGCGACGCTGCTCAGCACGATGACGCCGTAGGCGAGGTTGGGCAGCGCGATCTCGGCGGAATACTTCGCCGCGCCGGTCACCTTGAGGCGGCCGTCGACGCGCTCGAGCGGTGCACCCACGAGCGGTGCACCCACAAGCGGCGCGCCGGCCAGCGGGCTCACGCGACATCTCCCGCGTGCGCGAGCGCGCGCGCGACCGCGCGCCGCGTCAGCGCGATCTTGAAGTCGTTCTGGCCGTAGCCGCGCATTCCGCGCGTCGCGGCCTGCGCCGCTGCGGCGAACGCCTGCGCGCCCGGCTGTCTTCCGATCAACGCAGCCTCCGCGTCGTGCGCGCGCCACGGCTTGGGCGCCACGCCGCCGAGCGCGACGCGCGCCGCGCGGATGCGCCCGGCGCGAACGTCGAACGCCGCCGCGACCGACACCAGCGCGAACTCGTACGACGCGCGGTCGCGCACCTTGAGATAGTACGAGCCGCGCGCGTGCGCGCTCGCCGGAAGCTCGACGGCCGTGATCAGGTCGCCGCGCTCGAGGACCGTCTCACGCTGCGGCGTCGTGCCGGGCAGCACGTGAAACCGCTCGAACGGGATCGCGCGCTCACCCGCACGGCCCTGCACGTGGACGACCGCATCGACGGCGAGCAGCGCGACCGCAAGATCGGACGCGTGCGTGCAGATGCACTGCTCGCTGCCGCCGATGACCGCGTGCCGGCGGTTGTCACCGCCGCGCGCGGCGCATCCCGTCCCAGGCGCGCGCTTGTTGCACGGCTGCGTCGCGTCGCGAAAGTACGCGCAGCGCGTGCGCTGCATGACGTTGCCGCCGATCGTCGCCATGTTGCGCAATTGCGGCGACGCGCTGAGCAGCAGCGCTTGCGACACGACCGGAAATCCCCGCACGACGGCGGGATGATCCGCGACGTCGCTCATCAGCGCGAGCGAACCGACACGCAACCCATTGGCGGCGGGCTCGATCGCCCGCATCGGAAGCTGCGCGATGTCGACCAGCAGCGACGGCCGCTCGACGTACTCCTTCATCAGGTCGATGACATTGGTGCCGCCCGCGACATACATCGCGCTCGGTTCCGCGGCGAGCGTCGCCATCGCGGACGCGGCGTCGCGCGCCTGCGCGTAGCGGAACGCGTTCACGACGAATGCCCCGCAGCGGCCTGCACGGCCGCGACGATGTTCGGATACGCGCCGCAGCGGCAGATGTTGCCGCTCATCCACTCGCGCACCGAGGCATCGTCCAGCGGGCGCTTCTCGGCGATCAGGGCGACGCCCGACATGATCTGTCCGGGTGTGCAGTAGCCGCACTGGAAGCCGTCGTGCGCCAGAAACGCCGCCTGCACCGGGTGCAAGTCGTCACCGTTCGCGAGCCCCTCGACCGTCGTGACCGCCTTGCCTTGCGCCATCACCGCGAGCATGAGGCACGAGTTCACGCGCCGGCCGTCGACCAGCACGGTGCACGCGCCGCACGTACCTTGATCGCAGCCCTTTTTCGTGCCGGTCAGCGCGAGCCGCTCGCGCAGCGCGTCGAGCAGCGTGACGCGCGGCTCGATGCGCAGATCGTGCGCGCGCCCGTTGACGTTCAGCGTCACCGGAATCGGCCCGGGCCCTTGCGCCGGCAGCGCCGAGACGGACGCAACCGCCGAAGCGGCCGCACTGAGTCGCGGCGTGCTGAGCCCGACGCCGGCGGCGATCGTGGGCAGCGCCGCCCGCACCAGAAAGCGGCGGCGCGTCACCTTGCCAAATTGCATGTGGAGGCTCCGGAACGTGTACGAATTCCGTACCCGTACAGGCCGTCCTCATACCGCCGAAGCGCCGCTAGGCCGCTTCGGCGTGGATCAGAATCGAACGCCCACTGCCGGTGCGATAAACTGGAAGCGCACGTCCAGGGATCCGCCGGGCACGCAGTTCTGAAGCCCCGCTTGGTACGTCGACGCGCGCGCCGCGGACAGCGCCGCTTGATTCAAGATCGCGGACGGCGAGCTCGCGATCGTCGCGGAGGTCACCGCACCTGACGCATCCACCGTCACGCGCACGACCACGTCGCCGGTGATGCCCTGCTGCTGCGCCATCGCCGGAACATCAGGCTGCACCTGATTGAGGATCTGCGGCGCCCGGTCGGGCAGGGTGCACGATCCCGTCGCGCCGCCCCCGGAACACCCCACAAGCAACAAAAAAAGA
>JAQBPK010000233.1 GCA_028287565.1 Vulcanimicrobiota bacterium
AAACCGCCGATGGAAAGATCACCAATGAGACGGTGTGGAACGACAACGACGGCTGGGCGACCGGCGGCGGGACCAGCACCCATTTCACGGTGCCAGACTGGCAGATCGATCTCACCGCCGACGGCGAAGACGTCCTCACGATGCGCGGCGTCCCCGACGTTGCCGGCGACGCCGACCCGCAATCCGGCATCAACGTGCGTTCCAACGGCGCGGACGGCGTGAGCGGAGGAACGAGCGCGGTCGCCCCGATGTGGGCGGCGCTCACCGCGCTCCTGGCGCAGCAAATCGGCACGAAGCCCGGCTTCTTCGCGCCGCTGCTCTACCAGAGCTCGAACGCGCTGAACGACATCGTCCACGGAGAAAACTCCGCGTACGGAGTGGCGGGCTTCAACGCGCAAGCCGGATGGGACGCCTGCACGGGGCTCGGCTCACCCAGCGGCACGTCAATGCTCCCGCTCTTCGTCGCCGCCGCACCTTTGGAACCGGTCGGGCCGTAGCAACATCTCGAGCCGGGCACGGGTGTCCCGGCTCCGCTCTGACACCCGGGGCTTTTCCGACACTCGACCGGTTCGTTGAAGGAGCCGGCAGCGGAGCGAAGTCGATTACAGGAATCAATCGATGGATCTTACGGCGGCGACGTATCAAATAGCCGGAAAAATCGAATCGAAAGTCACGTCGTGAAGTGGTAGGCCGAACGTGAAGAGAATCCAGATTGCTCATCGGCGTGGCGCTGCCGTCCTCGTGGCGCCACTCCAGGGACCCGTCACTCTCGATCGTGTCTCGGCCGCTAAGGCGGACGACGTCGACGCCGTAGCGAGCGCGATCCAGCAGGCACTGAAGGACGTTCCGGCGTCATCGGACGGCTGGGAACGACTGGATTATTCACGGTCGCCGTTCCAAAAGTTCGAGAATATTCGACGGATCGACGAATTCGAAAAGAACCTCCGGCTCATGATGCTTTCCCAAACGGAGTCGCAGTACGGCTTGAAGCGGTTCGTCCCGTACCCGGGGCAGCGCCGCGGGTTCGCAATCGACAAAAATTGGGAAAACTCATTCTCCCTCAGCACGCCCTTCAGTGAAATCGCCATCGCCGTCGTTCGCGCACTCGCAGACGACACGTGGGAGACTCGATAGCCTGACTCGCCGAAGGGCCATCGCGGCGGCGTCCTGGATCGAGCAGGGCGCCACTCGCGGTGAGGCCGAGGCTACGCGATCAGTTCGATGCGCTGGCTCGAGAACACGCGGAACCGCGTATCGTACGCGCGCGTGCCGCCGTCGTCCATCTTCACGCGGCTGTGGATCAGCACGTCTTGCGCCGTGCGTCCCTGGCCGAGCTCGTGGACGCGCCCGGCGATCATGCGGATCAGCGGGACGGTTCCCGGCGCAGGCGCGTTCAGGCGCCCGGCGCGCACGAGCTGGTCCACGACCGCATTCTGGATCGTCGCCGGCAGCGAGCGGAACTCGTCGTCGGTCTTCGGCGCGAAATCCGCTTTTTTCGGCTCCGGCTTGTTCTCGACGTAGCGCACGACCGCGTCCCAGTCGTCGGCCGCGATCGCCGTGAAGGTGCAGAAGTAGCGGTGGACGACGCGTTCGGGCGCCTGCATCGCCTCGCTCTGGTCCACGTGCACGTGGCTGGGGATCGCGCGCTCGCGCAGGATGAACGTGAACTGCAGCTCCGTCTCCACCAGCCGCCGCGGCGACACGAACGCGACGCCTTCGCGCGAGACCGTCGTCCCGAGCACGGGAATCTTTCGCCCGTCGCTCAGCGCGTGCGCCTGGAACTTGCCATGGCGTGCGCCTGCAGCGCCGTTCTCAAACCAGCGCTGCTCGCGACGCCCGAAAAGCGAGTCGAAGAGCTGCATCGTTCCTGTCATGATAGCAAGCTACCGCCGTGTGACCTGCTGTTTGTGCCGAATCGTTACCGTACTTTGACGTCCGTCACATCGGCGGAATCGGCTAAAGTCCGCGATCCTTACGCGTCGTTTACGCCGGGTTTACCTCAGGTTTACCAATCGAAGCGAGTGCCGCGTTGATACGCAGCGCCGCCTCTTCGGGTGTATCGGGCTCATCGACGTGCACGAATAGGTGCTTGTACGCCGACGCCCCGGGCCGCAGGTCGATCACCAGCACGTTGTCCTTGCCTTGATAATCGAAGAACACGACCTCGCCGTGGTACAGAAACGTCCCGGCCATCTTGAGGTGCGGCCACTCGCCCTCCCCCGAGAGCGGCCACGTGGGAGTCGCGGTGCCGATGACCTTGAGCGTCTCCCAGAAGCTGGGCGGCTTGTCGGTCGACGCGCCGGCGATGTTCGCCAGCGGGATCGCGAAGGAGCCGTGCACCGCCCAGACCTTGTCCCAGCCGCGCAGCTCCACGTTCAGGGTCTCGCCCTCGATACGAACCGTTGCCATGCGATCTCGTACTCCCGGTCGGTCCGCCGGTTTCGGGGTACAACCGCCGCCATGGAGACGCAGGCTACACTGACCGTCACGAGCTCGGTGTTTCGCGACGGGCAAACGATCCCGCAGGCCGCGGTTTTCGACAACATGGGCTGCACCGGAAACAACCAGAGCCCCGACATATCGTGGTCCGGCGCGCCCGCCGGCACGAAATCCTACGCGGTCACGATCTACGACCCCGACGCACCGACGACCGTCGGCTTCGTGCACTGGGTCGTTTTCGACATCCCGGCCGATGTCACGTCGCTGGAGGAAGGCGCCGGCTCGCACAAGCACCCCGTCAACGGCGCGACGCAAGGCTTCACCGACTACGGTTTCAGCCGCTACGGCGGACCGTGCCCGCCGCCCGGAGATCCCGCGCACCACTACCACCTCACGGTGTGGGCGCTCGACATGGACAAGCTGGGCGTCGACGACACGACGACGTACGCAAAGTTCCGCTTCATGATCCGCGGCCACGTGCTCGCGAAAGGCGAGATCGTCGCCCTGTACGCGAGCGCGCCCGGCTAACACGCACCTCACCGCTCGGCGGCGGCCCGAAGCGCCGCGACGATCGCGTCGCGCACGAGCGCATCGGGCTCGTCGTCCAGCGCACCGTGCAAAATAGCATCGGCCCACGGCGCGCGCACCGTCGCAAGCGCATCGACCAGCGCGAGCCGAGCCGCAGCATCGCAGCTCGCCGCACGCGGATCGACCAGCGAAGGCCACGCCGGCGAGGCGTGCGGCGGATTTTCCGGCGGCAAACTCCATGCATCGTGCACCTCCGGCTGCGCGGAAGTCCACCGTTCGAACGAAGAGGGCGCAAGCGGCGGCATGAACGGCGGCGCTAGCGACATCGTGACCTTCGCGTCGACCGGCGCGGGTGCGAAGATCACCACCGCCATGAGCGCGGTGCCGAGCAGCGCGAGAAGCGTCGGAATCTGGAGCGTCAGCATGCGGCCTCCGCGGCCGGCGCGTGAGTGCTCAGTGCGGCCAGCAAGACATCGCGCGCGCCGTCCAGTGCCGCGTCGAAACGATGCGCGAGCGCGTCGTCGAAGAGCTCGAGCGGCAGACCGTCATAGCGGCTCAACACGTCATCGAGCAGGTTCGCATGGCGCCGCAGCGCCGTCGCAAGCGCGGGATCGTCGGCGCACGACGTGGGCAGCAGCGCGACGAGCGCGCGCAGCACCGCGGGTGCGCCGTACGGCGCGTCGGCGAACGCGGCCAGCATGCGGCGCACGCGATCGCGATCGAGCGCCGCGGGCGACTCCTCGAAGGCAACACGATCTGGCGCAGCACCGAGAAGCCGTTCAAACAGCACGACGAGCGCGCCGCGCAGAGCCGCATCCTCAAGGTCGTCGGCACTGACGTCGAACCCGGGGATACGAAGCTTCACGAACAGCCGGTCGAAGACGTCGCGAACCGCGAGCTGCACGGCGCAGAGCGCCTCGGACACGGAAACGTCTTGGACGTCAACGGAATCGGGGAAGAAGAAGCGCAAGACGAAGAGGTGCGCGACCAAACCACGCCCGCGCGCGGCATGAAGCAATGGCACGATGTCCTCAATGCGCGCAGCATCGAGCCGCATGCCGAACGCGAGCCGCGGCTCGCGGCACGGTTCGGTGGTTGCGTCACTAACGCTATCCCGGACGTCGGATCGATCGAATCCATCATCGGACGAGCCCGTGACGTCGGATCGTTCCATGATAAGGTGTTCGCCGGCGCCGGATCGCGGTTCATCCTGTACGCTCGATATTGCCGGTTGTGGTTGCCGTATGAGGGATGCGCCATCGGAGAATGCCGGTTCCCCGTCCACGGCCGCCGCCGGAATCATGCACGCCTCGACGTGATAACGAGCCCCCGACGGCCGCACCGGGAACGGGTCCCGTTCGCCAACGGCGACCGTGACGGCCGCAATCGGGCGGTCCTCGCCGTCAACGCGGAGCGCTGCTGAAACCGCGATCGAGTCGGCACCGTGCACGGGATCGGCGATGAGCGACCACGAGACGGTGATGCGCGTTCCGCCGGGCACGCCGCGCAAGGACAACCCGTCGCCGCCGAGAGGTGAAGGCCCGCCGGCTAGCGTGCATGCGGCACGATCGAGCAGCCCGCGACCGTCGAGCAGCGTTGACCCCGGGACGTAGCTGCCGCCCGGAATGCCCGGTACGCTGATTGCGAGCGCGTCCGCTGCATCTTCAACGTCGAGATTCAAACGAGCCGCGAACGGAGCGCCGGCGATGACGCGCTCCGGCGCATAGAGGGCGGCGTGCACCGCGGGCGCCGCGCGATCCTCGAGCGCGGGCAGATCCAGCACCTCACGTCCGGCGACCCACAAGGCGCCGCCGCAACGCGCTGTACGCTCTTCGACAGCCAGAACCGCTGTAGCGCCCGCCGCGATCGGGTCGAGCCGCACTACGACATCTTCGAACCTTGCGGTAACGTCACGCGCAGCCGTGCTTCCACCGTTGCGAACGGTGTAGCGCACGTGCGTTCCGTCGGACTCCGGCGGCGCTTCAAGCCACGGCCAAGCGCGATCGCGAACGATTACTGAGAATGCGGCACGCGCGCGCTCACCGTTCGCATCGCGCACGAAGACCGCGGAGTCGAGCACGTCCCCGTCGCGGGCATCGTCCGTCATCACAAACGCCAACGCAACGGCTGCGGCAGTCCCCGGCGCCAACGTTCGCGACGCCGTCGCCGGAATTTCGGACAACGAGCCGTCTGCAACGCCGATCGAGATGGTCTCCGGCACGTCGCCCCCGTTTATGACGCGGGCGACAACGCGCACGACGTCGCCTGGTGATGCGGTCAACGGCGAATCGATCACGCGAACGCGCACGTCCTGCACGTTGTTCGGCACGAACGGCAATTCGATCCGGTGTTCACCGAACCCCACGCTGATGACGTCCTCGCAGCACGCGGCCGGCACGAGCGCAGCCATCGCAACGCGAACGGTACTCCGCGCAGGCACCGTAGATAAGGTAACCACAAGCGCGGCACCATCGCGCCCCATGTGCGCAATGGCCACGTCATCACGGCGGTGCGCCGCCCGTCGCCGCGCGGTGCCTGCTGTGCCGACCGGCACGCCGTCGAGAACAACGCTACCATCAATCAGCCGCACTGGAGGCGGCAACGTGACCTGCACGCGAACAGCGTGCGCGTCGGCCCAGCCGTCGTTCCGGAGATCCATCGCGACATCGACGCGGCGCCGCGAGGACGTCAGTACCACGCGCGGCGGCGCCAGAATAGGCGCGGGCAGCACCGCATCGCGTGCCGGCAGCGCGACGCGCCGTCCGTCCGGAAAACGCACCTCGCCGGCATCCGCGCGAATCTCGGCGACCGGCGCGACGATTCGCGCCTCGAACGCTACGTCCGAATGCTCGCCGGGATCGAGCCGCTCGATCGCGTGCTCGATCGGACTATCACCATCCACGCTAACACACCCGATCGGCGCCGGCACGACGATGCGCACGCCGCACGCGGGCCCATCGCCTTCGTTCGTAACGACGACGCGCACGCGCACGGTATCGGCATCGACCGCTTCGACGAACGCACCGCTCGCCGGTCCATCAAGCACGGCGCGGCTGAGCACGGTCACCCTGCACGTATTCGTCCCGAGCACGGCATCCTCCAGATGCAGCGCCGCGCACACGGCGATCTCCATACGGTCCGCGACGGGCACGCCAACCCGCGCACGAATCGTCGCGACAGCGTATTCGCCAGGCGCAACTGAGTCCAGGTCAACCTCCATCCCGTCGTCCGCCTCGAGCCCATCACCGAGCGCGAACACCACGCGCCCCGCCGGACTGCCCTGCGTCCCGAGATTGCGCGTCCGAAACGTCACGCGCACGATATCCCCCGCCCGCGCGCTGGACGGTTCAACCGACAGCGCATGCAAAACCGATTCGCCCACACACGTCATGCCGTAGAGGGTGCCCACCCGGCAGCGCGATTATGATTGCGGCCAGCGAACTCCGTCTACGCGCGCATCGCCTCAACCACCGTGGCCAGGAGACGTAACGCCGACGGCTTCGCGGTATAGGCGAAGAGCTTGCGGCCTACTTTGTCCGCGTGGCGGTGCGTTACGAACCACGGCGGAACCGGGAGCAGCGTGCGTTCCCCGTTCGCGAACGAGCGCGGGAACGGTGCGAACGGTGCGCGCACGACGCTCTTTTGCGGCTTGTCGAACAAGTACGCGTTGTGCACGACGCCGATTCCGCTGCCGACGTCGGCGAGCGTGTTGCCCGGATACGCACCCCAGCTTGCGGTCGCGAGCGAGAAGCCGACGCCAGGCCACGTGTTGATCGTCACGCAGCCGTAGCGCAGCTCGGCGATGGCGTCTTCGAACGCGGCGCCCAGCTCCTTGATCGTGTGCGGGTGGATCAGGATCGCCGCCCCGAGCGTGCCGTGCAGCCGGTCGTTGCAGAACGCGACCGCGTTGCGCACGAACGCTGCGGCGTCCGCGCCGGGCAGCGCGGTCTGCGCGAGCACCGGCCCGAACGCTTCGCTCTCAAACAGCGGCTCGCCGGCGTTCGCAGCATCGAGCCCGCCGACGTACGTGCGGTGCACGCCGTCCATCGGAATACCGACCGGCTGCGCGCTCGGGTGCGTGCTCTCGACCGCCTTGACGCGCGCGCCCGAGCCGGGATAGTACGACGGCCGCGGCGGCGCGTGCCCGATCGCGTGCCGCACCTTTTTCAAAAACGCCGGCGCAAGGTCCCACGACTCCGCGGTAACCAGCACCTGCGCGGCGATGCAGTTCGCGCCGGCATTGTGCAGCTTCTGCGTCGCGACGTGCGCGGCTTGGAAGGCGAGGTCCGCTTCGTTCCACGGCCCTGGCACCACGATGACCGGCGTGACGTTGCCGAGCTCGCTCGTCACGCGCTTCGTCACGACGGGCTGTCCGGCGCGCTTGCGCGCCTCGCCTTCGGGCCCACCGCCGAACACGATCGCGTCGTGCGTCCGCTCGCCGCCCGTCAGGTGAATCGCGTCGACCCCGGCATGCGCGACGAGCTGCGCGCCGACGTCGGCGCCGCCTTGCGCGATGCGCACGAACCCCTCATCCACAAAGGAAGAGAATACGCGCTCGAAGACCGGCGCGAGATACGCGTTGACCGGATTCAGCTTGAGGATCACCACGCTGCCGCGCGCGTAGAGCGCGTCGAGCACGTCGAGTGGCGGGATGCTCGCGATGTTCCCCGCGCCCAGCACGAGCGTCACGAAGCCGCTGGGCTCGCGCTGCCGGTAGAAGCTCGCGGTGTTCTCGCGCAGCGTCTCGCGCGTCACCTCGGGCTCCATCCAAATTTCCGCGCGAACGCCGCTGAGCAAAATGCGGTCGGACGGCTGCGCGGGGAACACGTCCACGATCACCTGTCCGGCCGATCCCGAGCCGGCCGCCGGCGGTCGCGTGCGGATCGCGCGGTCGGAGATCACCGGGACGTCGCGCGCGATCGCGCTCAGCGTCGCCGTGAGCCGGTCGATCGCGGTGAGCAGCGGGTACGGTCCCGACAACCACTCCTCGCCTGCGAGCGAAGTCCCCGCGATCCCCTTGGCCTGCGCCGCGAGCTCGACCCACTCGTCGGCGACCTCCACCGTGTGCGCGCGCATCGCGCGCAAGTGCCGAATCTTTCCGGCGATCCCCAAGCGCGCCCACGCGTCCGCATGCGCGCGCAGCGTCTCGACGGCGGCGTCGAGCTCGGCTTGCGCCGGCGTTGCCGGATCGTTCAGCGGCACGGATCGGGCGCTGATTTCCATTCTCGTCTCCAGTTCGCGAAGGCGCCGGCCATCTCGCGGCGGCGGAAGGCGCGCCAGCGCTCTTCGGCTCGCGGAAGCACCTTCGCGGGATCGGTCTCATACACCGGCCACGCTGCGGCCGGATCGAGCACCGGGAAGCGCGCGAGCCAGCAGTAGAGCTCGAGATTCGTCTGCTTGAGCCGCGCGTGCTCTACCGAGATGAAATAGCGCGCGCCTTTGCGGATCGCGCTCTGCTCGTTGAACGGCGTCCACAGATGCGGATCCTCTTCCCAGCCCTTGCGCCCGATCGTGTAGAGAATCGACGGATCGTAGTGCCCCATCACGACCAGCGCGCCGGGCGCGAGCGTCGCGTCGAGTTGCTTCGCACGCACGTAGTTCACGCGGCTCCAGCGGTAGTACGGCGCGATCTCGCGATAGCCCACGACCAGCGCCGCGATCCAAACCACCGCCGCGATCCCAGCCAGAGTCGTGCGCCGCTCTCGCGCCGCGCGCGGCTCCGGCGATGCATCGCGCGCCCCGCGCGTATCGCGCTCGGACGAGATATCTCGCTGCGGATCGCCGCCCCATCGTTCGAACGCGAACGCGCACAGCCGCCCGACCGCCAGCGCAGCAAGCGGAAGCAGCAGATACAGATAGTAGTCGACGCGCTCCACCGTCACGACGACGTACGCGTACAGCAGCCCGCCGCCGAGCCAGCCCCATAGCAGCGCATCGCTGCGCGAACGCAAGCGAACGCAGAAGCCCAGAATCGCGAGCGCGAACCCCACCGGTCCGAGCATCGTGGTCGCCAGCATCTTCATCGCATGCGCGAACGATATGGCCTTCTGCGCGAAGGCGTGCGGCGACGTCAGCGCGGCCTGCAGCGAAGGAATCACGTGCAGCTTCGTGATCCCGCTCGCCCAGTGCCACTCGGCATGCGCGGACACGAAGCGGTCGTACAGCGCGAGCGGAACGAACGCCGCGGCGAACAGCGCCCAGAGCTGCGGCCGCGTCAGCGCGCCGCGCCACCCGAGCCGCGCGACCGCGCACGCGGCAATCGGAATCGTCGCCGTCACCGCAACGGGCTTCGCCAAGAACGCGAGCATCAGCAGCAGCGCCGCGGGCCACCAGCCGCGCCACGACCGCGCCTCATCATCAACGATCCAGCGCGCGCACGCGTAGAGCGCGCACGTCGTGAAGAACACCATCGCGGTGTCCGGCATGAAGGTATGGCTGTAGTACCATGCCCCGGGCAGCACCGCGAACGCGGCAGCAGCCGCGATCCCGCCAACGTTCCCGGCGTTCCCCGCCCGCGAAGACGGTGGCGAAAACAACCACCGCCCGAACGCCGCGATCACCGGAATCGTCGCGATGCCGAACGCGAGCGAGATCAGGCGCCCGAACACCTCGTGCACGCCGAAGATCTTGTACAGCGTCGCCGCGAGGAACGGCACGATCTGCAGCTCGAGCTCGACGTAGTTGGGCGGCGGCCCGTTGTAGTCGACCTGCGGGAAGAAGATGTTGTACTGCAGCTGCGCGAAGTTGCGCGCGATCGCCGAGGTGTCGCCCTGGCGCCAGCCGGGATGATCGAAGATCGGGTCGTGGATGCCCTTAAAGCGCAGCACCGCGCCGGCGGCGGTGAACGCGAGCGCCGCGATCCAGAAGAGCCGCGAGGCGGTCACGTGACCGACCGGAACGTCCAATACTTGTTGACGAAGAAGTTGACCACGATCCCGGACACCGTCGCTAGGAACCACGTCTTGTGGCCGTGTCCCAAGGAGGGTGCGACGAAGTACGACACGACCAAACCGACGAGCAGCGCGAGCACCGACACGCTCAGGAACTGCACGGCCTCCTTGCCGGCGTGCCCGGTGGAGCGAAACGTCCAGATCCGGTTCAGGAAGTAGTTCGACACCCCGCCCGACAGAAACGCGATCGAGTAGATCGCATAGTACGGCCCCTCGGCGGTGTAGTTGGGCACCACGTGCTGCAGCAGCGTGAACACGACCAAGTTCACGACGAACCCCGACGCGCCCACGATCCCGAACTTCACGAACTGCCGCACGCCGCGCCGCTTGCGCACGCGGTGAAAGAGGCTCGTTCCGGGCGCGCTCACGCGACCCAGTACCAATCTGCGAAGAGCACGGTGAACAATCCCAAGAGCGGCAAGGAGAAGGCCACGTATGCGTTGCTGAACGTCGGGCGCGCGCCCCACAGCCCGAACAGCGCGAACATGGGGAACAGGACGAGCGCGAAGCGCGGCATGCTCATCAGGCTGCCGGTGCACAGCGGAATCAAGATGGACAGCGCCATGTACACGACATACGACAGCCGCAGCCGGCGGAACCCGACCGCGAGCACGATGAGCATCAGCAGCGTGAACGCGAGCTCGAGGCTCTCGTTGGCAACCGTCTGCGTCGCGTGCGCGTGAACGATCTTCTGAATCGTGCTCGCGAACGACACCCAGGGCGGCGACAAGTGCCGGCCCCAGTGCGACTGCACGTGGGAGAACCGCAGCGGGTCGCCGTTGAGCACCCACAGGTACGCCATGTAGCACGCGATCCCGAGCGGCACGAGCGCCATGCCGATGAGCGGTTTCACGACGTCGTCTACCCAGTAGCGGAAGAACTCGCGCCCGCCCTCGCGCGCCGCGATCACCCACTCGATAAAGAGCGGCGCCGCGAGGATCACGCCCTCCGAGCGCGTCAGTGCGGCGAAGAATCCGAACACGCCCGCCATCAGCCACTGCCGCTCGCGCACGTAATAGAACGACGCCACCGTCAGGAAGAAGAACAGCGACTCGCTGTACACCGCCGAGAAAAAGATCGCGGTCGGGAAGATCGACACGTAGAACGTCGCGCGCTGCGCCACGTGGCGGTTGAACTGGTGCTCCGCGAGCTTGTACAGATACAGCAGCCCGAAGAAGCTGGCGACGTTCGAGATGACGAGCCCCGCGACGAGCTGCGACCCGGTGAGCGCGCCGACGAGGCGGATCAGCAGCGGATACAGCGGGAAGAACGCGGGCTCGGTGCCCGAGTAACCGTACTTCGCGACGTTGAGGTAGTGCTCCGCATCCCAGCGCCCCCAGACCGCGAGCAGCGGGTTCTCCGAGGCGGTGTAGTGGACGCCCGGCCGCGGGCCGATCACCATCGCGGCCAGCTCGGCGATCGCGAGCAGCGGCAACCGCGTCATGAGGAACGTCAGCGAGACGTCCCGCACGGTCTGGTTGAAGCGGGCCGCGACGGCGAGCTTGGCCACCACGAACAGCCCCACCGCGACCCCGGCGGCACGCCCGCCCCCGTGTCCGCCGCTCGGCGCGAGGAGCATCCCCCACAGCAGCACGAGCCCCGACCACGAGATCGCGTCGTACCGCAGGGAGGTGATCTCGTCCACCCGCGCCCGCCGCGCGAAGTAGCGCGCGTAGCCGATCCAGCCGCCGTACGCCCCGGCCACGCCGGCGACCAGCGCGAGGGGCATGGTGACGTCGAGGAACGCGGAGCCGTGCGGGCCGCGCAGCGCGAGCTCGTACCATAGAAAGAAGCCGGCCGTAAAACCGGCGATGCCGACGGCGAGGACGGCCGGCAGGCCGGCGGCGGCGACGAACGCCGCGGGTTTCGCTCGGGCGTTCCCGACGAAAGCGAGATCCACGGTCCGGCTCGTTCCCCGCGCACGGCCCGGGTCGCCTGCCTGGATCGCGCCCGCGCTCCGGGAAATGCGGGGCGTGACGCCGGAACCGTCGCATGCGTCCCACGTGTCAACACTCTCGGGGCTGGAGTCCCCAGGAGCACAACCATTCCGAATCGATTCGATCTGATCGTCGTCGGCGCCGGAAGCGGCGGCTACGCGGCAGCGCGCACGGCCCGCGACTTGGGCGCGAACGTGGCGCTGGTCGACCACGGTCCGCTCGGCGGCCTCTGTATCCTGCGCGGCTGCATGCCGTCCAAGACGCTGCTGGCGACCGCGGACATGCTCCACGAAATCCGCAAGTCCGGCGAGTTGGCGATCCAGGCCGGCGAGCCGAAGCTGGACTACCGTGCGCTGGCCGAACGCAAGCGGACGCTCGTTCGCGGCTGGGCCGACTACCGGATCGCCGGGATCGAGACGTTCCCCGTGTTCAGCGGCGCCGCGTACTTCGAATCGCCCACGACGCTCCGCGTCGGCGACGAGGTTCTGTACGCGCCGCGCTTCGTGATCGCGACCGGCAGCAGCGTTGCTCCGGCGGCGGTCCCGGGCCTCACCGAGGCGGGCTTCATCGACAGCGACGCCGCGCTCGATCTGGAAGAACCGCCGAAGTCGCTGATCGTGCTCGGCGGCGGCTATGTCGGCAGCGAGCTCGGCCAGTTCTTCCACCGCGCCGGCGTTCCGACGACAATCGTGCTGCGCTCGCCTCACCTCCTCTCCGGTGAGGATCACGACATCGGATTCGGCCTTACCGAATATTTTAACGAAGAGGGACTACGCGTCGAGACGCGCGCGCAAGTGCATCGCGTCAGCGTGCGCGATGACGGCATGAAGGTCGTGCACTTCACGCAAGACGGCAACGACCGCGAGCTCGCCGCGCACGAGATCTTCTACGCGCTCGGCCGCGTGCCGAACGTGTGCGACATGGGCCTCGACAACGCGGGGGTCGAGCACCACGATATCACCGGCATCCCGGTTGACGACACGCTGCGCACGTCCAACCCCGACATCTACGCGGTCGGCGATGTGACTGGCCGGTATCTGCTCGTGCACGTCGCGATTCAGCAGGGCGAGATCGCCGGCCGCAACGCCGCGACGGGCGCGCGCGAGCGCATCGACTACAGCCTGAGCAAAACGCACACGGTGTTCACCGACCCGCAGGTCGCGGTCGTCGGCGAAACGGAGCGCGAGCTGGAAAAAGCGGGCGTCGACTACCTGCGCGCGACCTATCCGTTCAACGACCACGGCAAGGCGGTCGCGCTCGGGCGCACGCAAGGCTTCGTGAAGATGATGGCCTCACCGAAGGACGGCCGCATCCTCGGCGCCGCGATCCTCGGCCCCGACGCGTCGGACCTCATCGAGCCGCTGATCGTCGCGATGGCCTACGGCGCGACGGTGCAAGACTACGCGCGCATCCCGCACCTGCACCCGACGCTCGTCGAGATCCTCACGTACCCCGCCGAAGAGCTCGCGGAAAAACTGCGCGCGATCCCGACGCTCGCCGTCGCGAAGTAGCATGAACGTCGCGCTGGTCCAGTTCAAGCCGCGCAAAGGCGACGTGCAGGCGAACCTCGCGTCGATGCGCTCGATCTTCAAGCAGCTTGCGCCCGGAGAGCCCGATCTTATCGTCTTTCCGGAGGCCGCGCTGACCGGGTATTTTCTCGAAGGCGCGGTGTACGAGCTCGCCGTGGAGGCGCCGGTAATGGCGCAGCGGATCGACGAGCAGTGGCGCGCATCGGGCGCGACGCGGCCGTGCGACGTCGTGGTCGGTTTCTACGAGAACGTCGAAGGGACGTTCCACAACAGCGCGATCTACGTGCGCTGCGGCGATGAGAGCGGCGTGCACGTCGTGCACGTGCACCGCAAGATGTTCTTGCCGACCTACGGCGTGTTCGACGAAGAGCGTTTTCTGACGCGCGGCCGCCAGCTGTCGGTGTTCGAGACGGCGTTCGGCATCGCGTCGATCCTGATCTGCGAGGACGCCTGGCACGCGATCATGCCGACCGTCGCGGCGCTCAAAGGCGCGCGGCTGATCATCGTGCCGAGCGCGTCGCCGGGACGCGGTTTGTGCGGCACCGGCGAGCTCGAGAGCAACACGCGCTGGAAGTCGCTGCTGTCGTCGGCGGCCGCGGAGCACGGCATCTACGTGCTGTACGCGGGCCTCGTCGGATTCGAGGGCGGCAAAGGGATGTCGGGCGGCACGTGCGCGTTCTCGCCGCGCGGCGACCTCATCGCATCGGCAGGGCCGCTCGACGAATGCATCGTGAAGGTGCAGCTCGACCGCGCCGAGGTCGACATCGCGCGCGCCACCATCCCGCTGCTCGGCGACCTCTCCGCGGTGCTGCCCGATCTGTGGCTCGACGAAGAGATCCCGGTCACGCGCCGGCTCGAGGAGCGCGGATGACGCTGCCCGTCGTCGAAGCGCCGCTCGCGGAACCGTCGCTGGAGATCAACCCGGAGCTGACCACGCGCTGGCTCGAAGCGTTCCTGCGCGACGAGATGCTCCTGCGGCGCGGCATCGGCCGGGCGATCCTGGGGCTTTCCGGGGGGATCGACAGCGCGCTGGTGGCGTATTTGTGCGCGCGCGCGCTCGGCCCGGAGAACGTCTACGCGATCCGCATGCCGTACCGCACGTCGAGCCCGTCCTCACTGTCCGACGCGCAGCGCATCGCCGACGCGCTCGGGATCAACGTGGAGACGATCGACATCAGCGACGCGGTGGACGGCTATCTGAAGCACGCGCCCGACGCCGACCCGCGCCGCAAGGGCAACGTGATGGCGCGCATGCGGATGCTGGTGCTGTTCGACCAGTCCGCGCGTCGCAACGCGCTGCCGGTCGGCACCGGAAACAAGACCGAACGGCTCATGGGCTATTTCACCTGGCACGCCGACGACACGCCGCCGGTGAACCCGATCGGCGACCTCTACAAGACGCAAGTATGGGCGCTCGCGCGCCACTTGGGCGTCCCGAAGGAAGTCGTCGACAAGCCGCCCAGCGCGGACCTCGAAGCAAACCAGACCGACGAGTCGGACCTCGGCATCACGTACGCGCAGGCCGACCGCATCCTGAACCTGATCCTGCTGGGCTACAACGACGACGCGATCGTCGCACGCGGCTACGCCGCCCCCGAAGTTCGCCTAGTCCGCCGCCGCATCGACACAACGCACTGGAAACGCCACCTCCCAACAACGGCACTGGTCTCGAGCACGGCGATCAACGAGTTCTACCTCCGCCCGGTGGACTTCTGAGAACTGGTCTGATAGACTCGTTCGCATGACCCAGGCCCGGACCCGAACCGTTGGCGCCTATGAGGCGAAGACGCATCTTGCGGATCTGCTCGACGACGTTCAGCGAGGTGTCGCCGTGACGATCACGCGACGCGGCAAGGCGGTTGCGCGGCTGGTACCGGTCGATCAGAAGGACGAAGGGCGGCAAGACGCCATCGATCGCTGGCTCGCGGTGCGACATCGCGTGCGGCCCCTGGGGCTGACGATGAAAGCAGCCGTAAACGTCGGGCGTAAACGCTGATGCCGCTGGTTGTCGATGCTTCGATGGCGCTGGCTTGGTGCTATCCGGACGAACGATCGGAAGCGACCGATGCGGTGCTCGACGATGCGCGCGCAGCGACGGTCGTCGTGCCGCCGCACTTTCCCGCTGAAGTCGCGAACGCATTATGGGCCGGCTTGCGCAGCGAGCGACTCGAAGAGGAGCTCATGGATGCCTTCGTCGAGGCGCTCGCGGCGCTCGACATACAAGTCGACGCCGGCCCGGACATCGCAAGACTAGGAGACGTCGCGAAAGGCGCACTCAAGAATAAGCTGACCGCGTACGACAACGCCTACCTCGAGCTCGCTCACATGCTGCGTTGTCCGCTCGGGACGCTTGACAAAGAGCTCGCGCGAGCGGCCCGCCATGTCGGGATACCCGTCGTCGGGCTGGACGCGTGATCGACGATCCGCTGCCGCCGCACGGTTTCTATCCCGTCAGCCTGAACCTCGTCGGGCGCACGTGCGTCGTGATCGGTGCCGCGGACGACCGCGAGGCCGCCGAGAAGGCCGCCGCGCTGCGCGAGGTCGATGCGGACGTTCGCTGGATCACTGATCCGTCCGCGCTTCGCGACGACGACGTCGCAGACGCGTTCTTCGTCATCTCGACGCCGCAAGACGACGCGCTCTCCGCGCGGCTGCGCGCGCTCGCCGACGAGCACAGGTTTCTGCTCTGCACGATCGACCAGCCGCGTCATGGCTTCGTCGCGATGCAGGCGATCGTGCGCGCCGGCCCGGTGCGCATCGGCATCTCCACGGGCGGCGTCGCACCGCGCGTCGGCAAGATCATCAAGGACGCGCTGCAGCGCGTGCTCGACGAGAAGTTCGTGCGCTTCGTAGAATGCTTGGCGACGCAAAAGCGCCGCAACCGCGCGCGGCTCCCGGGCGACGGTGCCGCCCGCCGCGCGGCGATGATCGGTGCCGCCGACGGCTTCTCGCTCGAAGCGGCTGCATCGTATCCGCAGTGGTACGAAGACGAGCTGGAGCGCCTAGGACCACGCGTCCTGGACTGACCGCCGCGGCGCTGAGCCGGCAGCGAGCGAGCGCCCGGCCCCCAGAGTGTTTTGATGCGCATGCGTCATGCTCTTCAAAAGATCTCGAAGCGACGGGAGCTGACGATGCGTGCGATCCTCTCCGCGGTACTGTTTTGCGCGATGCTTGCCGCCGCTGCGGGTCCCGCGGGTGCGGGGCCCGTGAAGCACTGGAGCGTACTGCCGGGCCGCGAGATCCGCACCATTCCGCTGCACGGCGATCTGTCGTACGAATCGTACGCCACCGTCATCCCCGGGGCGGACGGCTGGATCTACGTGCGCGGCAAGAACGGCGTGTACCGTCTGCTCGGAACCGACGGAAGAGCCGATAGCGTCGGGACGTTCGCCTGGTGCGACGACCGCCAAGCGCGCGCGGTCGTGCGCTACGCGACTCCGGCATTCGCGTGCGTCGCGAAGAACATCATCGTCGAGATGAAAGGTGATGCGCAGTACCGGCGGGTGCTGCCCGCGCCGCGGTGGACCGATCCAACCGACGTATACGCCTACGACTACCCGTTCGTCACCTCGATCGACCGCTCGAACGGCGGGCGCTGGTGATTCGCATACGGGTACGCCGGCGGTTTGGGGTATGCCGATGCGAACGGTTCGACACGGCTCGTGCATCTGCGCGGCTTGCCGCCGATTCGCGCGATCGCGCGCGTTGGCGACGACGTGTACCTCGCGGCCGACGGATGCGTCCTCGCGCGCGTCCGCGATCTGCACGTCGCGGGCAGCACGCGCCTGTGCACGAATCACGCTGCGCCCAGACTCGTGCTGACCGGCGACGCGCTCTGGGTGGTCGGCACAGGCGACACGACGGTCGAACGCCGCGGCGCGCGCGGTGCCGTCCGGCGGTGGAGTCTCGGGCTCCCGGTGGACCAGGTCGCGTACGACCACCGATCGCGCACGACGTATTTTCTGGGCGCCGACATGTCCGATCACAACGTGCTCATCGCGCTCGGCGCGGACGGCGTGCCGCGCGCGACACGTCTTCCGATGATCGGCGGATCGTCACTCGCGGTGGACGGCCGTGGCCGTCTTTGGATCACGTCGCCGCGCGAGCACTCGCTGGTGGTGATCGCGCCCCGCGGGGAGTGGGGATGACGCGCACCATCGTCTGCGCCGCGCTCGCGTTCGTGATGCTAGCCGGATGCGCGACCGGCGCACGCACGGGAACGGGCGCGCGGCCGAGCGGTATGGGCATGGACCCGTTCGGACACACCCGCATGAGCGAGATGCGCGATACCGTCCCGCCCGACGAACTGGCACACACGCAGCGGCTGCTCGCGATTCTGCGGCACGATCTGCTGCGCTATCGCGATCCCGCGGCCGCCGAGCGCGACGGCTACCTGCGCGAGGGCGACGACGTTCCGGCCGGCTCGCTCAAGCATTTCTTCAAGTACGAGAATTTCGCCAGAAACCAGGACCATCTCGATCCCGAGGCGCCGGCGGCGATCCTCTACCGGCGCACCGCGACGGGGTTCGAGCTCGCGGGCGTCATGTTCACCGCGCCGATCACCGCGTCGATGGACGAGCTCGACAAGCGCGTGCCGCTCGCGCTGGGACACTGGCACAGCCACCGCAACATCTGCGTCCCGCACAAGGGCGCCGCGCCGCTGCGCACGCATGCGGAGCGCGCACCCTTCGGATTCGCGGGCAGCATCACCACGCGCGCGGCATGCGACGCCGCGGCCGGCGTCTTCCTCGACAACGTCTACGGCTGGATGACGCACGTCTATCCGTACGCGAGCGACCTGGCCGGCGCGTTCTGAATCAGCCCGCGGAGCGGTGAGGCGCGCGGCGCGTCGAAGGCTCGCGTCATGGCGTCAGTCGAGATCGTGACGATCGGGACCGAGATTCTGCTCGGTCACTTGGTCGATACCAACAGCGTCCACATCGCGCACGCGCTTGCCGACCACGGCGTGGACGTCTACGCGAACCACTCCGTCGGCGACAACGCCGGCCGGCTCGCGGCGATGCTCGAGGACGTGCTCGAACGTGCCGACGGCGCCGTCACCACCGGCGGGCTCGGGCCGACCGTCGACGATCTCACCAAAGACGCCGTCGCGCGCGCCGTCCGCAAGCAGCTCGTGCTGCACGAGCCGTCGCTGCGCGCCATCGAAGAGCGCTTCAAACAGTTCGGCCGCCCGATGACCGACAACAACCGCCGCCAAGCGTACCTGCCTGAAGGCTGCATCGTGATGGACAACCCGCACGGCACCGCGCCGGGCTTCATCGCGCTGCGCGACGACGGCAAGTTCGTCGCGTGCATGCCGGGCGTGCCGCGCGAGATGAAGCCGATGCTCGCGGAACGGCTGCTGCCGTGGCTGGTGCAGCGGTTCGCGCTGCGCGACGCGATCTACACCAAGACGCTGCACACGGTCGGCATCGGCGAGTCCACGCTCGACAGCAAGGTCGAAGACCTCTTCCGCACGCTCGAGAACCCGAAGATCGCGATGCTCGCGCACGGCGGCCGCGTCGACGTCAAGATCATGGCGAAAGCCCGCAGCCGCGAAGAGGCCGACGCGATGATCGAGCCGGTTGCCGCGGAGCTGCGCAAGCGCATCGGCAGCGGGTATTACGGCGATGACGACACCACGCTGTCGGCCGCGATCGTGCGGCGCCTCGCCGAGCGCGGGCTGACGCTCGCTACGGCGGAGTCCTGTACGGGCGGTGCGATCGCCGATGCGATCGTCGAGGCCCCCGGCGCCTCGGCAGCATTTCGCGGCGCAATCGTGGCATACGCGAACGATGTAAAGATCGCGCTCTTGAACGTACCGGAACGCACACTGGAAGCAACCGGCGCCGTGAGTGAAGAGACCGCCGTCGCCATGGCGCGCGGCGCGCGCGACCGTTTGGGGGCCGATGTTGTGATCGCCACGACCGGGATAGCCGGTCCCCTAGGCGGAACTCAGGATAAGCCTGTTGGATTGGTGTGGTTCGGCCTGGCATTTGGAGACGGTGAGATCGAGACGCGCCGGCTCACGTTTCCGGGCGACCGTGCCGACATACGAGAACGCGCGACTATCGCGGCGCTTGGATTGATCTGGCGCCGGATCGAACGTGACGTTCAGGCTCCCCTAGGCGTTCAAGCTCAAACCGGCGTTCCGTAGGAAAGCGATGCGCATGACTCACCGCCCGATTCCCTTGGTCTTGGCGCTCTTCGCGGCAGCCGCGCTCGCCGCGTGCGGCAAGCACCATCACGGTTCGGTGGTCCCCGCGCCCAGCCCGTCGCCCACCCTCAACCCGGCCTGCGCCGCGCTCTCGCCGCAGTCGAGCAGCAGCACCTACACGCTGCAGTCGAATCCCACCGGGCTCACGGTCCAGCGCGTCGACCCGACGGTCACCACCACGTCGTGCGTCTACTTCACCGGGCTCACGCAGACGACCGACACGCCGCAGCCCGCGCCGCACGTGTGGAACTACGTGTTCGCGCCGCAGCAGACGAGCCCGTACGTGGTCAGCATCGCGCAAGAGCTCAACGGCAACCATACGCTGTTCTACAACCAGGCCGGCGACTCGACCGGCTCGATCCTGGCCAGCTCGCTGCAGTCGCTCCGGCGCACCAGTTCCAGCACGAGCGGCGCCGGCGTGATACGGCGCGGAATCCAGCGCTTCAGCGGCCCCGGCGTCGCGGCGGGCGAGGTGCTCGTGCGCTTCCGCGGTGCGGCGCCGCAGATGCGCGCGCGCTCGTCGCAGCTCGCCGTCGCGGAAGGCGCCGCCGGCGGCGCGGAGATCACGACCAAGGGCGGCTCGTACGAGCGCTTCATCTCGGTCCCCGCGGGCACCGACGCGGCGACCTTCGCCGGCAAGCTGCGCGCGCAGAGCGACGTGACGGATGTGTTTCCGGTGCACGTGCGCGTCCCGCTCGGCCGGCCGAACCTCGCGGTGAGCGACCCGCACGCGAACAACGTCGACCAGTGGTATCTGTTCGCCGACGGCTTCCCGCACGCGTGGTCGTACGCGAACGGCGCCGCCGCGAAGATCGCGATGATCGACACCGGCGCCGACCTCAACAACACCGATCTGACGGCGAACTACATCGGCGGGCGGTCGTTCTTCCACAGCGGTACGAGCTGCTCGGGCTCGCAAGTCACGAACAACACGCCGCAAGACACGAACGGGCACGGTACCAACACCGCCGGCATCGCCGCAGCGGCCACGAACAACAGCACCGGCTTCGCGGGCGCCGGTTTCAACGTGAAGATGCTCGTGTACGACATCTTCCAAGACGCGACGGCGTCGTCCGACCAGCAGACGGCGTGCGTGAGCGACGAAGTGTCGGCGATCCAAGCCGCCGTCGCCGCGGGCGCTGACGTCATCAGCATGAGCCTCGGCGCGGCGCAGAACAACACGAACAACGGGTTCGACCAGGGCGAGCACGATGCGGTCGAGGCCGCGATCGCGGCGGGTGTCACGGTCGTCGCCGCCGCGGGGAACGACGCCGACGGCGGTGAGTCGGGCGTGCCGCACACCGTGCTCGACTATCCGGCGGCATACGACAATGTGCTCTCGGTCGGCGCCAGCGCAATCAACGACAACAACACCGGTGTCTTCGCCGGCTCGAGCGAGTTCGTCGCGCCGTACTCGCAGTACGGGCCGGGCCTGAGCGTCGTCGCTCCCGGCGGCAGTCCGGGCAACAACGACACGAGCCCGCTGCACTGGATCTGGAACTACTCCACGTCGACCGCGGCGTTCGGCAGCGCTCCCGGCAACGGCGACAAGTGCCGCACGCCCAGCCCGCCCACGTCGTGCACCGCGTTCTTCGCGGGCACCTCGCAGGCGACGCCGCAGGTCGCCGCCGCCGCCGCGCTGCTGATCTCAGCTGCGGGCGGACACGGCTCGCTCAGTCCCGCGCGCGTCGCGCAGCTGATCGACGACACCGCCGACAACATCAACGACCCGCATCAAGGCCACGGCCGCCTCAACGTCTACAAGGCGATCGCGCTTCTGTTCGGCGACACGGGCGCGTACAGCGGCCCGACCACGCAGAAGACGAGCCCCACGCAAGTCGTCGGGTTTGCCTACACCAACTCGGGCGCGAACAAACCGACCATCCTCGACGTGAACTATCCCGGCGGCGTCCCGCTCGACTCGAACGGGAACTTCCGCCTCGGCGACGTTCCGGCCAACGCCGGCACGTACCGCGTCGGCGTCTGGTACGACGCGAACGCGAACGGCATCATCGACGCGGGCGACCAGTTCGGTGCTCCGGCGACGTCGTGCAACGCCGGATCCAAGTGCACGATCGGCACCGTCACGATGACCACCGTCTCGGCCGGCTTCACGCTGCCGTAGCTTTCCCTACCGTCTCCCCGAGGTTTCATGCGCTTCTCCCCGGTTCTATTCGTTCTCGCCATCGCCGCCGCCGGGTGCGGCGGCGGCGGTCACGCCACGTCGATTCCGGCGGAGCGCACGGCCGCGGCGCCGTCATCATTTGCCGTTCCGTCGCGCCCGGTGCACGCGGTGCCGGCGCGAAAGACGCTGTCGATCCCCGCGCTGCCCAAGAGCATCGCCGCCGGTCCGCCGGCCGCGAACGCGGCGCGCCCGTCGTTCTTCAACGGCGAGGCGGCGCTCTCGAACGGCGTCTACTACCTCGCCTTTCAGAACGGCACGCCGTTCGGGTACTACAGCTATCTGAGTGACCCGCACTACGTGTTCCATTTCGATCTGGGCTACCAGTACTATTTCGATTCGACCGATCCGAACACCCAGTACCTGTACGACTTCCCGAGCGGCCACTTCTGGTACACGGGCGCGAACCTGTGGCCGTACGTGTACGATTTCACGCTGAACGCGTTCCTGTACTACTATCCCGACACGCAGAACGCCGGGCACTACACCACAAACCCGCGCTATTTCTACAACTTCGGGACGAATCAGATCATCCGGCTGCCCGATCCGCTGCCGCCCACCGATCCGAACTGCCCCACGGGCGCGCCGCTGAACGGCAGCACCTACACGCTGCAATCGAATCCGAGCGGGGTCGCGGTCCAGCGCATCGATCCGTCCGTGACCAACAAGGTTTCGGTGTGCTTCGCGGCGCTGACGAGCGCGAGCGACACGCCGCCGACCGCGCCGCACGGGTGGAACTACGTGTTCGCGCCGGGCCAGGCGAGCCCGTACGTCGTGACCGTCTCGCAGCAGCTCAACGGCAACCACACGCTGTTCTACAACCAAGCCGGCGACTCGACGGGCGGGATCTCGGTCAGCTCGCTGCAATCGATCCGCCGCAGCACGTCGTCCACCCGCGCCGCCGTGAACGAGATACGGCGCGGCATCCGCCGTTTCAGCGGCCCCGGCGTGGCGTCCGGCCAGGTGCTGGTCCGCTTCCGCGGCAGCGCCGCGGAGATGCGCACCCGCGCGACGCAGATGGCGCGCACGGCGAACGCGACGGCGGGAGCGGAGATCACGACCGCCGGCGGCTCGTACGAGCGCTTCGTCTCGGTCCCCGCAGGCACCGACGCGACCACGTTCGCGGCGAAGCTGCGCGCGCAGAGCGACGTCGCGGACGTGTTCCCGGTTCACACGCGTTTCGCGCTCGGCCGCGCGCCGACGATTGTGTCCGACACGCACATGCAGAACAACACCGACCAGTGGTATCTTTTCGCCGACGGCTTCCCCAACGCGTGGTCGTACGCGAACGGAGCCAATGCGAAGATCGCGCTCATCGACACCGGGATCGACCTCAACAACACCGACCTGATGGCGAACTACGTCACCGGTCACAGCTACTACCACAACAGCCAGGACTGCAGTAACAGCCCGGTGAGCAACACGACGCCGCAAGACACGGACGGCCACGGCACCAATACGGCCGGCATCGCCGCGGCAGCGACCAACAACAGCCTCGGATTCGCGGGCGGCGGCGACAACGTGAAGCTGCTCGCGTACGACATCTTCGCGCCCGGCCAGGGGTTTGCGTGCGTGAACGACGAGGTGCAGGCAATCAACGCCGCCGTTGCCGCAGGCGCCGACGTGATCAGCCTGAGCATCGGCGCCGCGCAAGGGTACGACGCGAGCAACGGCTTCGACCAGGCCGAGCACGATGCGGTCGAAGCCGCGATCGCGGCCGGCGTCACCGTCGTTGCGGCCGCCGGGAACAATGCCGATGGCGGCGAGGGAGGCGGCGCGCACACGGTCCTCGACTATCCCGCCGCGTACGACAGCGTGATCTCCGTCGGCGCGACGGGGCTGCAAGACAACGGTTCCGGCCAGCTCACCGGATCGACCGAGTACGTCACCTCGTACTCCCAGTACGGGCCGGGCTTGAGCGTCGTCGCGCCGGGCGGCGATGCCACCGACGTCACGCCGCTGCACTGGATCTGGAACTACTCGACCACGACAGCGTCGGACCCCAGCAATCAGTGCTCGCACCCGGTTCCGGCAACGTCGTGCACGGCGTTCTTCGCCGGCACGTCGCAGGCGACGCCGCAGGTCGCCGCAGCCGCCGCGCTGCTGACCTCCGCCGCGGGTGGACACCACTCGCTCACGCCCGCGCGCATCAAGCAGCTCATCGAAGGCACCGCCGACAACATCAACGACCCGCACCAGGGCCATGGCCGCCTCAACGCCTACAAGGCGATCGCAACGCTGTTCAACGACACCGGCGCGTACAGCGGTCCAACCTCGCAGAAGACGAGCCCCTCGCAAGTCGTCGCGTTCGCGTACAACAACTCCGGCGCGAACAAGCCGAACATCCTCGACCTGAACTACCCCGCCGGCGTGCCGGTCGACGCCACCAGCGGCGGCTTCCGCATCGGCGACGTTGCGGCGAACGCGGGCAACTACCGCGTCGGCGTGTGGTACGACGCGAACGGCAACGGCACGATCGACGCCGGCGACCAGTTCGGATCGTCCGCGGCGAGCTGCAACTCGGGCTCGAAGTGCGCGATCGGCACCGTGACGATGTCGGCCGTCGGCGCGGGCTTCACGCTCCCGTAGGGATCACCGGCCGTAGCCGATGGCCTCGAGCTGCCGCTGCGCAGCGAGGCCGTCGGCGAACGCCGGAACGCCGGGCGTGCCGAGATCGATGCGCTCGGCGAACGCGTCGAGCAGCGGCAGAAAGAACGGCAAGTTGCCGTGCACCGCCTCGTGCTTGGTATACGGTGACGGTGCGATCTCGAGCTCATCCTGCTCGTCCTCGGCGATCGTGAACACGCGCAGGTCGCCGAAGAACGTCCCGTTCGCGACGGCGCTGCGCGTCTCGCCGTGCACGGCGACGGTGGTCGATTCGACGACCACCGTCGCGTCCGCGCTGCAGCGCGCGACGAGCCCGTCGCCGTAGTCGACGAACGCGAACGCGCCGTCAGCGACGTCCGTCTCGAACGGCACGCCGTCCGGCCCCATCCGGCGCGGGTTCGCCGTGCGCAGCAGCCCGTACGTCGCGCGCGGCGCGCGGCCCGCGAGATGGTTCGCGAGATCGAAGAAGTGCGGCATCGTCGCGTTCGGGACGCCGCCGCCGTTCGCGCGCGAGAACCACCACGACGGCCCGCGGTTCGTGTTGCGCTCGAGCAGCTCGCGGCTCAGGCGCGACACCTCGATCTCGCGCAACGCGCCGGCATGGCGGTTGTCGATGAGCTCTTTTATCGCGATCACCGCGGGGACGTAGCGGAACTCGAACGCGAGCGCGCCGACGGTTCCCGCGCGCTCGCTCGCGGCGAGCATCTCCTCGGCCTGCGCGACGGTCAGCGCGAACGGTTTCTCGCACAGCACGTGCTTGCCGGCCGCCACCGCCGCCAGCACCGAACGGTGGTGGTCGAACGGCGGCGAGGCCACCGAGACGACGTCGAGCTCCACACCCGCGAGCATCTCCTCGACCGAACCGAACGCGTGGGGGATCTTGCGCTCGCGCGCGACGGCCTCGGCGCTCGACGGCGACGCGATTGCGACGACCTCGAAGCGCGGGTGCAGCGCGTACGCCGGCGCGTGCACGGCGCCGCCGAAGCTCGACCCGACGATGCCCACGCGTAGCTTGCTCATAAGGCGTCGTTCGCGCGGCCGGGGCGCCGCCCCCGGCGGTCAGCCCGCGCTGAGAATGGTGGCTTCGAAGATGTCGAGCGCGCGCCGGAGCTGCGCGGGCGCGATCGTCGGCGGCGGCGCGATCGTGATCGACGTGCCGGTCGGCCCCGACTGCAGCAGGATGACGCCGTTCGCGAGGCCGCGCACGACGGCGCGGTTGGCGAGCGCGGCCGAATCGAGCTCGACCGCCCACAAGAACCCGCGCCCGCGCACGTCGCGCACGTCCGGCGCCCTGCGCAGCCGTCCCAGCCGCTCGCGCAGCACGCCCTCTTGCGCGCGCACGAGCGCGGGGACGTCGAGGCGCGCGATCTCGTCGAGGTTCGCGAGCGCCGCCGCGCAGGTGAGCGGGTTGCCGAGAAACGTCGAGGTGTGGAGCGCTTCGCCGGTGCTGGCAGGCCACGCGCTCATCACGCGCACGGAACCCATCGTCGCGGCGATCGGCACGCCGCCGCCGAGCGCCTTGCCGATGCACAGCAGGTCGGGCACGACGTTCTCGCGCTCGCACGCGAACATCGTGCCGGTGCGCCCGAACCCGGTGTAGATCTCGTCGAGGATCATGAGGATGCCGCGCCCGTAACACAGGTCGCGCAGCGCGCGCAAGAACCCGTCGGGCGGCACGATCACGCCGCCGCGCCCCTGAATGGGTTCCAGCAGAATCGCACCGATGTCCGCATCGCGGTCGAGCGCGTCGCGCACGTTCGCGAGCGCGGACTCGACGCTCGCGTCCGCGCCCGGATACGGCAGGAACGTCGCGCGGTCGGCGACCAGCGGCGCGAACGGCGTGCGGAACTTCTCGATGCCGGCGACCTCGAGCGCGCCCAGCGAGAGCCCGTGATACGCGCCCTGATAGGCGATCGTGCGCGGCTTTCCGGTTGCGAGGTACGCCGTCTTGAGCGCGAACTCGATCGCTTCCGCACCCGACGCGGACAGATACGTTTGCTGCAGATCGCCCGGCGCGAGCTCGGAGAGCCGCAGCAACAGCTCGGTGCGCACGCGGGTCGGATGCACGTCGCCCATCCCGTGGATCAGATTGCGCGCCTGCGCGGCGATCGCTTCGGCCACGCGCGGGTTCGTGTGCCCGGTGGCCGCGACGCCGAATGCCGAGGTAAGGTCGAGATACCGGTTGCCGTCGACGTCGGTTACCGTCGCACCGGACGCCGACGCCCAGAACACCGGGTAGTCCGCGGCGAGATACGTCACGCCCGGCGCTTCGAATTGCGCCAGCTCGGCGGCGAGCGCACGCGACATCGGCCCCGGGACCGCCGTCACGACCGCGTCGAGGTCCGCATCCGTATCCGAATCCGCTTGGGTCATTCGCGGTCGATCCAGCGCACGAAATGCGCGATTCGCGGCGCCCCGCCGTGATGCCCGGCCACCGGCGGATCCTGCATCGCTCCGAACGGTGCGACGCGCACCGCGCCGATGCGCTCGGCGAGCGCGGCGGCGCGCGCATCGGGCGCCACGACGCCGAGCGCCTGCACCGGCAACCGCTGTTCGGCGGCATATGCGGCAACCGCGTCATCGGACGGCACGGCGATCAGCGGCAGCACGCGCGGCAAGAACGGCGGCGGCTCGTCGCGCGGCGGATCGACGACCAGCGTCGCATCGCCGCCGCGCAGCACGCCGCCGCGTCCGCCCGCGGCACGAAACGTGGCGAGACTGCGATACGCCCCGACTTGCGCCGCACGCCCGGGCGCGCGCGAACCACCGGGAAACTCCACGGCAACGCGCTCGCACGCGCCAGCAAGCACGCGCGCGACATGCGCGAGCGTTTCGTCTCCGGCGGATGCTGCGCCATGGCGCGCGGCGTCGGAGTGCACGAACAATGCGTGCAGCGACAGACAGCCTTCACCGTCGTACAGAAGCGCGTCGCGCGCGATGCGCTCCGCGAGCGCGTCGTCGAGCTGCTCTGCCTCGGCACGCGTGAGCCGGCCGATGCTCGCGCGGTGGCCGAACGGAATGAAGCGCGCATCGACACCGCAACGCGCGCGAATCGTCCGTAGCGTCTCGTCGCGTCCGAACGCGACAACGGTGTCGGCGCGCGCGAGCAGCTCGTCTTCGTCCGGATCGTCGCCGCCGTGCCACGCGCGCGCTTGCGCCGCGTGCGCGAACGCCGGATGCTCTTGCGCGAGCGAGGAGAAGAAGGCCGCGACGAGCGCGTCGCTGCGGTCCTTCACGACGACGTCGCACTTCGCGCACAGCGCGAAGACCGCGGGCGCGATCGCGACGCCGACCGTCGTGTCGCTCGACACGACGACGACGCGGTCCACGCCGCGCGCCCACGCGGCCGGCGCCCCTCGCCGCTCGACGACTCCGTCCAGCGCCGCGACGCTGCCGAGCTCTGAAGAGGTCGCGGCTTCCAGCGCATCGCGCGTGATTCCGGAGAACAGCCGGTCGAGCGCGTAGTCGACGACCGGCGTGGTGTACCCCAAGCGCGCCTCGATCGCCGCCGTCGCGCGCACGCGCGGCGCGAAGTCGGCATCGCACCACCGCTGCGCGGCGTCCGCAATGAACCCGATGATGCGCGTCGCGGGAATCGCGCGCAGCGCACCGGGCTCGGATGCGTCAGCCACGGCGCGCGAGCAGCGCGTGAGCAACGGCGCGCGCATACGCCCGGGCGAGTAGCGCCTCAGCCACGGCGCGCCAGGAGAGTCTCCGCGTCGAGTGAGCAGCCGCGCAGCTCCGCGCCCTGCTCGCGCCCGAGCAGTACGAGCCCGGCCTGCTGCGCGCCGGTCGACGCGTCCACGAGCGCGCCCAGGTCTTCGGTGTCGATAGCGATCACCGAACCGCGGTTCGCCAGGTCGACGTGCCGTACCGCGCCGACGACGCCTGCGGGCAGCGGGCGCCCGTCGCCGTCCACGACGACCGCGCGCAGCCACGGCGGCGCGACCTTCACGCGCGGCTCGACGCGCGCGCGCGAATCCGGCGCATCGTAATACTGCGACGAAAGCTCCGTCATGCCGTACTCGGCCACGATGGATGATACCGGCACGCCAAGCCGAACCGACGCGTCGGCGTACAGCGCGCTGCGCTCGACGACGCGGCTGCGCCCTTTGAAACCGCCGGTCTCCATGATGCGCGAGCCGTCCGGTAGCGCGATGGTCGCACCGCGCTCGGCAAGCGCGTCGAGCAGCCCGACGAGCGCGAACGCGGTCGTCGCGACGCACACTGCGACGCCGCTTGCGCGCGCATCCGCAACCCCGCGCAAGAACCCGTCGACGTCGAGCGCGTCGCCGCGCAGATACCAGCCGTCCGCGCCGTCACCGCGCTCGCGCGCGACGACGCCCATCATGAACCCGAGCGAGCTGTGCGGCCGCTCGCGCGGGTCGGGCACGAGGTTCAGATAGCGCAAACGCGCGCCGTCCGCAAGCAGCATGCGGTCGAACGACGCGACCAGCGCCGCCTCATACAAGACCGTCGTCGGAAGCTCGTGCCGCCCGCCGCGCCCGCCCGTCGTCCCGCTCGTCTCGAACCACACGTCCGTCTCGTGCGCGGGAAACGCCGCCAAGCGCGCTTCTTTGAACGCGGCCGCCGGAACCGCGGGGATATCCTCGACGCGCGCAGGCAGCCGCGCGGCGCTGAAACCCGCGGCGCGCGCGAACGCCGCGTACGGCGCGACGTTCGCGATTTGATATGAGAACAGATCGCGCGCAAGCGCGAGAAACGCCGCGTCGCCGAGCTCGTACGCGCCGATCGCCGCGAGGATGCGCGCGTCGAGCTCGCCCGGCGTCGCGGCGCTCACGTCAGCCGCCGGGGCGTTCTTTCTTGCGGTGCGCGGCGGTGAACGGCGTCCCTTTGTCCTTGGGATCCGTCGTCGTCATCAGCCCGACCATGTCGGAGAAGTTCTCCGCGTAGCCGCTCAGCGTGTTCGCGTTCTTCTTCGCGTCGGTCGCGGTCAGCTTGAACAGCCGCCCGTCGAACGTTCCGGCGAGTTGCAGCTTGTCGCTGTTCGAGCGAACCCACGTCCCGCTGAGCGCGTCGCCCTTCTGCGTGAGGTAGAAGTGCGAGTAGATCGCGCGGCCGTTGCCGGTGAGCGGCTGGAGCTGGACTTCCCACACGCCGTCCATCGTCGAGAACTGCGGCGGCTCGGGCGTCTCCGACGCGCTGGGCTCGGGGCTCGCGGGTCCGCGACCTCGGCCGCGCCCGCGCGGTGCGGGGCTGGCGCTGGCGGCGGGCGACGGGGCGAG
>JAQBPK010000234.1 GCA_028287565.1 Vulcanimicrobiota bacterium
CTGCCGGGTGCGTATCTCGGCGCCCGGCTGTGCGCGCGCCTGGGCGAACGCTCGCTGCGCCCCGCCGTCATCGGCATCCTCGCCTTCGCCGGATTCAAATTGCTATGACCGACACACACGACCTCGACGCCCTCGAGCATTCCGCGATCACGATCGTCCGCGAAGCGTACGCCACGCTGCGCCCGCTCGCGATGCTGTGGTCGATGGGAAAAGACAGCACCGCGCTGTTGTGGCTGATCCGCAAAGCGTTGTTCGGCGAGGTGCCGTTCCCGCTGGTGCAGCTCGACACGGGCCTCGAGCTCGACGAGGTGTATGCGTTTCGCGACATGCTCGCGCGCGAGTGGAAGCTCGACCTGCGCGTCGAGCTCTGCCCGCCCGAGCACGAGATGGACCCGATGCTGCCGCCGGCGACGCGCGCCGCCGCGCGCAAGACGGAAGGCCTCAAGAACTACCTGCAGCGCGAGAGCCCGCAGGGAATCATCGTCGGCATTCGGCGCGACGAGCAGGCCACGCGCGCGAAAGAGCGCATCTTCAGCCCGCGCTCGGCGGGCGGCACGTGGGACGTGCGCACGCAGCCGCCCGAGCTGTGGGGCTACTACGCGACCGACGTGCCGCACGGCGCGCACGTGCGCGTCCACCCGCTGCTGCACTGGACGGAGATCGACATTTGGCGCTACACCAAGCGCGAAGCGATCCCGTACGTCGACCTCTACCTCGCGCGCGACGGGATGCGCTACCGGTCGCTGGGCGAGAAGAACATCACCGTGCCGATCCGCAGCGACGCGGGGAGCATCGACGCCATCATCGCGGAGCTGCACGCGACGCGCGATCCCGAGCGCGCGGGCCGCGTGATGGACAACGAGAGCGAAGACTCGTTCGAGCGGCTGCGCGCCGCGGGGTACATGTAGATGAACGACGTCTCACGCATCGTGGTCGCGGGCCACGTCGACCATGGCAAGTCGACGCTGATCGGCCGGCTCATGCTCGACCTCGGGTTGCTGCACCAGTCGAAGATCGACGAGGTGATCGCGAGCAGCGCGCGCCGCGGCACCGCGACCGAATGGTCGTACGTGCTCGACTCGCTGCAGGAAGAGCGCGACCAGGCGATCACGATCGACACGACGCGGCTGTGGTTCACGCACCGCGAGCGCCGCTACAACATCATCGACGCGCCGGGCCACCGCCAGTTCCTCGCCAACATGCTCAGCGGGGCCAGCGAAGCCGACGCGGCAATCCTGGTGGTCGACGCGGCCGCGGGGATCGGCGAGCAGACGCTGCGCCACGCGTACCTGCTGGCGTTCCTCGGGATCAAGCACGTCATCGTCGCGCTCAACAAGATCGATCTGCTCGACGCCGTCCAGGTGCGTTATGCCGAGCTCGCGCGGGAGCTGCGCGCGGCGCTGCACCGCACGCCGCCCGCGGCGATCGTGCCGGTCAGCGCGAGCTTGGGCACGAACGTCGTCGCGCGCGCGGACTCCACGCCCTGGTACGCCGGTCCGACGATCGCCGATGCGATCGAAGCGATCCGCCGCGTCCCCGCGCCGGTCGAGCGCGCGTTCCGGTTCGACGTGCAGGACGTCTACCGCCGCGACGGCGAGCGCGTTCTCGTCGGCACGATCGCGAGCGGCGCGATCGAAGCCGGCGCTGAAGCGGTGCTGCTGCCCGCCGGCGTGCGCGTGCGCGCCGAAAAGCTCGTGCGCTGGCCCGACGGCGACACGTCCGCCGCATGGGCGGGCGAGAGCGTCGGCATCGTGCTGGACGGCGACCGCTTCGCCGGCCGCGGTGACACGCTCGCCGCGTGGACGGTCCCACCGTGCACCGCGGAGCGCGTCGCGCTCGAGACGTTCTGGCTCGACGCGACGCCGCCGGCGGCCGGCGAGCGCCTTCGCCTGAAGCGCGGCACGCAAGCGGTGCCGGTCGTGGTCGACGGCGCGCCGGCGATCTACGACATCGAGTCCGCACGCGACGCGGACAACGACGGCGGCGCGCAACACAACATCGTGCGGCTCGCGGTGCGCGCCGCGACGCCCGTCGTGTTCGACCGGCGCGCCGACGATGCGCACGGCTCGCGCATGGTGCTGCTGCGCGGCGACCGCGTCGTCGCGATCGGCTTCACCACCGACGCGCTCGCCGCACCGGCTTCGGCCGCAGCGCAAGCCGGCGTCGTCCCGGTCGCCGAACGTAAGCAGCGCGCCGGTCCCGTTGCGCTAAGCGAGCGCGAGGAACGCGCAGGACACCGGGCAGCGATCGTGTGGCTCACGGGACTCTCCGGCGCGGGGAAGTCCACCATCGCACGCGCGGTGGAGCGGCGTTTCTTCGAGCGCGGCGTTTCGGTCGCGGTGGTGGACGGCGACGGGCTGCGCGGCACGCTCAACGCCGATCTCGGCTTTTCCGAGGCCGACCGACGCGAGAGCGTCCGGCGCGCCGCCGCCGTCGCCGGCGCGCTCGCGGACACGGGGCACGTCGTCCTCGTCGCATTGATCGCGCCGTTCGCCGCGGACCGTGCCGCCGCGCGCGCCAATGCCCGGCACCCGTTCTTCGAGGTGCACGTCGACGCGCCGCTCGACACGTGCGAGCAACGCGACCCCAAGGGCCTATACCGCCGCGCGCGCAGCGGCGAGCTGCCCGCGTTCACCGGCATCGATTCACCGTACGAGCCGCCCGCCGCGCCCGATCTCGTCCTCGACACCGCCAACATCACTCTCGACCACGCGGTCGACGCGCTGGCGGAGTTCGTCGAGGAACGCACGCGTCTCCAGCCGGGGGCGGACGCGAATGAAGGCGCGCGCGTAGCGCCGGCGCCGGAGCGGCACCGGTGAACGTCAGGCCCGGAGCGGCATCGGGTAACGTTCGCGCCGGAACGCCGCCCGCAAACGGCCGAGCCCGCATCGCCCTGTTCGTGGCCGCAATATGCGTGCTGGCGGCTGCGTTCGCGGCACTGGTGCGGTATCAGGGCGTGCGCTCGCCGCTCGGGATTGCGGCGCTGCTTGCGATCGAGCTGGCCGCGATCGCAATCGCCGTCGGCTTCCACCTCGTGGAGCTCCCCAGTGCTGCCCCCCGCGATGCTGGGCGAGCGGAACCGCTGCGCGTCGACGTCGACTATCTCTGACGCCCGCAGAGGATGGGCGCGGCGCGGCGAAGAGGGGACCATGATCGCCGAACCGACCGCCGCCGCCGTCCACCTGCGCGCGCTCGACCCGTTCGACTTTCTGGAGCGCAGCGCGTTCGTCTACCCCGATAAGATCGCGGTCGTGGACGGCGACGCGCGCCGCACGTACCCGCAGTTCCTCGAACGCGTCAACCGCCTTGCCGCCGCGCTGCAAGCCATGGGGATCCGCGACGGCGAACGCGTCGCGGTGCTCGCGCCGAACACGTCGATGGTGCTGGAAGCGACGTATGCGGCGCCGCGCGCCAACGGCGTGCTGGTCGCGCTCAACACGCGGCTCGCGCCCGAGGAGATCGACTACATCCTCGGCCACTGCGGCGCCTCGCTGCTGCTGCACGATCACGAGCTCGACGGTCTGGTCGAGCGCCTGAGCACAAAGATCCCGCGCGTGCGCGTCGCTGCGCCCGGCGAAACTGCGCGATCCGATGCGTTCGACTACGAGCGCGTGCTCGCGGACGCCGATCCCGCGGCGCTCGTCCCGCGGACGGTGAACGAAGACGACACGATCTCCATCAACTACACGAGCGGGACGACGGGCAAGCCCAAGGGCGTGATGTACACGTTCCGCGGCGCCTATGTGAATGCGCTGGCCGAGATCTTCCACGCGAACCTGCGCCCGGAGAGCGTCTATCTGTGGACGCTCCCGATGTTCCACTGCAACGGCTGGTGCTTTCCGTGGGCGGTCACCGCGGCCGGGGCGACGCACGTGTGCCTGCGCAAGGTCGACGCCGCCGGCATCAACCACGGGATTCACCAGGAGGGCGTGACGCACTTCTGCGCGGCGCCGACGGTGCTGATCGGTTTGGTGAACCATCCGGATACCGTAGCGTTTCCGCACCGCGTCGTCGTGACCACAGCAGGCGCGCCGCCCGCGCCCGCGACGATCGCGCAGATCGAAGCGCTCGGCGCGGAGCTGCACCACGTCTACGGCCTCACCGAGGTATACGGGCCGATCACCGAGTGCGCGTGGCACAGCCCGCAGTGGGACGGCTTCCCCGCCGCCGAGCGCGCGCGCCTGCGCAGCCGCCAAGGCGTCCCGATGACCACGCTCGGCCCGCGCGACGTGCGCGTGGTCGACTCCGAGCTGAACGACGTGCCGCGCGACGCAACGACGCAAGGCGAGATAGTCATGCGCGGCAACAACGTCATGAAGGGCTACTACGCCGATCCCGAGGCGACGGCCAAGGCGTTCGAAGGCGGCTGGTTCCACTCGGGCGACATCGCCGTGGTGCACGAGGACGGCTACATCGAGATCGTCGACCGCGCGAAGGACGTGATCATCAGCGGCGGCGAGAACATCTCGACGCAGCAAGTCGAGAAGGTGCTACTCGAGCACGACGCGGTGCTTGAGTGCGCGGTCGTCGCGGTCCCGGACGAAAAGTGGGGCGAAGTCCCGAAGGCCTTCGTGACGCTCAAACCAGGCCGCGCGCTGAGCGCGGACGAGCTGCGTGCGTTCGCGCGCGAGCGCATCGCCGCATTTAAAGTCCCAAAGAGCGTCGAATTCGGCGAGCTCCCGAAAACATCGACCGGCAAGATTCAGAAATACGTGCTGCGCGAACGCGAGTGGAAAGGCCGCGAGAAGCGCGTCAACTAACGGCTCGCCGTATGCGTACGAGCATCCCGATCACCGGCGTCCTCTTCGTAGCGGCGGGCACGCTGCATTTCGTGCGGCCTGCGATGTATCAGAAGATCGTTCCGCCGCAACTCGGGCATGCCGCGGAGCTCGTCGCCATCAGCGGGATCGCGGAGATCGCGGGCGGGGTTGGCTTGATGTTCCCGCCGACGCGACGCGCCGCCGGGTTCGGCCTTATCGCGCTGTTGCTTGCCGTCTGGCCGGCGAACATCTACATGGCTGTCGATGCCGAGCGTTTCGTGGGCGTGGCGCCCACGTGGGCGCTATGGGCGCGCGTCCCGCTGCAGATCGGGCTGATCTGGTGGGTCGAGCGCGTCAGCCGGACGCGCCGATAGCTGTTAGCGCCTCGCGCGCCGCGCGCTCGCCGCTCTGCAGCGCGCCGGCGACGGTTCCCGCTTCGCTCGTCGCCGCTGTCGCTTCACCGGCGAAGAAGACGACGCCGTCGACCGGCGCCGCCAAATCGGCGCGCGGGTCGGCGGGGCCGACGGCGACGTAGCTGTACGCGCCGCGCGAGAACGGATCGCGCTGCCAATCGTGCGCGTACGTGGCTTCCAACTCCGCGCGCGGGTCGGCTTCGTCGCCGAAGAGCGTGCGCAGGTCGTCGAGCGCCGTCGCGACGAGCGCCGGTTCCTCGCGGCCGGCCAGCGCATCGGATTTCGGCCCGCCCGCCCACGCCACGAGCACCGGCGCGCGCAGCGGCAGAAACGTCCAGAACGTCGGAAACGCCGCGTCCGGATTGTGGAAGAACGCGCCGTCGCGATAGCGGCCGTCGCGCACGCGTTCCCAGAATGCGCTGCGAAACCGCAGCACGAGCTTGGTGACCGGCCCCATCACGATCCGCGCAAGCGCGGCGCGCGTGCGCTGCGGCAGCTCCGGTTCGAAGAGTAGCCCGTGCGCTTTGAGCACGCCGGCGGGCAGCGTCACGATCGCGGCGCGAGCGCGCACTTCAAGCGCTTCGCCCGTCGATAACATCGCATCGACCGTCACGCCGCCGGGCTGCCGGCGCAGCACACGCGCGACCGTTGCGAGGCGTACGTTGACGCGCGCCGGATCGAGCGCGCCGTGCAGCGTGCGCAGCAAACGCGCGTACCCGCCGAGCGGCCGGAACTGTTCCGACGTCTGCCCGCCTTCGTCGCCGTTCCACTCGCCGGCGATCGCGCGCGTGCTCGCGATGCGCGGGTCGGCGGCGTCGAATCCCTCGACCAGCATGCGCGCGTAGCGGCGCTCGCGCTCGGCGTCCGGAGTCTCGGGCAGACTCTGCAAGAACTCCTCGACGCTGACGTCCACGCGCAGGTCGCGCGCCCGTTTCATGATCCGCTCGACGATCTCGAACGGGTCCTCGCCCTCGCGCAGCTCGCCGTTCTCGTACATGAAGGCCGTCTCGCCCAAGTCGACGGCCACGGTGTTCGCCGCGCGCACGAGCGCGAAGCTCTCCTCCGCTGTACCGTGGATGAACTCGCCGCCGAGGTCAACCGCAAGCGGCAGACCGGGGTCCTCGCGCGTGTAGATTCGCCCGCCGATGCGGTCGCGCGCTTCGAGCACGACCGCCGAAACGCCGGCGCGCGAAAGCACGCGCGCCGCGGCAAGCCCCGCGGCGCCGGCACCGAGCACGACGACGTCGCAGCGCAGCTCCACCGTCCTATCTACCCGCGTCCGTGCGGCGCGCGCGGCCGATCAGGCGCCCGCGTTCGCGCCGCGCACCACGACGGCGGTGCAGTACTTGCAGCGCCGCGCGTCCTGCGGGATCTCGCTCAGGCATTCCGGACACGTCTTTTGCGCGAGCACCGGCGCGGCGGGCTTCTCGAACCGTTCGGACGCAATCCGGATCGGCACGATGATCAGGTAGTAGATCACCGCCGCGTCGAGCAGAAACGTGATGAGCGCGTTGACGAAGTCGCCGAGCGCGAACTTGGAGTGGTTGATCGTGAAGCCCAGCCGGGAGAAGTCGGGCTTGCCGACCAGCGCGGCGATCAGCGGCGTGATGAGATCTTTGACCAGCGCGTTCACGACGGCGGTGAACGCGGCGCCCAGCACGACGGCGACCGCCAAATCGATCACGTTGCCGCGCGCGATGAACGCCTTGAATCCGGAAAACGTACGAGCCTCCTTGCGCCCGGCGAGCGCTTGCGCGGCGTTCGCCGCCTCGCTCGCCCGTTCCGCGCAGAACCCGGGGAACGCGGTGTGCGGGAACTGCGCGGACCCCGCTGTCGTTGATCCGGTAACTAGGCCCGCGCCGAAAGCGGACGCCTCGGAAAACGCGGTCTGCGAACGCTCGGTCATCCAGCGAGCAATCGCCGTCCGGCTGTGCGGAAGGCTTACTCAGTCTTGACGCAGGGGCTTCACTTTCGGCACCATCGGCCGATATCAAATTACAGACGACGACGCTCGTACCGAACGAGGGTGTTTGCACATGGATGTCCCAGACAATCTCGATACGTTTCTGCGCGACCTCCTCAAGGAGGAAGGCGGAGCCGTCCAACTGGACGACGAGGACCGGGCGTTCATCGACCGCATCCTCCACTCGATCACGCAGGGCAGCAAAGGCGTCTTCGTTGTGCTGCACCCCAACGACCGGATGCAGTACATGCTGCTCAACACGAACCGCGCCGGCGCCATCGCGCTGCTGGCGAAGGTGATGCAGCGGACCGCCGAAGCCCTCGAAGCGGACCTGGACTAACGAATCGGCCGGCGCCGGCGCCTAGACCGCGACCGGCCGCCTGAGCGCGTCCCCCACGACCGACAGCATCACGTCGACGACGTCGGGGTCGAACTGCGTGCCGCGCGAGCGCTCGATCTCGAGCAGCGCGCGGTCCGGGGTCATCGGAAAGCGGTACGGGCGCTGGCCGGTCATCGCGTCGAACGCGTCGGCTACCGAGACGATTCGCGCCGCGAGCGGGATCGCCGTGCCGCGCAGGCCGTCGGGATAGCCGCGCCCGTCGAAGCGCTCGTGGTGGTGGCGCACGGCGTCCCGGTAGACGAGCAGGTCGTACTCGGCCAGCAGCTTTTCGCCCTCGATCACGTGCAGCGCGACCGCGGCGCGTTCGGCGGGGCCCAGCGCGCGGGGCGCGCGCAACAGCTCCTCGGGCACGCAGAGCTTTCCGACGTCGTGGAGGTGCGCGGAGCGGGTGATCCAGACGCGCTCGTCGCGCGGCAACCGCAGCTCGTCGGTGATGCGCGCGCACCACTGCGCAACCGCCCGGCCGTGTGCCGCGGTGGCCGGGTCTTGGGCGTCGAGCCGTTCGACGAGCGTGCGCAGGGGATCCATACAGACATGCTCCCGTCCGGGAAAGTCCTATCCCGTACGGGGACTTTCGTCCCCAAGTTCAGCGGGGACTAAACGAGGCGCGCCCTGCTTCCTCGTCGAGGTCGACGACGAAGCGCTCCCAAAGCCCTATACCGACGTGCGCGCGCGTCTGGGTGCGCCGCACCGTCGCCCGCGTCTGGCCTAGGGCGAGCGAACCGATCTGGAGCGCGGGAACGTCCACCGTCAGAATGTCGTCCGCACCCGCGATGCCGACCGCCTGGCCACGGCCGAGAACGGGCCACTGCGGGCCTTCGCGGTAGGCGGCGTAGCCGAAGGAGAGGATCGCCTGGTCGCCCGTATCGAGAAGCGCCCGGGCGCCCTGGGGTCCGAAGGTCGTCTGCACGATCGGCGAGCCGGAGCTGAACGTCAGCCGGACGACGTTCGGCCCCTTCGCGTCGCTCGTCCCCGGCGGCAGCAATCGCGCGGTGCGCCGCGCGCGGTCAAGCACGAGGCGCGCCCGGCCAAGCAGATCGCTGCCGACGATGACGTCGAAGCGCGCCGCGCTCGATTGCGGGATCACCGCGAACTTGGCCCGCTCGAAGCGCGCCGCGCCGAGCGCGAGCGGCCCCGCCTCGACGAAACCGGTCGCGAAGCGCCCGAAGGCGGCGATCTCGAGCTCGCCGTGCGGCTCCAGGCCCAGCGCCTCGGCCGTCGCCAGCGTCATCGCGCTAGGCGTCGCGCCGGTGTCGAGCAGGCAGCGCGCGCTGCGGCCGGCGAGCGTGCACGGGACGATCGGGATCGGCTCGCCGCCGAGCGCGACCGGGGCGTCCGCGGAGAAGGTCGCGACGACGCCGGCCGGCGGTCCCAGCGGCCCGGGGACGACGGCGACCTCGTCGAGCGGGCCGGTCTCGAGCGGCCCGCCGCGGTCGAGCGCAAAGGTCGCGCCGTTCGCGGCACGCGCCTCGCGGCCGTAGCTGCTGACCGTCCGCCCGGCGGCGATCTCGACGCGTTGCACGGCGTGCGAGGTCGGATCGATCACCGCCACCAGCTCGATGCCGTCGCGCGCGCGCACCCGCCAGTGGCCGGCGCTCTCACGCGTGACCGTACCGCCGCCTGCCCGGAAAGCGGGCTCCGCGAAGGCGTACGACACGATCGCGAACAGCGTCCGCTGAATCAGGGTCGCGTCGTCGACGTCCTCGGGCAGCGCCACCTCGTTCAGGCCGAACGTCCACTCGCGCGACCCGTCGAACCACGTCCCGCCGCAGACGCCGTTGAGGCACCGGTGCACGAGCCGCTGCGTCCCAAGCTGGTCCACGACCGTCGTGACGGTGCGGCCTTCCACGATGCGCTTCCCCGTCGCCCGCAGGTGGGACGACGCGGCATGGCCGTTCGCCGCGGCGATCGCGGCGAGCGGGTCGGCGGGCGGCCCCGCGGCAATGGTCGCGACCGCCGCGGCAAGCGCGAGCGGACGCACCGCGAATCGCATGCTCGTGGAACTGCACCCTCTCGACGGCTACCTCCTCGACGGCTCGCCCGGCAAAGCAGACGCGATCGCGGCCGCGCTGCGCGAGCGCTCGCCGGATCCCAAAGCGCAGCCGTTCTACCGCGCGCTCGAAACGGTCGGCGCGCGAGCGGCAGACGAGGCGCTGCTCGCATTGCGCGTCATCCTGGGCGGGAAAAGTGCGGATGATGAGACCATCGTCGCGGCGCGAGCGGCGCGCGCCCGCGCGAAAGCCGGCGAGCCGGGTGCGCGCGAAGCATATCTGCGCTCGGTGGGAACGATCCGCAACTGACCGGAACGAACCGAGGACTTCCATGCGTTATCCCAGGGAAATGCGCCCCTTCGTCGTTGCCAGTTTGGTCCTCGGCCTCTTCGTGGTCCCCGTTGCCGCGCTCGCCGCACCCGCGCCGAGCCCGTCGGCGACGGCGACCGCGGGCGCCGCGGCCCCCGCGCGCGACGGCGGCGTGATCGAAGGCCGCGTCACCAACGTCGACTACCAGCGCGGCGTCGTGACTGTCGATTCGACCACGCAAGGACGCGTCGACGTGTCGACCATGCCCTCGACCAGCGTGCAGTCCGACGATCCCGGCTATCACACGCTCACGGACGTCTCGAAGGGTTCGAAGGTGCAGATCTTCATCTCGAAGACGGCCGGTAAGGTCATCGCGCAGATCATCCGCCTGATCAAGCACTAAGGGACGATCGCCGGCTCGCACCTAGGTTCCGCGCGCGCACGTCGAAGCTCGCGTGAATGACCCAACCCGCTGATCTCGGCGCGCTTGCGCGCGGCGTGATCGGAGTCGGATTCACCGGCACCACGCCCGACACGGCTCCCCTCGATGCACTGCGCGCCTTCGGACCGGGCGCGCTCATCTTGTTCGCCCGCAATGTCGGCCCGACCGACGAGCTGCGCGATCTTGTCGGCGCACTGCGCGACACGACGTCGCCGCCGCCGCTGATCACCGTCGATCAAGAAGGCGGGCGCGTGGAGCGGATCCAGCACGGCGTGGCCGCGCTGCCGTCCGCGATGGCGGTCGGTGCCACGGGCGACGTCGCGCTGGCCGAAAAGCTCGGCACGCTGCTCGGGCGAGATCTCGCGCGGCTCGGAATCAACGTCGATCTCGCGCCGGTCGCCGATCTCTCGCTGCAGCCGCGCAGCGTCGTTGTCGCGACGCGCGCGTACGGCGACGATCCCGAGCGCGTCGGCGCGTTCGCCGGCGCCTTCGCGCACGGCTTGGAACGCGCTGGTGTCGCCGCGACGGTGAAGCATTTCCCGGGCCACGGCTCGACGGCGGAAGACTCGCACGTCGCGCTGCCGCGCGTCACAGCGGACGCGGCAACGCTGCGCGCGCGCGACCTCGTTCCGTTCGCGCGCACGATCACCGACCACGCGGCATCCATTGTGATCACCGCGCACGTCGTGATCGAAGCGTTCGACCCCGACCGCCCGGCGACGATCTCGCGCAAGGTGCTCACCGATCTGCTCCGCGGCGAGCTCGGCTACGACGGCATCGTCGCCACGGACTGTCTCGAGATGGACGCGATCGCGGGCAGCATCGGCACGGTTCGCGGCGCGGTCGAAGCGCTCGCGGCCGGCGCGGACCTGCTGCTGATTAGCCACCATCTCGAGCTCGCGCAGCAAGCCGCCGAAGCGATCGTCGCGGCCGTAAACAGCGGCGAGATCCCGCTCGAACGCCTGCAACAGGCGCACGAGCGCGTGCGCGGCTTGCGCCAGCGTCTCGCGCGTCCATCGGCGCTTGGCGGCGAGCCGGTTGACGACCAATGGCCGCTCGACGCCGCGCGCCGCGCGGTGACGGTGCTCCGCGGTGACGCGCACTTGCGCGCGGGCAAGCCGGTCACCGTCATCTCGTTCGAGGGAACGGTCGTCGACAACGCCGCGACCTCGGGCAGGCGCGCGAAAACCGACGAAATCCCGTCGCTCAGCTCCGCGCTGCGCCGCCGCGGCTGGAAGAGCGAGATCATGCGCGTGCCGCTCGATCCCGCCGCCGACGACATCGACGTGCTGCTGGAACACATCCCCGCGCTGGGCGACCGGGAGTTCGTGATCGTCACGCGCGACGCGCACCTTTACCCCGGCCAGTACGATGCCGTGTCGCGAATCCTGGCATTCGCACCCGACGCGCTCGTCATCTCGGCGCGCTCGCCGTACGACGCGATGCTCTGGCCGGAGGCGCTGCGCGTGATCTGCATCTACGGCGGTCAGATCATCTCGCTGGAAGGCTGCGCCGACGTGATCTCCGGCCGCGCCGAAGTGCGCGGCACGCTGCCCGTTCGCCTGACGACCAACGGCGCTGTTCACTGAGATCGACGCGGCCGTGCGCGCCGCGCTCGGCGTCCGCTTCAGCGCGGCCGTCGTACGCGTGGAGCACCGCGGCCGCGTCCGCTACGAGCGCGCCTACGGCCGCACGCGCGACGACGGCCCGTCGCTTCCATGCTACGCGGATACGCGGTTCGACCTCGCGTCGATCACGAAAGTGTTCGTGGCGACGGTCGCGCTGGACCAAGTCGCGCGCGGCGCGCTGACGCTCGACGACCCGCTGACGCCGGTCGTCCCGGAATGGTGCGGCACGGACCACGCTCCGATCGCGCTGCGCCAGATCCTCGCGCACGACGCAGGCTTCAAAAGCGGCGCCGACTACCGCACGCTGCTCGACAAGAGCGTCGAAACGTTCGCGCTCACCGAACCGCTCGCGGCACCGCCGGGCGAAAAGGTAATCTACAGCGATCTCGGCTACATCGCGCTCGGCACGATCGTCGCCCGCGCGGCGCGGCATGGCTCCCTGGCGACGGTCGTCGAAACGGTGCTGCACGGCTGGGGCGCGACGTCGATCGCGTACAAGCCGCGCGGCCGAGAGCGCAAGGCGATCCCCGCAACGGAGACCGATGCGTGGCGCGGCAGCGTCCAAGGCGACGTCCACGACGAAAAAGCGTACCTGATGGGCCGCGTCGCGGGCCACGCGGGACTCTTCGGCGACGCACGCGACGTAGCGTTGCTCGGCGAATGGTATCTCGCGGGATTGCATGGCCGCCCAACCCCGCTAGACCGCGCGCTGGCGCGCGAAGCCGTACGCGAGCAGGCCTACGACCTGACGCTCCGCCGCGGCCTGGGCTGGGCGCTAAAAACCAACGACGAAAACTCGTGCGGCGCGCTGATGTCGGCGAACACGTTCGGCCATACGGGTTTCAGCGGCACCTCAATCTGGATCGACCCGGATCGCGACCTGAACGTCGTGCTCCTAACGAACAACGTCCACCACGGCCGAACGGACCTGCGCGAAATACGAGCCGCGGTCGCGGACGCAGCGGTGACGGAAATCGACAGAGCATGAAGATCGCGGGCGCGATCTCGGGAACATCGCTCGACGGAATCGATGTCGCAATCTGCGACGTCGTCGCAAACGGCGAAGGAGTCAGCGTGCAATGCGACCGCTTCGCAACGATCCCGTTCGACGACGCACTACGCGCCCGCATCATGGCAGCTTATCCCCCGGCACCCATCGGCGCGCTGGAAGTCTCCGCCCTGCACGCCGCGGTCGGCGAAGCATTCGGCAACGCGATCGCGACCGTCGCGGCGGGCACCAGCCTAGACGCTGTCGCCTCGCACGGCCTCACGCTAGCACACGACAACGTCTCACGACACACGCTGCAGGTCGGCGACGCGTTCCGTATCCGCGAACGCGTCAACGCCACGGTGATCTACGACTTCCGTTCGGCGGACACCGCAGCCGGCGGAACGGGAGCCCCGCTCGTACCATTCGTCGACGCAATCCTCTTCGGCGACAAGGCACCGTACGTAGCACTCAACCTCGGCGGCATCGCAAACATGACGGTCCTGCCCGAGGAAATCGCCTTCGACTCAGGCCCCGCGAACCTCCCGATTGACACCTACGTCACGGCGCGTACCGAAGGCGCGCAACATTACGATAACGACGGCAACCTAGCCCGCAGCGGCACCACCGACCCGGGACTGCTCGCGCGAATGCTGGACGATTCGTACTTCGTCCAACTCCCGCCGAAGACGACGGGCCGCGAACAATACGGCGCGCCATTCATCGCACGGTGGCGGACCGCGCTCGACGCACTCGCACTGTCGGATGCCGTCGCAACGCTAACCGCGCTCACCGTGCATTCCGTGGCGGATGCGTTCCGTAAGGCCGCCCCGCGTGCAAAGTTGCTCATCGTAAGTGGAGGCGGCGCCCGCAATCCGGCACTCGTTGAGGGCCTGCGTGCGTTGCTCGACGGCATTCGGGTTGTTATCTCGGACGAATTTGGGGTGAACGCTGACGCGAAGGAAGCGATCGCGTTCGCGGTGCTCGGCTACACGACGCTGCGGGGCCGTGCTGCCGGGTTGCCGCGCGTCACGGGCGCGGCTGGTCCGCGCGTGTTGGGGTCGATTGCGCCGCACGAGCTCCTGTCGCTGCTTGAACGCGTTCGCGAAGAGGAACTGGGCGGCACGGCGCGTTCGGTTTGACCGACCGGGGGTGGTTGGCCGGGGGAGCGACATTGCTGTGGCGGGGACGCTCCCTGCGCGCTTCGTGCGCTCCGGTCGCTCGGCGCTCCAGCGCTCCCGCCCATCCTGGGCTCCGCGCTTCCGCGACGCCCCGCCAAAGCAATGTCGCTCCCCCGACCCGGCACGATGTTGGAATGCGAAGAACGTGTCGTGGGTTGGTAGGAAAAGTCACCATCGTGCCAGGTCACCAAAGCACCATCGTGCCGGGGTGGGTGCGGCACACTACTGTGGCGGGTACTCGCGGAGTTCGTGGAGCCAGGATGGCGGGAGCGAACGCAGCGGTAGCGACCGCAGCGCAGGAAGCGCGAAGGGAGCGTGCCCGCCACAGTAGTGTGCCGCACCCGCCCAACCCGCATTGCCCAAGGCTGAGCGCCCCCATGAGAGGAACTTGACCGCAGTGATCTGTGTAGGAGTCGATGCAGGCGGGACGTCCACCGTAGCCGCGATGTCGAAAGACGGCGAGTGCGTTCGCGAGTCGCGCCGTCCCGGTGCGAACGCCACGACGCTCGGCATCGACGATGCGGCGGATATCATCATCTCCGCGATTCGTGACGTTCTCGATGGGGACGATGCCGATGCAATCTATGTCGGTGCCGCTGGTGCGGGCCGTGCGCGCATTGCCGATGCGCTGCGAGAGCTGATCGCGATTGCATTTCGCGGGGTGCGCGTCGTCGTTGGCGATGATGTTGCCATTGCTTTTCGCGCAGCGGTTCCCGATGGGGATGGCGCGGTCTTGATTGCGGGCACGGGGTCCACGGCGTATGCGGAACATGGAGAGCGTTCGCAGCGTGTCGGGGGGCTCGGGTATCTCGCTGGTGACGAAGGGTCTGCGTTCTGGATTGGCATGCAGGCGGTGAAGCTGTACGGGCGGGTGCTGGACGGTCGGGCTAGTCGCGACGAGACCACCGATCTCGTCGCCCGTGCGTTGGACGCTCCCGATCGCGCACGTTATTTGGAAGCGCTGTACGATTCGCAGGTCAAGCCTTCGAAGATCGCCGCTTTGGCGCCGAGCATTCTCGCGTTCGCTGGCAAAGGGAACCGAGCTTCGACCAAGATCGTGCAGCAGGCCGCGGTGGAGCTCGGCGATGTCGTGAAGTCGGCGCTGCGTGCCGTCGAGTTGCTCGATGCTTCGCCGCGCATTGCGCTGGCGGGCGGGTTGTTCGCGGAGAACAGCTTGCTGACGTTCTTGCTCGAGACGCGGTTGAACGGGGATATCGCCGGCGCTGCGATCGTGAAGGGTGGGGACGAGCCGGTGCGCGGGGCATTGCGGCTCGCCGAACGTTTGGTTTCCGGCGCGAAGTGAGGCGAGCGCCGCGCGTATGAGCGAGCTGCCGGCGACCGAAGGGCTCGATGCGGCGACGGTCGACATCGACCGGCTCGATGACGTTGCGCTCGCGCGGTCGCTGGTGGAGGCGCATCGCGTTTCGGTCGATGCGGCGCTCGCTGCGTCGGACGAGATCGCGCGTGCCATGTCGCTCGTCGTTACGGCGATTGAGAACGGTGGACGCGTCGTGCTCGTCGGTGCCGGAACCAGTGGACGGCTTGCGGTGCTCGACGCAGCGGAGCTTCCGCCGACGTTCGGTGCCGATCCCGGTTTGTTCGACGCGCGGATCGCGGGCGGTGACGTTGCGTTGCGCCATGCCGTGGAAGGCGCTGAAGATGATGCCGAGGCGGGCGCGCGTTCGGTCGACGACGTCGCCGCTGGGGACGTCGTCATCGGCGTTTCGGCTAGCGGTGGGGCGCCGTTCGTTCGTGCTGCGTTGCGTGCGGCTCGCGTCCGTGGAGCGCGCACGGTGGGGATCGTGAACGCACCGAACTCGCCGCTTGCGCGGGATGCTGATGTTGCGATCGTCGTTGCGACCGGGGCCGAGCCGATTCAGGGGTCGACGCGGATGCGGGCCGGGACGGCGCAGAAGATCGTGCTCAACGCGATCTCGACCGGTGCGATGATTCGGCTGGGGAAGACGTACGGGAACCGGATGGTCGACGTCGTTTCGACCAATGCGAAGCTCCGTGCACGCAGCGAGCGGCTCGTGCGCGATCTTGCGGGCGACGTCGATGCGCGGGCGCTGCTGGATGCGGCCGGCGGCTCAGTGAAGACGGCCGTCGTTATGGCGCGGCGTGGTGTCGATCGTGTGGCTGCCGAGCAATTGCTCGCTGCGGCGCGGGGGCGCCTCGCCCCTGCGATCGATTAGCGGCGGTGGAGGTTGTTACGGCGGTCGAGGCTGACGATTACCGCCGGTCGAGGCTGACGCGTGTTCCGCCGTGGTCCGTGTAGCTGCGGGCCGCGAAGAACGCGCGCAGCGCCGGGTCGTCCGGGATCGTGGCTTCGATGCTGGTCACGTCCAGGTGTGCTAGGCGGCCGTGCAGCGTCGCTATCAGTGCCGAGCCGATGCCGCGGCGGCGGCGTTCCTCGGCCACGAAGAGGTCGCGCAGGCTCGCGACGACGCCGCCCGTTTCCGTGGAGATTCCGAATGCGACGGAAACGCACGCGGCGGGTATACCGTCGTCGTACGCCAGCCATACGAATCCATAGTCCGGGCGGTCGATGAACAGCGCCAGCGCGTCGCCGAGTGCGGCTTGGTCCGCTCGAAAGCGCCGCATCAGCGCGAAGGCGTCCAGCCGCTCGGCGCTCGCCATCGTCCGGCATTCGATCATTTCGGAAGGAACCTCACATCATGCTCTTCGCCTTCATCCGCCGTTCGCTTCCCGCAGTCATCGCTCTCGCGGCCTTCGCCTCGTCCGCTCTCGTCGCGTCCGCTGCCGTCACCGAGCGGCAAGGCGCGTCGCTGCCGGGCGGTAAGATCCGCGACTGCCACGGCTACGTCCGCCACGTCTCGACCGAGAACATCCGCGTTCACTGCATCGACGGCGTGCCGGCCGATCTCTCGTTCTTGTACGCGCCCAACTTCGCGACGCTGTTCAAGAACGGCAAGAGCGTGCAGACCAAAGACCTCAAGCCGGGCACGCCGGTTCATGTGGAGTTCACCCAGTCGCTCGGCATCCGCAAAGCCTACAAGATCTTCGTCGCCGATCCCAAAGGGCACGGGCTCTACGGCTTCAAGAGTTAATCGGCTTCCGTGACGAACGAGCGCCGCGGTGGATTCGATCGCGGCGCTCTTCTCGTCTTTCCTCGCCCTGACGTTCGTCGTCGTTCCGCTGGACGACCGGCCGGTCACGGCGCAGTTGCCGCGTCTGCTCGGGGCGATCGCGGGGGTGACCGTCGTCGAGCCGCCGCGGCCGATGCTCGGGCGGTATCTCACGCCGGGCGATTCCGCGGGGATCATGCGCTGGCTGCGCGACGATGCGCCGCGCGATGCGCGGGCGTACGTCGTCTCGCAGGACATGATCGTCTACGGCGGGCTCGTCGCGTCGCGGATTCCCGGGGTTTCGCGGGCCGTCGCGTACACGCGGCTGCAGGATCTCGCGGCGATTCGCGCGTCGCGTGCGAATGCTTCGTTCGCGGTGTTCGGGACGGTGATGCGTTTGGCGCCGACCGGCGTGCCGCGGCTCGGTCCTGCGGCATCGTTTCCGTTCGCCGGCGGGGACGTGTGGGGCGCGGTTCAGCAGTATGCGAATTTGCCCGATCCGCCCCAGACCGAGCAGCAGCGGGCGTTTGCGGCGAAGCTCCGCGCGCAGCTCGGGCCCGCGCTCGATGCGTATCTGGAGACGCGTGCGCGCGACCGCGACGTGGATCTGTTCGCGCTGCGCACAACTGCCGAAGGCGGGTTCGATCGCATAGTGCTCGGCCAGGACGATGCAGGTCCCGTGGGGTTACATCTGCGCGACCTTGCTGCGCTGCGCGCGTTTGCGGCGCGCTGGCTGCCGCCCTCGCGTGCGTCGATCGAGCCGGGCGCGGACGAGCTCGCGATGGCGCTCATGTCGGCGGCGCTGGCAGGTGAAGCGCGCGTCGTTCCGCGCGTGCGCGTCCGTTATTCGCGCGCGGACGGCGCCAGCGTGAACGATCCGCTGGAGTTCGCGCCGATCGCCGTTACGATCGCCGACTTGATCCGCACGTGCGGCGGCCGGCTCGCGCGCGACGACGAGCAGGCCGACATCGACTTGTTCGTGCGCGTGCCGGCCACGAGCGCGAGCGACCAAGCGGCGTTCGTCGATGCGATCGCGCGGGACGTCGATTTCCGCAGCAAGTCGTCGCAGGGGGTGCCGCTTGCGGCCGTCGCCGATCTTTCGTTTCTGGCGACCGATGATTACGCGCAGCAGCGGAAGCTCACCGAGGACCTCATCGCGCGTGGGATCGCGGGAAGCGTCGCATCGTTCGCATCGTGGAACACCGTCGCGAACACGGTCGGGACGGCGCTGCCCGAAGCCGTAGCCGTGATGGCCGGCATACGCTTTCGCACGTACGACCCGCGCGCGCACGCGACGTTCACGCTGATGCGATACGTTGACGACGTCGCGTTCCACACGGTCGTCCGGCCGCAGCTCAACAACGATCTCAACGCTGCGGGAATCAGCGACCACACCTTGCTGTTGCCGGACGTCGCGCGCCGCACCGCGTCGGAAAACCGGGCGCTGCTCTGGCGCGAAGGGCTAGACCTCCTCGGGCGCATCGAGCCGCAGTTCCGGGATGCCGGGTTCACGATCACGCTGCCGTGGGACCGCACGTTCGAGACCGACCTCGACATGCGGCTCGCGCCGGGCGGGGTTGCAACCGGCTCGGTAGGACCTCTTCACCGCGGTTCTGCGCTCTGCCAATCGCCTTAGCGATCCCGTGTGCGGTTACGGGTCCGTCGTGCCGACGTCGCCCGAGAGGCCTAGCGATTCTTCCGGTGTGAGCCGGTTCGTCGGGCGCAGCTCTGCGAACGTGATCGTTACGTCGTCCAGTTGGCCGCCGTCGGTGTTGAGCGGTTCGAGCGCCGTCTCGCGCGTGATGTACGTGCCGCCTTGCAGCTGCGTGAAGTCAACGCGCCAGCTCACGCTCTGCAGCGGGCCGCGGTTGCCGATGCCGGCCACGATCGCGCGGACCGGTAAGGATGTCTTCACGTCGGTCCACAGCTCGCGCAGGCGGTAGCGGCGCGGGTCGCGCAGTGGGCGCAGGCCGAGGTGGTGCAACGCGATGCCGTTTTCCGTGCCGTCGCCCAGGTCCGTCACCTCGTACGTGCGCGCGATCGTTCCGGTGCGGCCGATGTGCGGCAGCGTCGTGACGGTGACCGAGACTTCGCTCATGTCCGCGGTCGCGGCGATCTGCGGTGCGTTGAGAGCGAGGCCGAAGTCTTGGTCGACCGCGAACGTGAGCGTGCCGATCGGATCGTCGCCGGGCTCGTGGCTCACGATCTGGCCCTTCGGCGGGATGCCCATGATCGGGCCGCTGGGACCGCCGCTGATGCCCATGTTGATGCCGTGCGGCACGTGCGGGTGCGCGCCTTCCTCACGGCTGAGCGCGTGCGCGTGGACCAGGCGCCGCCGCATGTCTTCCGTCGTGTCCCACGTGCTGCTCACCGGGCGGCCGTTGCGCCGGAACCGCACGACGGTCGCGTACACCGAATAGTGCGCGTACGAGCTTTGCGAGCGCGCGGAGCGCGCGGCGGTGAAGAGCGCTTCGGCGTTCGGGTCGATCGGGCTCGGGGTCGGCCCCGATGCGGGCGCTGCGCCCAGCGTTGAGGCGGCGAGGAGCACCGCGATGAGGGCTCGACCGATCCCGTGTGCTCGCATGATTCCGGGAACGCGACGGCGGGGGCGAGGGTTCCCGCACGTGTCCGGCAGAGTCAGCGCTCCGGCTGGCAGAGCTCGATCAGCACCCCGGCCGTCGATTTGGGGTGCAGGAACGCGATCGTGTTCCCGTGCGCGCCTTTGCGCGGCTCCTCGTCGATCAGGCGGACTCCGGCCGCTTTGAGGCGCGCGAGCTCACCGCGAATGTCCGCGACGCGGTACGCCGTGTGGTGCACCTTCGTGGGCGCGTCGCCGCGGTACTTGGCGATCGGAGAATCTTCACTGAGCGGCCGCAGCAGCTCGATCACCGCGTCCCCCGTCCGAAGACCGACTGCCTCGATCCCCTGATCGGCGACGATCTCGCGATACACTTCGCTGAATCCGAGCGTCTTCGTGTACAGGCGGATCGTCTCGTCGAGGTCTTTCACCACGATGGCGATGTGGTCGATCGGCGCGTCGATCATCCGAGGGCGCTCCGTATACGCGCCAGTGCGTCGGCCGTGTCGTACATATAATGCACTCCGGCGATTTGCAATGCCGCTCGAACCGATGGCTCAGCGAAGTCCTCAGAGTTTTCGGTCAGCAGAATAGAGTCACGAGGATCGCGATTCGCGTCGTCGATCACCGAAGCAAGTATCATGTCATCCGGCTCGGCGGGAATCAACGCGTCGTCGCGTACGGCAAGAGCCCATGATAGCGGAAGGGGAATGATGCTCCCACTCTCTGCGAGCATTTGGATACAACGCGCCGTTCGTGCTCGTGCGCGATCTAGGCGGCGCGCAACTGATGTAGCGGCTCGATCGAGGTCATCCGTAAAGTCGCGCGCTCCGTCGGGAACGAACTTACGATCGAGTACGTCATTCAATCGCGCTTTGTAGTGATTCCCGGATTCGCAGCATACCTTCGCGATCCCGTTCCCATGACTTATACGCTTCCATGACCGCGACCGATGGAATGCGAATATCGAGATCGCCCGAGGTCGCAAGCGCCAGAAGCTCGTCTTGGCAGTGATGCCGCTCTTTCGCATAGCCCACGACAAAATTAGTCTCAACGTAGAGCCGTGGCCTCAAGCGGCAAGCATCTTCTGAAGTTCGTCAGGTAATTTCTTTACTTCACTCGGAAACTCATCAATCCCGGTCAATGCAAGGTCGTTGATCCACGATTGGACGAGGCTCACTAGATACGACTCGTAAATTGGGTGATGTCCGAACTCTCGATCGTACCGCGACAGGACATCTCGCGTCGAGAGTGTTTCGACGAGTGCTTCTGAGTCAGTTCCGCGATAGAACCGCATTTTAACCGGATCAACGATCAAAGAAAATGCCGGGACAGCGCGATGCGTTGCTTCGACGTATCGCTCGAGCTGATCAACGAAGAAACTCAAGTCGCGATCGTTAATGCGTTGCTTTACTTCGACTAGAAGCAATCCTTCCGGGCGATCGACGATAATGTCAGGTTCTGGAGGTCCCGGTCTCATGCGATTCTCTCCCTTGCAACATGCGTTCCGAATACATCACGTAGGACGTCGCAAACTTCGCCTAGGGTTGCGCCCGCGTCGACCGCTTCGATGAAGTGCGGCATCAGGTTGTCGGTGCCTTCGGCGGCGCGGCGGACCGCGTCGAGCGCGGCGTCCGTGCGGTCGGCGTCGCGGTTCTCGCGAAAGGCGCGCGTGCGCGCGATCTGATCGCGCTCGATCGACGGGTCGATGCGCTGGATCGGCATCGGCACGCCGTTCGTCGCTTCGTTGAACTTGTTCACGGCGACCACGACGGCGCGGCCGCGCTCGATGTCCTGCTGAGCGCGGTAGGCGCTTTCGCCGATCTGGTCCTGCATCCAGCCGTTCTCGATCGCCGCCACCGCGCCGCCCATCGCGTCGATCTCCGCCATCAGCTCGCGCGCGCGCACGATGAGCTCGTCGGTGAGCGACTCGACGTAGTACGAGCCGGCGAGCGGATCGACCACGTCGGTCACGCCGCTCTCGTGCGCAATGATCTGCTGCGTGCGCAGCGCGACGCGCGCGGATTGCGCGGTCGGCAGGCCGAGCGCTTCGTCCTGGCCGTTGGTGTGCAGCGACTGCGTTCCGCCGAGCACCGCGGCGAGCGCCTGCAGCGCGACGCGCACGACGTTGTTCTCCGGTTCTTGTGCGGTCAGCGTCGAGCCGCCGGTCTGCGTGTGGAAGCGCAGCATCTGCGATTTGGGATCTTTCGAGCCGAACTCGTCGCGCACGATCTGCGCCCAGAGCGTGCGCGCCGCGCGGAACTTCGCGATCTCCTCGAAGAAATCGTTGTGCGCGTTCCAGAAGAAGGAGATGCGCGGCGCGACCGTGTCGACGTCGAGCCCGGCGCGCTGCGCCGCGCGCAGATACGCCTTCGCGTCGGCGAGCGTGAACGCGATCTCCTGCAGCGCGGTCGAGCCCGCCTCGCGGATGTGGTAGCCGGAGATGGAGATCGTGTTCCAGTTCTCCACTTCGCGCGCGCAGTACGCCATCACGTCCGTGACCAGGCGCATCGAAGGGACCGGCGGGTAGATGTAGGTGCCGCGCGCGACGTACTCTTTGAGCACGTCGTTCTGGATCGTCCCGCCCAGCTTGTCGAACGGGATGCCGCGGCGCCGCGCGACCGCGAGCACGAACGCGAGCAGGATCGACGCCGGCGCGTTGATCGTCATCGACACGGTGACGCGGTCGAGCGGGATCGAGTCGAACAGGGTCTCGACGTCGTCGATGGTGTCGATCGCGACGCCCACCTTGCCCACCTCGCCGCGCGACTGCGGCGCATCCGAGTCGTAGCCGAGCTGCGTGGGCAGGTCGAACGCGACCGACAGCCCGCTGACGCCGTGCGCGAGGAGGTAGCGATAGCGCTCGTTCGACTCGGTCGCCGTCGCAAAGCCGGCGTACTGGCGCATCGTCCAGAGCCGCCCGCGGTACATGTCGCGCCGGATCCCGCGCGTGTACGGGAAGGTGCCCGGCGGGGCGCGCCGCACCGGCGGGTCGGGTTCTTCATAGGACGGCCGGAGCGGGATGCCGCTGGCGTTGAGGTCGCGCGCGCTCACGCCGTACGGTTGCGCCGGGCGGGTGCCCGCGCCCTACGCCCGCCTGGCCCCGGTCCCCGTAAGCCCGCATACAGCCAATCCGGACCGTGGTACGCTATCGTTAGCTCGATGATGAAACGCAGCACCGTCCTCACCGCGCTCGTAGGGTTCGTTCTGGCCGGCCCGGCCGCCGCGCGCGCCGCGTCGGCGCTCGTGACCCACAGCGACGAGGAGTGGCGCAAGCTGTTGCCGCCGGAGTCGTACGCCGTGCTGCGTCACGAGTCGACGGAGCGAGCGTTCTCCAGCCCGCTCGACGACGAGAAGCGCACGGGGACGTACTCGTGCGCGGGCTGCGACCTGCCGCTGTTCTCGTCGAAGACGAAGTACGACAGCGGATCGGGCTGGCCGAGCTTCTACGCGCCGCTGCCGAACGCGGTCGCGACCAAGACCGACAACGCGATGTTCATGCCGCGCACCGAGGTGCACTGCCGCCGCTGCCTCGGACATCTCGGGCACGTCTTCGACGACGGTCCCAAGCCGACGGGATTGCGCTACTGCATGAACGGCGTCGCGCTGCGGTTCCGCCCCGGCCACGCCGCATAGGCGAACAGCAGTGCGAGTAGCGCCTGGAATGGGATCGGCGCGACGATCTTCCAGGTGCTCGGAATCTCGCCGTGCGCGACGGCCAGCGCCGGCATCACGACGCCGAACAGTTGATCGAGCGCGCACAGCCACAGCAGCGCGCGAAAGCGCCGCGGATCGCTGAAGGCTAGCGCGTAGACGAGCGCCGCGACGACGTACTCACCGCCTGCGATGCGCACGATCACCGGATCGTGCATCGGGATGTCGAGCAGCGGCGTGATGAGCTGCGGCGCGAACAGCGAGAGCGCGCCGACGTACAAGTCGATGCAGAAACCGATCGCCAAGCCGATCCGCAGGACGATGCTGAAGACGTCGCGCTTCACCCCGGCGTGCTCGGCGCTGCTCATCGGACTGTGCCGGCGGTCTTCACGCCAGCGTGATCAGCGGCGTGCGCGCTTCGATGGTTGCGCCGGGCTCGACGTGGACCTTCGCGACGGTGCCGGCTTTGTGCGCGCGAATCTCGTTCATCATCTTCATCGCCTCGATCACGGCGACGACGTCGCCCTCGGCGACGCTCGCACCTTGCGCGACCATGACCTCGACCACCACGCCGTGCATCGGCGAGATGACGTCGTTCCCCACGCCGGTCGCGGACTTGCGCGCGGGCCCGCCCTTTTTCGCGACGGCCGCGTTCGCGCCGCCGCCACGGCTTGTGAAGCTACCGGCGCCGCCGCGAGGAAGCGGCAGATCGACGAACCGCACGCGGAACAGCCGGCCGTTCACCTCGACGCGAATCGTATCGTCATCGGGCGTCGGAGAAGAAGCTGATGCGGCGCTCGAAGACGATGCGCCACCCGTGGCGTGCGCGACACCGTTCGAAGCGGCTCTGTCACCCTGAGCGCCCGTGTCACCCTGAGCTTGTCGAAGGGTGAGCGACGCAGCGAAAGGCTCGAGGGTCGCAGTCCCATACGACGCGTCCCGAACTGGCCCGAAGTCCACCAGCGCGCGCAGGAGCGGCAGCGTCGTCAGGACGCCGGTTATGACGTACTCGTCGATCGCGCGACCGAGCCGCGCGAGCGTTTCCTCGCGGTTGCGGCCGCGCACGATGAGCTTGGCGATCATCGAGTCGTAGTCGGGCGTGATCGTGAAGCCGGGATACGCCGCGGAGTCGACACGCACGCCGAACCCGCCCGGTTCCTTGTAGCGCTCAACGGTCCCGGGCGCGGGACGGAAGTTCTGCGCGGGATCTTCGGCGTTGACGCGCACCTCGATCGCGTGCCCGCGGAAGCCCGCCTCGACCTCCGCTTGCGTGAAGGTCAGCGGACGGCCCGCCGCGACGAGAATCTGCTCGCGCACCAAATCGATGCCCGAGATCTCTTCGGACACCGTGTGCTCCACCTGGATGCGCGTGTTCATCTCGAGGAAATAGAACGCGTCGCCGCTCACGAGACACTCGATCGTGCCCACCGAGTCGTAGCCGATCGCCTTCGCCGCCTGCACGCCCGCAGCGCGCAAACCCTCGCGCACGACCGCGGGGATCAGCGCCGGCGCTTCCTCCCACAGCTTTTGGTGGCGGCGCTGCAGCGAGCAGTCACGCTCGCCGACGTGCAGCACGTTGCCGTGCTTGTCGGCGAGGATCTGCAGCTCGACGTGCTTGGGATTCTCCAGATAGCGCTCGGCGTAGATCGTCGGGTTGCCGAAGTACGCGCTCGCCTCGCGCTGCGCGGTCGAGAACGCCGACTCCAGCTCCTCGACGGTGCGCGCGACTTTGAGCCCCTTGCCGCCGCCCCCGCCCGACGCCTTGAGCGCGAGCGGCAGCCCGTATTTCTCCGCGGCGGCGCGCGCAGCCGCGGCGTCGGCGATGGAGTCGGTGCCGCCCGGAACCACCGGAACGCCCGCGGCGACCATCGCTTGGCGAGAGCGAATCTTGTCGCCCATCGCATCGATCGCATCGGGATGCGGTCCGATCCAGGTAATCCCCTCGGCGATGGCGCGTCGCGCGAACGCGGCGTTCTCCGCGAAGAAACCGTAGCCCGGGTGGATCGCATCCGCGCCCGCGCGGCGCGCGACGTCGAGCAGCTTGTCGGCGTTAAGGTACGACTGCGATGGTGCGGCGGGTCCGAGGTGATATGCTTCGTCGGCGTACCGCACGTGCAGCGCGTCCCGGTCGGCGTCCGAGTACACGGCAACGGTCTCGCAGCCGAGCTCGTGCGCGCTGCGCATGACGCGAATCGCGATCTCGCTGCGGTTAGCGACGAGGATCTTGCGAAACGGCGCGTCAGCCATCGAGCCGCCCGGCGGCGTTCCAACGCGACCCCGCCCGCGCCGCGAAGCGCGCGTGCTGCACGTCGCGCAGCGGCAGCCGTCCCGCGAGCGCCCAGCGCGACGCCTCCGCGCGCGGCGCCGTCTCGTCGCGACGGGTCACCGCGAGGTATGCGACCGCGATCGCCGCCAGTTCCTCGTCCGTGGGAACCCGCATCAATTCTGCGCGTCCTTCGACAAGCTCAGGATGGCAACCGACATCATGCCCGGTCTGTGGACGCCGGTTCAGGATACATGCCCATCGCATGATAACCTGCGTCGACGAAGTGTACGTCCGCGGTGATCTGCGATGACAGATGGGACGCAAGGTACACGGCGACATTGCCGACGTCTTCGATCGTCACGTTGCGCTTGAGCGGCGACGCCGCGCCGACCTTCGCCGGCATCGCCGAGAAACCGGCAACCTGCCGCGACGACGCCGTCTTGATCGGCCCGGCGGAAATCCCGTTCACGCGGATGCCGCGCTCACCGAGATCGAACGCCAAGTAGCGAATCGTGGCCTCGAGCGCGGCCTTCGCGATTCCGGCGATGTTGTAGTTCGGCACGATCTGGGTCGCGCCGAGATACGTCAGCGCCATGATCGAGGCGCCGTCGTTGAAGTTGTCCACCAGATGGCCGACCAGCGCGATCAGCGAGTACGCGCTGATGTCCATCGCCATCGCGAAGCCGTCGCGCGAGGTCGTGTAGACTTTCCCCGACAGATCTTCTTTTTTGACGAAGGCGATCGAATGGACGAGGCCGTCGATCTTCCCGACGCTCGCCGCCAGCTTGCGCAGCGAGGCGTCCTTGGTGACGTCGCACTCGAACACCGGTGCGTGGCCGAACTGCTCGGCGTGGTCGCGGACGGCGTCCTCGACGCGGTCGCCCTGATAGGTCAGGACCAGCTGCGCCCCGTGAGCGTGCAGCTGCTTCGCGATCCCGCTGGCGATCGACCACCGGTTCGCGACCCCGGTGACGACGATTGTTTTACCGTCGAGCAATCCCACGAGGACCGGTCATCGGCCGCCGCGGTCGGACAACCCTTTCATCATCCGGCCAGCCGCTCGAACTCCGCCC
>JAQBPK010000239.1 GCA_028287565.1 Vulcanimicrobiota bacterium
CGGCGCCTTGAGCGGAAGCGGCTCGTCCGCGCAGTACACGGTCGCGCTCAACGCCGATCCCGGCACCAAGTGGTTCACGTCCACGGTGAACTGGGCGCTCACGCAGACGCTGCTCGCGCCGTACCAAGGCGTGACGGCAAGCCAGGTGCAGATTCCGAGCGCGCCGGCCCAATTGCCGTTCACGAACACCGGGCCGCAGTACTTCACGTTCGAGAACCCGGCGGTATGGACCGGACCCGCCGGAACGGGCGGTTCGCTGCGGCCGTTCCCGGCGGCGCTTGCGCAGCTGCAAGCCGCGCAGGGAACGTCGCCGATCAACGTCGTCGTCGAATCGCGCGCCGGCGCGGCGCCCGGAACGTCCGGCACGCCGCTGCTCACGAGCCAGTTCACGTGGGCGACGCAGATCAACCTCACGGTCAAGACGATCCCGACCGGCGCGCCCGGCTCGAAGAAATACCTACCCGACGTGTTCGCGCTGACGGGCGCGAGCGCGCAGGACGAATTGCTGCTGCAGCAGATCGTGGAGCTGCTCGGCGGGTCGAGTCCCGCGTACACGAGCCCCGGCATCGCCGTGCTCTACCAGGCGAATTCCGGCACACCGGGGCTCACGTCCGACACGATCAACGCGAGCGACGTCTTCACGCTCCGGACGAACACGACGACGGTGTCCGCGCCGCCCGCTCCGATGTTCGCCACGGAGATGCTCGCAACGACGGCGCCGCAAGGCGTGCCGGTCGGTGCGACGATCGGCGGGAACGCCGCGCTCGCCCAGTCGCAGTTCCTGCACATCATCCAGCAGGCCGTGGTGACGAACGCGTCGGGCTACTACCTGCGCTACGTCAACGCGAGCGGCGACTCGTTCCCGGAGACCGCGCTCGCGACCGGCTTCGCGCCGATCACGCTGCTGATTCCGTGGAATCCCGACGGCACGGGCAACACGACGGCGTCGCCGGCGCAGATCCAGCCGTTCTACAACGCGATCGTGCTGAGCTCGTCGCTCGACACGTCGCTGGTATACTACGCGGGCACCACCGACACCGCGCTTTCGATCCAGTATCCGGCGGTCGCGCCGGGCGCGGTCGGTTTCGAGCTGATCGCCAACAACACCGCGACCGTGAGCGTCCCCGCCGATTCCGCCGCGGCGCGTCTGCTCGACTCGTCGCGCGGCTACACGTACGACGAGATCATCACCGCGCACGTCAGCGCCGGCATCACCGCGCAAACCGGACTGCTCGAGCAGTTGGCGCCGCTCGCCGCGGCGTCGGGCCCCGCGCAGCTCAACGCGCTGTACGCGCTGCTGACGTACCAGATCGAAGCGACGACCGGTTTCGCGCAGAGCCCGCTGTCGGCGCCGGTTCAGCCGCAGAACCCGGGCACGTCGACGACCGCGCCCACGCGCGTATCGTCCGAAGTGACCGCGGCCGAGCAGACGTATCAGGTGTTCGCTCCGCTCTACAACTTCGCGCAAGGGCAGACGACGCCGCCCAACCGGTACGCGAGCATCGGCTCGCCGTTCACGGTCGACTTCTTCGTCAACGACGCGTTCGGCAACCAGATGCCGGCGCAGTCGCAGCTCACCGCGACCGGCACCAACCTGTACTTCGATCCCATCGTGCCGATCGACCAGTGGACCGGCATCGTCACGTCTTACGACTTTGGCGTCCCGGGCGATTCGAAGACGCCGCCCAAGGCGGGCGTGTTCAACCTGATGCTCGCGCCCAGCGAGACCGCGTTCGCCGGCTGGAAGCCCGCTCAGTTCGCCAACGCGCTGCCAGGCTACGAGACGATCCAAACGCAGGTCGCAGGCCCCGGCGTGTCGTTCTACGCCGAGACCAACTTCGCGCTGGACACCAACGGCAACATGGCGCGCATCGCGCTCGACGCCGCGCCGATCGTCGCGATGGTCGACGGCATGGTCGCGTACATTACCGACCGCGCGACGGAGACCCCGCCGGTCAACCCGGCGCCGTTCCCGGCTCCGGTCCCGTTCGCGCTCACGATCCCGACCGGCGGCGCAGCGCTGCCGCCCGTGTTCGAGCTGTCGGTTCTCGCTGGCGTCGAGCGCGACGCCAACCTCATCGCACCGTCGCTCAAAGACCACTCGGGCGCGATCCTGTACCCCGCCGCGCAGAACGTCGCGAGCTCCGTCCCGGCACGCTTCGGCGGCACCGGCCAGCCGAACATCACGACGTTTGCGGCGGCATTCGGCATCGCGCTCGCGACGCTGACGCTCTCGGTCGGTCTGAACGGCGCGCAGCCCGCGCAGAAGAAATCGAGCACTGCCCGCGCGCGCAAGAAGCTCACCGCAATGGGAGTTCCGAGCGACGGCGGTTCGGGCGGCTCGGCACCGCAATCGCTGTTCGCGGTCGCATCGGTACTGCTCGACGTGTCGATCGGAACCGCGCCGAACAGCGGGCCGTTCTACTCCTCGCCCACGCCGCTCGACAACGCGCTGAACACGGCGCCCGTCGACATGCCGGTGCTGCCAACGTTCACGCCGCCGGTTCCAGCGCTGCCGGCGACGAAGCTGTTCACGGACATCGACCTCGATCAGCTCAACAAGCAGTTCTTCGCCGCCGTCGACGCGTATCTCGCTCCCGCATCCGCGGCGAAGGCGTTCGAGCTGGCCCAAGTTGCGGGCAACACCGACGCGTACACGCCCGTCGCGACGGGCCGCGAGCAGATCGCCGACAAGTACACGAAGTTCGAAGTCGACGGGATGTTCGCGGACTCACCGTTCAGCCCGACGCAGCCGCAGCTTCTGGAAGCGCAGGACGCGTTCGGGCAGCAGATGCGCGCGGCGCTCGCGTCGGCCTACGCGCTCGACACGATCCTGCAGTATCTCGTCACCTGGAACGGCGACGTTCCGGCGTCGGTCGGCGACCGCATCGAACTGTTCGGGCAGATCGGTCCGACGGCAGCGGACACGACGAGCCCGGAGATGCTCGCGAAGATCTCGCTGTCGACGGCACACGTCCCAGTGGTCTCCGGCGGCGACGGTCTGCTGACGTTCCTGTTCGGAACGTCGGACGTCGAGTCGATCCAAACGATGACGATGGACCTTCAGTACAACGTCACGCACGTCCAGTATTTCCTGGAGTCGCAGGAAGAGGCGGGAGCCGATGAGGCGCGCCCGTCGATCTGGCTGCAGCTCGTGGTGCCGCCGGCCCCGCCGCACATCGGCCCGTTCTCGGGCGGCAAGCCGGTTCCGGTCACCATCCCGGTCGTGTTCCGCCAGTATCCGTCGCCGCCGACGTTCGTCGCGCAGTCCGCGCTCGCCGCGACGGCGGGCCAGTGCCCGAACGCGAACCCGCTCGTCGAGGCTGCGGCGTGGGACTACGCCTATTCGTATCAGGCGCAAGTCACCGTGCACGACCAGCTTCTGACGTCGATCACGTACAACACGAACTTGAGCACGAGCTCGAACAACAAGTCCTCGCTAACGGCCGCGTTCGACGCGCCCACGCGCTACACGCTGTTCGAGGCGCTCGCGCGCTTCTCGGCGGCGTACGCGGTGCTGGGCCCGATCCTCGTCAAGCTCACCGACCCCAACTGGGCGCTCGCGGCGCAGGCGTTCGCGCCGCTCGTGACCGACGTCGCCAACAACACCGACTGGGAGGAAACGACCACGGCGATGCTCGGCGCCTTGCCGCTCCAGTACACGGTCGACGACTACGTCGTCACCGACGTGCAGCAGCAGGACTCGCAAGAGCAGCTCATCACGATGACGTGGCCGGCCGCTCAAGGCGAATCGAGCTGGACCGGGGCGTCCCTTTCGATCGTGGGCATCGCGCCGAACGGCACGCCCTATCAGCACCAGACCGCAGGCACGACGACCGACGGCATCACCGACACGTACACCCCGGCGGCGCCGATCATCAACGAGTGGGTCGGCCACCAGGTCGCCGTGAACTGCCTCAACGTGCTCAGCGCGGAGAACGCGATGGCGGCGCTGCGGATCGAGCGCAACGCCATCGTGCTGCCCAACCCGTCGGGAAGCGCCCAGCCGAGCTCGACGATCCAGGGCGAGTTCGTCTACATGACGCCGATCGTTCGCCCGTCGCAGCCCGCGACGCCGTACGTCGACAACGACACGCCGATCGACGTGTCGAAGCTGCCGCACGGCTCGAACCTGGCGCCGCTCTCCAACCAGATCTTCACGATGCTCAACGATCTGCTGCGGTACGACGCGCAGCTCTCCGCGCTGCTGTCGGCCACGAAGACGTCGGACGGGACGGATCCCGTCATCCAGCGCAAGGTGAAGGTAGCCTGCGGCTTCCAATACCCCGTATTGTCCATCGCGGGGGTGAACGTCGATCCCACGAGCGAGCCCATCATGCCCATCGTCCCGGTCGTGCTGGCGCGCTCGTTCGTCGTCGACGTCACGACCACGAACGACATCGAAGCGTTCTCGGCGGCGTTCGCGACGGCGATCACCACGTGGAGCGGTCAGAACGGCGTGACCTACGGTTCCGCCGGGCAGCCGTCCGCAGGAAGATTCGTCTTCGACGTCACCTTGTACGCCGAGCTGAGCGGAGCAAATACGCCGGTCCTGCGCCTGCGCCAGCTGTTCCTCATGCTAACGAACATCGACCCGGCCTCGACGAAGACGCCGCCCATGACCGCGGCTCCATAAATACCGGCGCTCTGCTTCTTCACGACGACATCAGGAGAGATCATGTCAAACGAATACGGGAACGAAAACGAAAACAAGCACGGACGCGGACACGGACACGAGCACGGAGGGGAAACCGAAGCGCTCAAGGGCGGCAGCGGCGGCACGGGCGGCGGCGGCACCGGTGGCGGCGGCACGGGCGGCGGCGGCGGCACCACCGCCCCCACGGGCGGCGGCGCGTGGACCGGGACGACGCAAACGATCTTGAGCACCGATCCGGCGCTCGTGATGTCGCCGACCTCGACCGGTTCGATGTTCTTGCTGCTGCAGGACCTGTCGAAGCAGAACAATCCGGGTCAGGTGACCATCACCAGCGGCGGTCTCTACACCTCGGTTCCGATCCCCGCGGGCGCCGGATACCCTTACGCCATCCTGAACAACTACCAAGGCAACAACCTCAACGTCACCAACTCCAGCACGCCGAGCAGCGACAACACGCCGATCCAGGCGATGGCCGCGGGGCTGGGCATCGGCAGCGTGACGGTCACCGGCACCGCCCCGTCCGCCACGTCGCAAGCGATCAATCCGTACCAGGCGCTGCAAGGCACCGCCGGTCCCACCTACAACACGCTGCAGCTCAACTGCGTCGGCACCAACGCGATCGTGGCGATCATCGGCGGCCCCACGTGGGGAAGCTCGCCGAACGTGGTCAACGGCTATTTGATCATGCTCAACAGCTCGTCGCCGGGCGGCGCGCAGTCCGGAGTGCCGGTCACCGTGCCGCCGACGCTCACACCGGACAACTACTACGCGAAGTGGGGCGGCAACACGTACAGCTTCGTGTTCAACTGGAGCCCGGGCTCCTACCCGATCTGGATCGCGAACCTCTCGTCGACCGGCGCGGCCGCCGTCAACGTGACGATGCGAGCGAACTGACGCGCTTCGCCGGGCATTCCGGCGCCTGCGCGCGCCGGAATGCCCGCGGTGCGGAACACCGACGGAGTTCCAAGGAGACCGTATGTACGACGACCGCCACCGGCGGCACCACGAGCACAAGATCGATGAGGATGCGCTGACGTCGGCGCAAACGAGCTGGACGGGCAACGCGCAATACCTGACGATCGCGAGCCCGAACCTCGTCATGTCGCCCACGCCGACCGGCTCGATGGTGTTCGTCGCACAGCAGCAGGTCGTCTCGAACAACCAGGGCCAGCTCACG
>JAQBPK010000250.1 GCA_028287565.1 Vulcanimicrobiota bacterium
GCTCGCGACCAATAAGGCTCGCATTCAGATTCCTTTCACAACTATGTGATGGCATGCGTCGAACGCCTGCTCCTAGACACACGATACGGTGAACCTATTAAGACGAAGTGAAAATGTGCGGCGGTCACCGCGCGCGCGGCACACCGAGCACCAGCGCGAGATGTGCCGACACGCGCTTGTCGGCCGGCGCTGCTACTTCCAGCGCCGGAACGCTGCGCGCGAAGACACCGGTCGCCTCCGCGAGCTCGTACGCGCTTTGGCCGCGCGCGATGCGAAGGCGGAGGGCTACGGCGGACGCGTTCGACCGTCTCGTCTCGGGAGTCTGTTCGACCTGTAAGACGAGACGGCGAGAACGCCGTCGAGCACCGAAAAAGCCCGCGCCGTAGCGCGGTTTCTTGGTAGCCCCAACGGGATTCGAACCCGTAAACCGGGGTCCCGGCCGGTCCCGGCGACTAACGCGAAGTCCCGTTTTACAGGGGGTTTTTTGCATTCTTGGGGGTTTGCTCGTCCCATCTGATCCGGCCCGTCCCGGGGCGTCTGTGAGAGCGTTGTGAGAGGACCCGGCGACTAAAAAGCCGCGGACACCCAGCAGCCCGCCATCGGTTGCGAGCCGACTTCGGTGTAGATCGAAGCGTCGCATCGGTGCCGAGAACGAAGCTACGGCGTCGGAGTCGGCGCGGGCGGGGGAGGTTGAGGCGGAGCCTTCGGCGACGCCGCGGCCTTGTCTCGCTCATACTTCTTGAGTGCCGCTTGTGCTCGGCCTACGAGTTCGGGCGCAGCGTAGACGTACTCCAGAATGGCGACGCAGAGGTCATGCAAAAGCGCCGCCTCATTCTGTCGTAGGTCGCGCACGTCCGCATGCGCGCCGATATTTCCAAAGTCCCTTATGTGCTCCGCGATGTCGGCAAGCGGACTCGGAATTGTCTCCTTTGTGGCTAGGTCACGCAACTTGTTAGCTAGCGTCCTGCCTCGCGCGCCCTGATCTTTTACGACCATCTCGATCAACCGGCGAACAAGCACTACATCGATCAAGCATTATGCGCGGTTGACGAGCGATTCTAGTTTGACGGTACACCGTCAAAAGCCGCCAATTTCTAGAATACTTCGGCCCAGAATCCGGTACACGTCAGCCGCGGGTACCGACGGCAAGACCGCCGGCGCAGCGCTGCGGTACCACGGCTTCGTGGCTGCCGGTTCGGGGCCTGACCTTCCGCATCACGACCGCATCGAACGATGAAGCCACCTTCCTGGTTCAGGTGACTTGCTTCTGCTGGCGGACACCCGAGGAGTTCGCCACCACGTTCTCGATTAGATCATCGAGCAAAAGCCACCACAAATCCCGGCGCCATAATTGGGATAGTGTCAGCTTGGCTAAGAGGCCGCCATGTACGCACGCGAAGCCGGTTCGTCCAGTCTCTCGAATTCCGCAGGGCTCGGCACGGTTTGGACCTTCATAAGCCCGTACGGATCTCCCGACCGGCCCTTCGTCATGGCGGGGGACCGTCTCATCGGGATCTTCGAGAAGCGCAAGATCTACGCAATCGATGTGTACCGGGGCCACGAAGTCGTGCGAGACAAAGGCTTCCCCAGGGATTGCGTCGGGGATCCTGCAGGCACGCTAACCCTTGCGGACGGCACGCTGTTCTTCGTGGACGACCACCAAATCCAAGCCGTGGACGTGGCCACCGGCATACCCCGGGCCGACTGGAAGCCGATTCCCGGAAGAGGCGTGAAGAATCTGATCGCCTACCCCGGCTGCCTGTTCGCAATTCTCGACGTGTGGGGAAAGCAATCGGTGGCGGGCTACAGCCCGGCCGACGGAACACCCGCGTGGTCGAAGCCGTATCCGCTTCCGCAAGGATCTGCCGGGGCGATCGGCGTCGGCGACGACGCGTTCTTCTTCGCGTTTGAGAACCAGCTCTACGCCGTCAACCACGACTTTGGCGACACGCGATTCCCCAACGCCAAATCCAACGTCCCGCCGTTCACCGGGACGTTGAATGAAACGCAGGCGCCGCTGGTCGGAGACAACGTCGTCGTTTGCACCGGCGCCGGCGACCAGTTCTATGGATTCGACCGGAACAAAGGCGGGCTGAAATGGACGTTCCCTGCGCAGTCCGACGGTTCGGCCACCACGTGGACCATCGCGATGTCGGAAGACCGGAGCTGGATAGCCGCCGCCAACTCGAGCGGCGCCGTTTCGGTGGTCGCGACGGATACGGGCATCCCGATCGCCCAAACCACGGTCTCCTCCGGCGCGGTTCCCACCATCGCGGGAGACGATATTTGTCTCACCGGCGCGTCCGACGGCTCGTTCTGGGTGCTGCGAGTCGATCCGAAAGCCGGGACGTTCACCCGCATCAACGAATTTTCTCTACCGATACAAGCGGCGGACGTGGTTCCCACGATCGGCGACGGTCACATCTATGTCCCGACCGACGACGGCAACGTCTCGGCCTTCGTGTACAGCGAGGAACAAGCCGCGTATTTCGACGGCTCGACGACATCGGTCGCCGTGACGGTCGATCCGACGCAGTTCGATTTCGACATCGAAGCAGGCGATTTCAGCATGGAGGCGTGGGTTCACGGTTCCTGCGGCGGCGAGATTCTTTCGAGCTATCCTGCCGCCCCGGGTTCCGAGTCGCATGGGTTCCGTTTCAACCTTGGATCGCGCGGCGAGATCCGCTTTGCGGTGGTCAATGCCGACGAGTCGAACCGGGATGTCGCACGCACGGGACCGACCTCTGCGTGCGACGGAAACTGGCATCACGTGGCGGCCACGCGACGCGCGGGCGCGATCACGTTCTACCTCGACGGCCTTTCGATCCCCGCATATGGCTTGCAAAGCCGCAACCGGACGACGGTCTACAGCAACGGCAACGCGCTCGACGGCGCCGGCAAGCCGATTCTCAATACGTTGACGCTGCCTCCCCCGCCGCATCCGTGCAAAATCACGCCGCAGGCGGGCCTGACCATCGGCGCATATGTGGCGAGTGCGGGCGCGACCGCCTCCGATCATTTCACCGGCCTGCTCAGGGAAGTTCGCGTGTGGGACGTCGGGCTGGACGGTCCCGCCGTGCGCAGCAAGAAGGACAAGCTGTTGCCGCCGAACGTGCCGCACCTCTGGGGCAACTGGCACTTGGACGCCAGCGACGCGGCCGACATCGCCACCAACGACGTCGACGCCAACACGTGCGCCGGGACGTTCAACGGTACGCCGTTGTTCACTGATCTCACGCTCGACGACTCGGCCTTCCCTTATCTGCTGCATCAGCGGAAACTGCAGTGGCCATACGCCTCGTCATGGATCGCCCGCGGCGAATATGCCATCGAGGGGCCAGCTGCGCTGAATACCGACGGGGTCGTCTGTTTCCGCACGAACAACGCTCTGTACGGCATCAACGGCTCCGACGCGTCACGCCGCTGGTCGCTGCCGGTGAAAGCGTGTTCCACCCCTGTCGCGTACGGACAGGCGTTCTACGCCACGACCGATGAGTTCGGCGTCATCGAGATCGACAGCAAGAACGGAACCTACGCGCCGGCCGACGGACTTGCGTCGATGCCGACCGATGGCGCTTCGAGTTTTGCCGCGCCAACGACCGATGGCCGATTCCTCGCGGCCGCGAGTCGCGACGGCACGGTTTGGGTCGTTGACTTCTCGAAGCCGGGAAGCGCGCCGGCGACGTTCTCGACCGCCGGCGATCCAGGAGACTTGACGATCGATGCCGGCATTCTCTACACCGCCGCCGGCGGACAACTGTTCGCTATCGATCTCGCCGCCAATACCACGATGTCGGCCGCGGTCAGTTCAGCGGTGTTCTGCGTCGGCAACGGTTTCGTGTTCTGCGTGCAGAACGGCCAGCTCGTTCGCACGGACCGGACGTTAGCGCCGGCGACGGCGGCCGCGTCCTCCACCACGGTGACAGGCGGCGCGATCACAGGATTGGCTCTCGACGCCGATTCGAATTTGCTGATCGTCTCCACCAATCAAGGCGTCTTGCTCGGCTTGACGTTGACGCTCGGCCAACGGTGGAGCACGGCGATACCCGACGGCAAGGCCACGTCCCCGTCGGCCGTGAACGGCTGGCTCCACGCTCCCGTGATGGGCGGCCGCGCGGTGTTCTGTTCCAGCCGCTCCGGCGCCGTGGCGGCGGTGGATGGCCGCACCGGCGTGCTGCTCGGCTTCTTCACGGTGCCCAACGCCGTGGTGACCCCGCCGGTCCAGAATGCGGGCGTGGTGTACTTCGGCTGCGACGATCCGGGACCGCGTTCGCTCGCGGACGGCGCCCTCCACAGCGTGATTTTCGGCGAGACCTACGTGTTGCGTCTGGACCTGAAGCCGGACGACACGACGGGCATCCCCGGCTACGCGTCGATTCAATCGCCGCCGCTCGAACCATTCTATTTCTCCGATCCGCAACAATGCTGTGTCGAAGCATGGATCAACACCTCGCTGGGCGGGGAAATTTTCTCGCTGTGCCCGTCTACGACGGCATTGCACCCAGGCGTGCGCTTATCGGTGGATGCCACGGCGTCCGTGCTTCGATTTGCCCTCATCGGAGCTGCGCAGGACTCTCAGCCGGGCACGATCATCGCCGCGAGCGCTCCCGGCGCCGCGGTACTGGATGGGTCGTGGCATCATGTCGCCGTCAGTTGCAAGAGCGCCGCCGACATCCGCATCTATATCGACGGCAAGTCGCAAACGGTTACGCTTGCAGAACCGGCCGCGAGCGCGGTTGCGGCCGTCACCGGAATCCATGCATGTATCGGCGCTAACGCCACCGGTCTCACAACCACTCCGAATTACTTCACTGGTCTGATCGCCGAAGTGCGGCTTTGGGATTCCTACCTGATCGCCAGTGAAATCTCCGACCGCATGCACGACAAGCTGCTCGGCTTCGAGCCGGACCTCCTGGCCTACTGGAATTTCGATACCGTGGGCGTGAACGACGCAGGTCCGAACCAACTGAATGGATCGGTTGCCGGGGCGGCTGGCTTCTGGCTCAGCGACCTCACCTTCGAGCATCCCGATTATCCGTATTTCACGACGCAGGCGTCCATCACGCAGGTCGGCACGACGGGACTGCAGCCCAGTGATCGCCGAGCGTGGACCGAGTACCAGCTCATCGTCAATGCGCACAAGGCCGACGGAACGGCCGCGGACGGAGTGAAGGTGACGTTGTGGTACGTACGGCACCAGGACATCGGCGAGCCGGACGCGATCAAAATCCAGACGAGCGCGGCCGAAACGACGATGAAAGGCGTACCGCCCGGCCAATCGCAAGACGCCGCGCATGCCGTGTCGCTCACGACCGACAGCCTCGGGCGTATCGCGCTTACGGTGAAGACGCTCGACCTGCAGAACGGGCCGTCGTTCGATGTGTACGCGCCGTACATGCCCGCCAACGAGCGCTATCATGTCAATTGTCTGCTGAACAATCAGAAGCTGGCGAAGCCGGCGCTGCCGCATTTGATAGCGCAATCGAAGCTGCTGCTCGACTACCACTGGTCTACTGGATCGGTCATCAACTCGAGCCGCGGCCGGCCGACGTACCGCATCACGATCACGACGTTGAGCGGAGACGACTCGCCTCGCGGAAACGAGCGTCTGGAGCTTTACTCGACCGGCTTCCTCAACGTCGAGGTCAAGGGAAAGCCCTATTCGCTCAGCGCGGACAACGGCCAAGCCTTTTATACCGACCCCGATGGTGAGCTGACGCTGATCGTGGACGCCAAGGACGTGAAGAGCGACTCGCTTTCCGTCTGGGCCGGCTTCATGAACCAGCAAGCGCGCTACAACATCAACCCAACCGAGGACGCGCACAATTCCCTGTCTGCGGTGCAAGGCGGCGCGATCTCGTCGCCCAAGATGACGCGTTGGGCACCGCCCAGCGAAGGCGGCCCGCAGCAGAAGACGCTGCTGCAATCCGCCGACCAACCGGACGCGGAGCAGATCGCGGGATCGATCCGACACGTGATGGCGACCGCAACCGGCGGCAAGCCGGTGCCGCCCGAGAAAACGGCCACGAGCAGACGGCGCGCCGCGCAGGCTGCTCCGCCCGCGCTTGCACAGCGTCCGGCCGTGCACCGCGGCGATGTCATGCGGACGCTGCCTACGCTGCGGCACATCCAGCGCCGCGGCTCAGTCACGCCCGAAGCCGGACTCGCTTCGATCCAAGCAGTCAAACCGGGCGCCATTGGATTCAGCTACACCGCGAACGGTTCCGGCACGCTGCAGTTCGCGTATCTGAGCTCGATGGAGGAGGCTCATGCCGCGATCGCCACGCGAACGCGCCGTGCAGATGTCACGGAGTTTCGCGTGCAAGGTTGGCTCTCGAGCGCGTGGGACGATATCAAAGACGGCGCGGAAGACGCGTACGACGCGGCGCAACAGGTCGTCGTCACCATCGACAACGCGATCAATGTCGTGATCGACTCGGTCGCCACAGTCGTACACACGATCGAGGAAGCCGTGAGCGCGGTTGTCAGCTTCCTCAAGCAACTGGCGATCCTGCTCGTCGAAATCATCGAGTTCTTATTCCTGCTGTTCGATTTCAAGGCGATCATCGACGCCCACTTCATCCTGAAGGACACGTTCACGAATCTTCCGGGATTCGTGGATCGCACGATCGCGGACGTCGACATTAGCTCCGCGCTCCGCGGATTGGTGGACCACGCATTCGGCGTATCACCGGATCACCTCGCCTCCGGCAGTCCCGGTACGAGCCTCACCGCCATCCGGCAGCAGCATGACGGTGAGCCTAACCAGAGCGTGTCCAGCTCCAATTCGCCGGGTGCCCGATGGGGGTACAGCAAGGCGAAGGAAAACTCCGGCACTCTCGAAGCGCTAGGCGATCCCGATAGTTCTCCTATCGCACAGCTGGAGCAGGCTCTCTCTGATTTCGTTCAGGGCTTGTTGGAAATCGTCGGAGAGATTCCCACCGACAGCCCGGACGACCTCGGCTCCCAAATTCTGGCGTTGCTTCGCCGGCTCGGGCAGGACGCCGCAACTGCGGGTGTGGAGCTCCTCATCGATGCGCTTTCGCGTTTGAGCGGCGTCATGGACGAGCTCATCGACGGTCTCGGCGAAAGCATCGATATTCCGTTCATCAGCGCGCTGTATCGATGGATCGTCGGGGCCGATCTCAGCTTGTTGGACCTGATCTGCCTGGCTCTTGCCATCATGGTGCACGTCGTCTACGCCGTGACCACCGGCCGCAAGTTCCGCGACGACGCATCGGGACTGGCCGACCTGTTCGCGGCGCCGGCGGAGGCGCGCGCATTGGTGGCGGAAGCGCCCCGAGCCGCGCAAGACGACCCATACGCAAACCCCCTTACCTATTCACGGCCGGATAGCCACGCCATCGAGTCGGTTTACGTCTGCTGTCAATGCATGAACGTTGCAGCGCAGATCTTGGACGACGCTGCCTTCGTCTTTCTGGTGCAAGGCCGGGGCAATCCGGGTAATCCAGGTTCGCTGTTTGGCGTGCTGCGGATCTTCCGAGCGATCACCGGCATGACGGCCAGCAGCCTGCTCTTCGTTTGCAGCACGCCGGCCTTTCTTCAGGACATCCTGGACGAGCTGAGAAAGAACCAAATCTCGCCGCGGATGCCCACCGCGATGGGGATACAGAAGTATTACGAGTACAAGACGATCTCGATCTTCGTTGCGACGATGCTGATGGACGGAAATACGGGCTACACCGGCTTGAAAAACCTCCGCGGCGCACGCGCCGGCAGCCGCAATCTGCTCGGCCAAACCCCGGAGCAGCAGTACACTTCGCAAGTTTTCATGTCGGTGCTCGAATTTTGCAGTATGCTCTTCGATATCATCGAGTCGTCGGGGCAAACGGAGTACTCCCCGCCTGTCACTTCCGACGTCCGGAACGGCGCATGGTGCTTGTTCGGCCGCGACATGTTTCATAAAGCCGCTCAACTGCCGTCGTTCATGTTCAGCCGGACGGGCGCCGAGGTCTTCACCCCCGAGGTTCTGGGCGCTGTGGCGGCCGCCAGGGGTCTTGCAGCGGGCGCCTCAGTGGCGTTGCATGCCGTCGGGGAATTCAAGTTCCTGGAGCATTATGACGCAGATGAAGCGCTGCTCGGTCGGCGAGAGAATCGGCCGGTCCTTGGTCCGGCAGGACATCGGGCGGAGGCAAATCCGGCGGCCGATGACGTAGGATTGCCGTCCGCGTTCCCGGTGCTGCAGCCGGCGTTCACGCAGGAAATTCGGAGCGCGGCTCCCGCCTCGGGCCAGATGTCGGCCGTGCGCTGGGCTGCGCAACCGCAGTGCATCGTGCTGGACGACGGCCAGAACGTATACGGCTACCAGAGCAACGCGACACCGTCGTGGACGATTACCACGCAGAACGGCCTCAACGGATGGTCGATCTGGGCGGATAATGTGTACGTTCAAGACGGCTCCGTCCTGTGCCAGTACAACGTGCTCGCGCTGAATCAGGGAACTGTAGCGGTTCCGGATTCCGCCGTCGACCTGGATACATCGACGCGATGGAGCGCACAGGAGGGCGGCACGCCGGCCCAGTTCAACGCACTATTCGCGTCTCCGCCGCCCCCGCCGGGACAGTATAGCGGCCCCGTGCTGTGGGGCGAGGCTTCGACCGGTCCGCAGATCTACGTCGTGTCCGCCACCAGCGCGTTTTCGCTTCCCAGCAACCTCGATCCAGACAACGCGGTGGTGAACGCCTTCAATGACAACTTTCCGACGGCGCCATTGCAGCTATTTCCGTGGTTCGACGCGAACCGGAAACCGTTCTTGCAGTATCTGAGTGGCTCGACGGTGGTGACGCTGGCCGCCGATACGATGCAGGTCCAGCAGACGTTTCCGACTTCGGCGACGCCTGCCCAATGGCCCGCGTTCAGCGCGTTTACGGCATCGCAAGCTATATCCGGCACCGGGACGATTCAGTTGTCGCAAGCCGGCGTGCAGCAATCGGTTTATTGCCTCGTGCCCGCATCGCCTGCGTCTTGGATGTGTTTCGCGGCCGTCGATCAAGGAACGTCAATGAGCTCCGTGACCTTCACGACGAACTCCGCCGCTGGAGTCTTCACGGCAACAGGCGGACAACTCCTGACGACTCAAGGACAACCCGCGATGTTGCTCTCGCCGCCGGCGGTCGTCGAAGTGCAGGGGTTGTGGTACCTCTTTGCGGTGACGAACACCAACGGTGTCTCGTTGGAAGTATTCAAGCTGGTGACGACGCCGAACTCCGCGCGCGTCGCCTGGGAATTGATCGAACCCCAACTCAGCGCACTGGCGTCCTGGGTGAACGGCGGGGGAACCGCGACGCCGGTACCATTTCAAAGCCGGGACGAGCTGTTTTGCATCGCCGCGGGCGCGCAGCTATGCGGACTGCCGCAGGCCGACATACAAAGGAAAATCCAGGCGGCCGCGATCTCCGTGGTCGTCGAGGTCGCACGCGCTCAAGCCAGCCCTTCGCCGACGGTCGTGGATATCGTCGCCCTGTGCGGCGTCCCACCGGACGCTATGTTCTCAGCTTTGCTTGCCGCCGGCTTCGGGAACGTCCAAGTCGTGGGCCTGCTGTATGCCTTGTATCAGACCGACCAAAACGCGATGGCGGTGTTTCTCAAGGGCAAGGGATATACCGCGGCGGATTGCCTTGTCGTGCTTGGATCACAGCCGCAGTCGGCAACGCCCTCTACCGACGTCCCGGAGGCACCTTACAGCAACTGGTACAAGGCACTCGACCCCGGCAAACCCGACTACGGCAACCAGTTCAGCGATTTCGCCTACTACGTTTCTCAAGCGATTGCGAGCGCCGGATACACCAACAGCGACGTGGCGTTCTCGTGCGGCGCTCACGCCGGCGGGACGATAGATCCGGACGTGGTCTGCTCCGTCCTCGATGCCGGCTACAACATGTACCCGCAAGACTGCTATGAGCTGCTCAAGACCGTGCCGGAATACAGCACTGATGCCTTGGAGGGCTGCGTGATTTACTTCGGCCAAAACGTCCCGATCATTCCGTAGGCGTCTGTTGGAGGCAGCCGCAGCCCGATCGGGATCGTGTGCCGATTTTGCCGGGAAAGTCGAAAAAGCGCGCGGTCGCGCGCTTTTTCGTGTGTCGAAGTGTAGCCCCAACGGGATTCGAACCGTTCGCCCTGAGGCCGCCCCAGATGTCAGGCCGCGACCGACCGTGAGTTTGGTTTGTTGATACTGCTCGATGAACTCGGCCGTCGTCAAGCCCGCCAGGGACGTGTGGGGTCGGCGCGTGTTGTAATCAAGACGCCAGGTCTCGATCGCAGCGCGAGCGTGGAAGATCGTCGGGAAGACATGCTCGTTGAGAAGTTCGTCGCGGAACCGGCCGTTGAAGCTCTCGACGCTACCGTTCTGCATTGGTCGGCCGGGGTCGATGAAGTGCAGCTCGACGTTCGATTCTGCCGCCCAACCGAGCATCGCGTTGCTCGTGAAGTCCGAGCCGTTATCGAACTTGAGAGTCGGCGGAAGAAGCCCGCGTTCGGCGGCGAGCCGCGACAGAACCCGAACTACCCGCTCGCCGGTGAGCGAGAATTCGACTTCGATGCCAATCGACTCCCGCGTGAAGTCGTCGACGATCGTGAGCGTGCGGAGCTTGCGCCCGTTGCCGAGCAGGTCATGCACGGAGTCCAGCGACCAGCGCTCGTTCGGGCGAGATACGGGCGTGACGGCATTACCGCGAACGTAGCGCACGCCGCGCTTGCGGCGAGCGCGCAGTTGAAGCCCGTGCGCGCGGTAGATCCGATAGACTCGTTTGTGATTCACGACGAAGCCTTCGCGGCGCAGCATGAGCGTCAGACGACGATACCCGAATCGCCGGCGTTCGTGAGCAAGCGATTTCAGCCGTTCGAGCAACCGCGGATCGTCGACTCGACGAGCGCGATATTGGGCGACCGACCGCGGGCAACGGGCGATCCGGCATGCCGCTCGTTCGCTCACCCCGAGCTCTTTGAGGGCCCTCACCGCGGCTTGTCGCTGCGAGGGCTCCAGGAGTTTTTTGCGATCAGCTCCTTCATCGCGTCGTTCTCGAGCGAGAGGTTCGCGATGATGCGCTTCATGCGCGCGTTCTCGTCCTCGATCGCACGGCCGCGCGCGATCTCGCTGCTCTCCATGCCGCCGTACTTGCTCTTCCAGGCCGAGATCGTGTTCGGATGCACTCCGTGCCGACGGCTCGCCGCCGCCGTCGCGGCGATCCGCACATTCCAGAACGTGAGGTCCCACTTCCATGACGTCCGGCGATCAAGGTTTCGGGGCCGCTACATCATCCCAAAGGCTCTTGCGCGGAAGTCTCTCAATGGCGAGTGGTCAGCTTCGACACGCAGGGCGTAGCGCCCACAGCGTCTTAGGGCGGGGCAGAGGGACGGAACCAACAGCGGGGCCTTAACGATCGAAACTAATGCGCAGCGCGGCCGAGTTTCTTCAGGATGAGTTCCGCGATCTCGTCCGGAGTCTTTATCCGTGCGTCCTGATATCCAATCGTATGCCTGATCCCAGGAACATCGGTGTCGTCGAATCGGACGGGCAAGATGTATTCTTCTTGCTTTTGCAGCGCGCTCGCGACGGCGTTGCGACGTTCATATGTCGGCCATATCTTTGCAGCATAGTCCGCCGAGAGGAACATCACGCAGAACCGGGCGCGGTGGAGGAACACTTCCTCGAAACGCTCCGCAAGGTCCTTACCCCATAGACTTGCCTCTTCGAAGCGGTCATAGAAGACGCGGACTCCGGCCTGCTCCAGCGCGTTCGCAACCACATCTACGTATCCGCGCTGCTCTCCGGCAAAAGAGAGCGCAACGTCGTAGCGCATCGGCCTTGCCATCGCCGGCGCGGACAGGTCGACCATCTCGAAGACCGCGTGGCCCGAGATCTGCGACGTTCCGACCAGCTCGAAGCCGTCGGGAGCCAATGAGTCGTTGAATTTCCCGAGAAGTGTGGCTACTTGTGCCTTGTCTGGGCGCACGAGTGGATGGAGGCATAGCGCCAGGAATTGCCCGAACTCTTTATCGGGGCACGTTACGATTCGGATATGGTCGTAAAGAACGTCCGAGTACGTATAATCTTGGAAGGAGAGGAGATGACGGGTGAGATCTTCCTCAAGGTTCGCTTGTCTCCGGTCGAGCGAAGGCATCTTCGCGAGGTCCCATATGCGCCGCAGAAACTCGAGGACGGGCATGCGCCCATGGAAATCGTCGACGCGCAGGAGCAAGGAGTCGACGATCTTGCGTCGAGTGATCTCCGTGATGCGATTGGCCTGCGTATGGCGGGCGGGATTAAACATGTTCTACGGTTTCTGTTCGCGAATCCAGGTCGCAACTTCACGCGCCGCACCGTACACGGACCGATCCTGTGGAAACGTCCAATTTTGAATGAGCGCGCGATTGTCGGGTGACGGCGGATTCTCAAACGCGTGTACATAGATTGGCCCTGACGTTGGATTGCGCTCGTCGTACAGAAACACCACGTTGAAGCCGCCGTGATTCCGAGGTGCCATCGGATTACCCTGACCGGTCCAGTCGAAGTCCTTGGCGCCGAACTCTTCAGCGAGAGCTTCCCAGAAGACACGCATCCAACCGTCGCGGGATGCCGCGCCTTTTCGAACATTTTGAAGGTGTCGAACTTCGCGTTCTTGGGCTTGCTTGGGTAGCTCGGCAAAGTTCAGCAACGCCGCCTCGAGCACAACGGACTGGTTCGAATCATGTACTTGAACGAGCCGCTTGAGTTGCTCGTTAGCCAACTCCGAGAGACTGATTGACAGCTTCACGTAGGAAGAATAACAGAGGTATGTCCTGTGCGCAAGTGATAATCCTACTACGTATACCCGCGTCGCCCAAAAGCCCGCCTCAGGGCTCTTTCAGTGTGCTCAGCGCGCGAGCACCGCGGGGTCGTGGACGGCGGCCTAGAGAATCCGCGTCATTATGCGACCGTCCAAGCCCAGTTAGCGACATCGCTGCAGCCGCGGCGGTGACGTGCGCACGTACCTCCATCGTGGCGGTCACCGGGGACGGGGCATCGTCGAAGTCTCGGGTGGGCGACGTTACCGCATCTCGACCGCCGCGCTGATGTCCTACGAGACGGCGCGCTGGGCGACCGGCGAACCGTTGCGACTCTGCACGACGCCCGATGGTGCCGCCTTGCTCGAAAATCAGGCCCACAATGCGAAGGTGCAGGCCTGGGCGCACTAGCCAAGGCCACCTCAACCACGTGTCCGCTGACAAGCGTTCGCAAAAATGGCCGGGAACCGTTACGGCGCTCTGTCCGGCCCTGTCTTCCAGACTGCGTTCGGGTCGGGGTTGATCGGCAGTTCGTCAATGGGAATGTTACGGAAATTCCCGTGGTCGTCCGCCAGCAAATTCCAGAAGAGGCCCGGTTTAGGATGCCACCGCTCATACGGGATCTTTGAGATGAATGCCGCGACTCGACAGTATTCCTCGACGTTCCACTCGCGCCACGGTCTGGCCGACATGGATCCGGTGTAGTGCACCTCGGGCGGCGTCGTGAAAGACGTCAGATACGTCACCCCGACCCTGCGAAGGATATCGAGGTACGCGGCGTCCGCGGCCAATTGATTGAACTGCTGCGGATGAAGTTCCTTGTCGCTGTACGCGGCGAACGCGTCGCCCGGTCCATTACAGCGCACGAGGCCGAAGTCCTGGGGAAGGACGATGATTCCAACGTCTCCGATGCGGATCGAGAACATGTTGACGTCCACGAGATCGGCGAATGAGAACCGATAGGCGGGGTCGACTGGCACTTTGACCTTGTAGATCCACACCGACCACGGCTCGATTGAGTATACGATCTCCGTCCGGATGCCCTGAAGCACCATGAATAGCAAGTTCATCTCTTCAAGGTCCGTGCGCGACGTGATTTTACCGCGTTCCGGCCGTCGTGGATCTCGCTTGAGCGCGTGCTCTTTAAACCGGATGCCGTAGTATATCTTGAGACACCACAGCGCTATCGTCCGTGAGTCCAGTCGCATCACCGCTTCGTAGCCGCCTCGGAACGCCTTCGAGATGGGACCTTCCAAGTCGCGTTCTCCGGCTTCGTTGCACGGTCTGCAGCACGGCACGGTGAGGCGGCTGTAGTTGAACGAACTGCCGTTGCTCAACGTGAAGGAGTGCCTGTACAGATCGTACCGCCGCAGCAGCCAGCGAGGGAACACGTGCTCCTCCGAAGCGTCCACTTCGCGCATCGGCCGCCGGCAGAGGAAGCAGCGTTTTGTCGAGACCGGTCGTCGGAGAAGGACCTCGAGCGGGTGTCTCCGTTTCCGCATCGGGGCTACGACAACCGCTGCTCTGCGAGCCAGGTGCGAACGTCGTCCTTCGAGGCGAATTTATCCGCCATCGAACTCATCTTCGCGAGGAAGTTGATCGTGAGGACCTTGAGACCGGCGGCCTCTGCTTCGTCGACCGGCTTCCCCGAGTGCGCGACCCCGCTTCGAATCGCGTAGAAGCGCGTCATGTCTCTCACGATGGCCTTCCGCTGTTCGAGCGTCTTCCCCAACACAAAGGCTGTGCCTTCACTGATGTCACGAGTCAACGGGGCGTCCTTTGCCGCGAAGAACATGTCGATGGCCGTGACGTACGACGTGACCTTGTTCTCAAGCGACACTTGTCGCTCGGCTTCTGCGATCCAGTGCATCGCGTTGAGCAGCAGCAGTTCGAAGTCGGTCCGATTCCGGTCCGCGGCGCCGAGCGCGTCGATCAACGCGCCGAAGCCCCAGGTCTTCATTTGTTCGATGTGCTGGGGCTCCATCTCATATGGCGGCGTGAAGTTCCCGAGGTCCTCGTTGCGGATATGCGACCCGTCCGCATTCATCATAAGCAGCGGCGGTTGGCGTGTGGCGATGTCGCCACCCACGCCAATGCTGACACTTCCGTAGGGATGGTTGACGGCGGCCGACAACTGCACGAGGTCGATGATTGGCTGGAGCAGCTGCAACGCTCGGCTCTTTGCCAACGGAGGGTCACCGGCGACGGTGACGAATGCTGCCGCGCCGTTGCGTAGCAGGCCTATGATCTCGTCCGCCTCCTTCGTGATTTGCACCTTCTCATCGTCTGTGTGCGGTGTCGTGCTGATGATGTCGTGCAGCCTGTGGCTGATCTCGGCGTAGCGCTCGGCACTGACGGCCTTGACGTCAATGCCACGGAACGTGAGCACGAAGTCGCCGACGAGCAGCCGGGCAATCGGAATCACGACAATCCACTTTGGGGGTTCACTGTCGAGCGTGGCGGCGGCGCGCTCCATCGCGGTCGCGAGGTTCGCCTCGGAGGCGTTGTCGAGCGCCTCCGCGATCACCATAGCTTCGACTTCCGCGATGCGCTGCTCGGACCACGCCGCGGTCCACTCAGCGCGCCGGAAACGCTTGCGAAGGCCCTCGCGCGCCGCGACCGTCTCCGGGCGGCGGAAGAACAGCACGCGGCGACCGGTGTCCAGAAAACGCCACTCTGCGTTCGGGAACGCCATGCGTGTCGGTGGCTTGTCCTCCTTCCGAAACTGCTCGATGAAGCGGACCGCGGCCTCGGAGATCGCCTTCAGGGCTCGTGGGTCAGTTTTGGCCGGCACTACGGTCCTCCGTTCTAGTCCGATGGGAGCGCGACGTTCTCGACGACTACTGCGTCCTCCAGCGTGCCGACGAACAGGCGCGCGAACTTGTCCAATCACGGACGGCAGACGCGCGCGAATGGACTGGAGCGAGAGCACCGGCACGTGCATCATTCCTCGAGGTAGATCGCCAGCCCAGACCGGCAGACCGTTCGTACGTCGCCGCGGTCCGCCTGACCGGCAACAGCGGACGAATCACATGGTGGCGCCGATGTCGCCATCTCTGTGACCACTCTCCGGCCTGAACAACGAGAAACGGCGTGATACGCCGTTTCTCGTGCACTGAGATGTAGCCCCAACGGGATTCGAACCCGTGTTACCGCCGTGAGAGGGCGGCGTCCTAGGCCTCTAGACGATAGGGCCGTGGCTCCCGGGCAGAGATTCGAACTCCGATGACCTGAGTCAGAGTCAGGCATGCTGCCAGTTGCATCACCCGGGAAGGCGAGCTTGCGATTTGCGTTTCTTGTTCTTTGCTCCGTGTGTGTCTGTTTGGCTGTGGCAGTTTGGGCAGAGCATCCGTAGATTCTCGAGCCGGTTGTCGTCTCTGACGCCGTTCCGGTGATCGAGCTCCATTACGATCGGCAGTCCGAGCCACTCCTGTAGCCCACACTCCTCGCAAACGTTTTCCAGTATACCAGCTTCGAGCAAGTGCCGCTTCACAGTGTTCCGGCACTTCGCTTCCGCCAGGACCTTCTCGAGCGGCCACTTGAGCGGGCGCGTCTTCAGCGCTCCCCGGCGTACCGCCTTCGCCCACGACTCCGCCGCGAACTGAAAGCGGAGCTTACATTCCCGGTAGCTGCGCCCTTCGTCGTAGAATTGCTGAACGGCCGCCCAGTCGATTGTTCGCTGCCGTTGCAGTTCCGCTCGCAGCCGCCCGCGCCGAATCGCCTTGTACCACGCGATCAGCGAGAACCCGAAGCGCTCGGCGCACGCATCGCGCCCATTCCCCTCGTCGTAGTACCGCTGCACCTCGTTCCAATCATATCGATTTCGCATACCGCAAGCTTACTTGCTGAGCATGCCAGCGTACTGGCACTCCGCCGCGACGATAGCCGTATGGACGGCAGGGCGCTCGCTCCGGCAGGCTTCACGAACGCCGTTTCAGATACTCACACTCCCGTGCAAGCAGTCGTCCTCGTCGGCGGAGAGGGCACGCGGCTTCGGCCGCTGACCCTCGAGACGCCCAAACCGATGGTCCCCATCATGAACATGCCCTTCCTCGAGCGGACGCTGCGCCGTATCAAGGAAGCAGGGATCAACGACGTGATCCTGCCCGCGGGCTACCTGCCCGACGCCATCACCTCGTACTTCGGCGACGGCTCGCGCCTGGGGCTGCGGCTGCGCTACGTCATCGAGGACACGCCCCTCGGCACCGCCGGCGCGCTCAAGAACGTCGAGCAGTTCATCGACGGCCCGTTCTTCGTCCTCAACGGCGACGTCCTCACCTCGATGGACCTGCGCGCCATGCTCGCCCACCACCGCGAGAAGGGCGGCATCGGCACGCTGCACCTTGTCCGCGTCGACGACCCGAGCCCGTTCGGCGTGGTCGTCCACGACGCGGCCGGCCGAGTCGAGCACTTCGTCGAGAAGCCCCCGCGCGATGAGGCGCCCACAAACGAGATCAACGCCGGCACCTATCTCCTCGAGCGCGAGGTCCTCGACCGGATCCCCGCCGGGCGGCCCGTCTCGATCGAGCGCGAGATCTTCCCCGAGCTGATCCGCTCCGGCGACCGGCCGCTCTATGCCTACACCACGGACGACTACTGGATCGACCTCGGCAAGCCCGAGGCCTACCTGAGCGCCCACCGCCACGTCTTCGAAGGCGCGATGCCGCTCGGGCTGACCCCCGAGATCGACGGGCCCGGCCGCGAGACGATCCCCTCGTCGGCCGTTCGGCCGCCGGTGTTCGTGGGGCTCGGTTGCCGTATCGCGCCCGATTCAGTCGTCGGGCCATACACCGTGCTCGGCGACGGCTGCACGGTCGAGTCCGGCGCCGTCGTCGCGGACTCACTGCTGTGGGACGGCGTCACTGTCGAGCGCGATGCCCGCATCGACTGGGCCATCGTCGCTAGCCGCGCGCGCATCGGCGCGGGCGCACGCATCGGCCACGGCGCGGTGATCGGGCACGACGCCCAGATTCCGCCCGGCGCACATGTCGAGGAAAACGCGCGCGTCGCAGCCGAGCGCTAACCGCAACAGCCGAGCGCTGATTCGCAAACAGCCGAGCGCTGTGCTGCGTTTGAAACCCGGGTATTTGGCCAGTTAACGATCCCGGTTCTCGGGGTACGAAACCGAAGGCACAAGCGAGCGTGTCCCTATGAAGGCGAGTCCTTTGAAGGATCACCTCAGGACCGCATCGCGGGCGCTGATTCCGGCGCCGGCCACCACCAAGGGGACAACCGTTGACCACCCAAGCGCCTCGGATGCTCTTTCTCGGTTCCTTTCCGCCGCGGGAGTGCGGGATTGCAACCTTCATGAAAGACGTCGTGGATAGCTACGACGCGACATTCGACTCAGGCAGCGCCGTGATCGCCATCGCCGAACCGGGTGGTGAGGACCGCGTGTATCCGGATCGCGTCGTCGCGACGCTTGTGCAGGACGACCACGAGTCGTATCGCGACACGGCGGCGTTCGTCAACGCGTATCCGTGCGACGTACTCAACATCCAGCACGAGTACGGCCTCTTCGGCGGCGAGGACGGCGAGTGGATCGTCGAGCTGATAGCAGGCGTGCGTAAGCCGGTCGTGACGTCGCTGCACACCGTGCTGCCTGAACCGACGGCGCACCACATGCAGGTCGCGCGCGCGATCTGCGCGGCGTCGAGCGCGATCGTCGTGCTGTCCGAAACGGGCCGTGACATTTTGATTGAGCGTTACGGCGTCGATCCGCACAAGATCCGCGTGGTGCCGCACGGCGTGCCCGATGTTCCGTTCCGCGAGACGCCCGCGTACAAGAAGCAGCTCGGGTTCGGCGGCCGCATGACGATCGCCACGTTCGGGCTGATCAGCCGCGGCAAGGGACTCGAGTACGCGATCGACGCGATGGGCGTGTTGGTGCAATCGCACCCCGAAGCGCTGTACCTCATCCTCGGGCAGACGCATCCGGTGATCCGGCGCAACGAAGGCGAGTCGTATCGCCGCAGTCTCGAAGCGAGCATCAAAGCGAACGGTTTGTCCGACAACGTCCTGCTCGTCGACAAGTATCTCGACTTCGACGAGCTGCTCGCGTATCTGAGCGCCACCGACATCTACCTCACGCCGTATCTCAATCCGGTGCAGATCGTCAGCGGCACGTTGGCGTATGCGGTCGGGCTCGGGAAAGCGGTCGTGTCGACGCCTTATCTCTACGCGAACGAGCTGCTCGAGCACGGGCGCGGTTTTCTTGTGCCATTCCGCGATCCGTCCGCCATCGCGACGACGCTCGTCGCGCTGCTCGACGATCCCGCGCTGCGCGACTCGACGCAGCGGCGCGCATACAAGTACGGCCGCCGCATGACCTGGCCCAACGTCGCGCACGGTTACGGCGAGTTGTTCACCGAGCTGCTGCCCCTAGCGCGACAAGAGGAGCTCGCGACCTCCGCTTAGCGGGGGACAAAACGCACGCATGCGCACCTATCGCTGGCCGGCTCTCGATCATCTGCTCGTCATGACGGACGATGTCGGGGTCGTGCAGCATGCCACGTTCGACGTTCCGAACCGTTCGTGCGGCTACTGCACCGACGATGCCGGGCGCGGTTTGATCGTTGCGTGCGATGCCGCCGCCCGAGCGGATTCCGAAGCGGACGGCGCGCGGCTCGTCACGACGTATCTCGCGTACCTGCACGACGCGCAGCTCCCCGACGGCTGGTTCCACAACTTCATGGGCTACGACCGCCGCTGGCAGGACCGCGAAGGCTCGCCCGACGCGGTCGGCCGCGCGATCTGGGGGCTCGGCTACGCGGAGTGCCATGCGCCGCGCGACACGTGGCGCGCCGTTGCCGGCACCATGCGCCGCCGCGCGCTCGACGCCGTGCGCCGCATGACCTACGTTCGCTCGCGCGCGTACGCCGCACTGGGCCTCGTGCACGCGCTCGCCGCGAAGCCCGCCGACGAGCCGGCCGTTCGCGCGGTGCTCGACGAATCGCTCGCGATGATCGCGGATGCGTTCGACGCGCACGCCGGCCCGGGCTGGCAGTGGTGCGAGGACGTCATGACGTACGACAACGCGCGGCTGTGCGAAGCGCTGCTGCGCGGCGGGACCGCGCTCGCGAACGAACGCTACGTGCGCATCGGGCTCGCGATGCTGTCGTTCTACAGCGCGGCCGTCATCGAAGACGATCCGCTCACCGGCGCAGCCGTGTTTGTGCCCGTTGGCAACGACGGCTGGTATCCGCGCGGGCGCCAGAAGTCGCGCCGCGGCCAGCAGCCGCTCGAAGCGGCGGCGCTCGTGGACGCGGCGTTCGCGGCGCTCGACATCACCGGCGACGAGCGCTGGCGCAGCGTCGCGGAGACCGCGCACGACTGGTATTTCGGCCACAACACCGGGCGCATCGCCGTCGCGACGGAAACCGGCTGCCGCGACGGTCTCGACCACAGCGGCGTCAACGCGAACATGGGCGCCGAGTCGACGATCTGCTACCTCATGAGCGCAATCGCGCTGGCGAACCGCTCGACGACGATGCTGCGCCTGGCGCTATAAGCGCGCCGGCGAACCGCTCGACGACGATGCTGCGCTTCGCGCTATGAGCGCGCTCACCGCGCGGTGCGCAAGCGCCATGATCGTCAGCATCGGGTTTACGCCGGACGCCGCCGGAAACACCGACGCGTCTGCAACGACGAGCCCTTCCACACCGTACACGCGCCCCTCGGGATCCACGACGCCCTCGCTCGCGCTCGCGCCCATGCGCGCCGTCCCCATCTGGTGCGCGGAGAAGAGCGCGATCGGTGACTTCGTCTCCGAGCGGCGGCGGATTTCCGCGGCGAACGCGTCCAGACCGGCGGGCGTCGCTTCGTCCGCGGTCAACTGAAGCGGCTCGGCGTGCAGTGTCGACACGGCCGTCGCGCCGGCGGCGAACGCAATGCGCGCTGCGCCGGCGAGCCCTTCCGCGAGATGGCGCGCATCGTCGTTGGCGATCGCGTACGTCACGTCGGCGCGATCGTCGAGCCCAACGCTGCCTTCGCCGCGGTCCCGCGTGAGCGAGATCAGGGTCGAGCGATAGCGCGCGCTGTTCATCGCCTCCGCGTGCGCGTCGCGCCCCGACCACGGCAGCGCGAGCGCCATGAGACCGGGATGCGACGGCGCGGCTTCGATCACGGCGCCGAAGCCGCCGGCTTGTCCTGATCGCGTGAAAGAACTCATGTCCGAGAAGCGGTCGCATAGCGCGCTCTGCATCGCGCCGTGCCACGGCTCGATCGGCTCCGCGAACTGCGCGGAGAGCGCGCTGGTCGGATGAAGGTGCAGATGCTTGCCGAGATGCGGCGATGTCACGCCGCTGCGCGCAAGAACTCCCGGCGTCCGCAGCGAGCCGGCGGCGATCACCACAAGCGGCGCGTCGACCGCAAGGGCCCGTCCGTCATCGCGAACCGCGTCCACGCCGCGCACGGGCCGCCGTCCTGAGCCGGCCGAATCTCTGTCGATCCGGACGCGCTCGACGCGTGCATTCGCGTACACCACCGCCCCCGCCGCGACCGCGTCTTGCAAATATGTCGCCGCGGTCGAGCGCTTCTCGCCGTACGCGCAGCCGAAGCAGCAGTAGCCGCACCGGTCGCCGCTGCACTCCGCGTTGCGCGGAATCGCGCGCGCGTTCCAGCCGAGCTTCGCGCACCCGTCCACGATGACGGCGTTGTTGCGGTTGTGCGTCGTCGCGACCGTCACGCCGAGCCGCATCTCCACCGCGTCGTACGCGTCCGCCAGCTCCGCGGCAAACGCCGGACGGTCGAGCGCGTCACCCCACTCCACGGCGAGCGCGGGCGGCAGCCGCAGCGACGTCGACCAGTTCACGGCCGTCCCGCCGCCGACGCACGCACCGGCGAGAATCGACACCGAGAGGTCCTCGCTCGAGCAAAGCCCCGCTTCCAGGTAAAGTTCGGCGAACGCCTCGGCTTCGCGCTGCCGCGCGGCAACCGGCTCGAACACCGGACCGGCCTCCAATACGACAACGCGCAGACCAGCTTGCGCAAGCAGCGCCGCAGCGACCCCGCCACCGGCACCCGACCCGACCACCACGGCGTCGGCAACGATTCGCGCGCCGGTCTCAGCCCTTGCCGAAACCGATTCGTTCGGCGACCCGTTCGACGCCGCGTTGTTCCCGCCGATCGACCTGTCCGAAGTCGGGCCCGCGGCGCCGCGCGCCGCTTCCGCGTACGGCGGCACCGCGACGGGGAACCCGACCGCCGCCGGGACATCCACTCGCGGTCCCGGATAGCCCAGCCGGTCCCACACCGCGCTCTTGCCGTTCTCGTATGCCGCCGTGTACGCCGCGAACAGCGACAGCCGGGCGAACGCGTCGAACGCCGGCCGCAGCGGTCCGATCCGCGCCAGCCGCAGCAGCGCGCGCTCCCGCCGGGCCTGGTTGAGCCGGGCGAACGCCGCCGGCCGTCCCGCCAGCACGAGCCCCGAAAGCGGACTCGCCAGCAGCTTCAGCACCAAGGCGAGCTTCGCGCGGCGGTGCGGCGCGAGCCGTTCGAGCGCCGCCGTCACCAGCGCGCGCATCGCGGTCAGGTCAGCGTCGGCCGGAGCGAACGTGCCGGCGAGCGCGTCCAAGGTGGCTTGCTGCGAGCGCGAGAGCATGCCCCGACGTTCGTCGGAGCAAGCGCGTTCAACCCTGCGGAACCGCCCGCCAAAGCTGGCTAACGCGAGCCGTTCCCGCTACCATCGCGCTCGCCATAGGCAAAAGAACCGTTGACGGCGAACATTGTCGTGATGCTGGCGCAGACCGAACAACTTAATGACGTCCAGCGCGAGGCCGTCGAGCATACTGACGGCCCCGTGCTGATCTTTGCGGGCGCGGGGTCGGGCAAGACCCGTGTACTCACGCACCGTATCGCGTACCTCCTCCAAGAGAAGCAAGTCTTCCCCGACCGGATCCTGGCGGTGACCTTCACCAACAAGGCGGCCGGTGAGATGAAGGCCCGGCTCGAGCGGATGGTCGGCGCGCCGGCTCGCGATCTGTGGGTCGGGACGTTCCACAGCATGTGCGTGCGGATGCTGCGCCGCGACGGCCGCAAGATCGGGATCGCCCCGAACTTCGCGATCATGGACGATGCCGACCAGCGGGCCATCGTCCGCGAGGTGGTGGCCGACCTCGACTACGACGAGCGGCAGATCGCCCCGGGCGCGGCGCTCGCCGAGATCTCGAAGGCCAAGAACAACCTCTGGAGCCCCGAGCAGTACGAGGAGAAGAACCCCTCGTTCGCCGGCGAGCGCTACGCGAACGTCTACCGCGAGTACGACCGCCGCCTGGCCGAATCGAACGGCCTCGACTTCGACGATCTGATCGCGAACGCGATCAAGCTGCTCGACGAAGACGAAGAAGCGCGCACGCGCTATCAGACCAAGTTCAAGTACGTGCTGGTCGACGAGTACCAGGACGTCAACTACGCGCAGTACCGCCTCGTCGCGACGCTCGCGAAAGAGCACGGCAACATCACGGTCGTCGGCGACGACGACCAGTCGATCTACTCGTGGCGCGGCAGCGACTACCGCATGATCCTGCGCTTCGAAGAGGACTTCCCGGGCGCCAAGGTCTTCAAGCTCGAGGAGAACTACCGCTCGACGCAGACCATTCTGTCCGCGGCGAACGAGCTGGTGGCGCACAACGCCACCCGCCATCCCAAGAACCTGTTCACCAAACGCAGCGAAGGCGAGAAGATCACCGCCTTCCAGGCCGAGTCCGAGCGCGCCGAAGTGCGCTACGTGATGGAGAAGGTCAAGGAGCACGTGCGCGAAGGCGCCGCGTACCGCGACTTCCTCGT
>JAQBPK010000264.1 GCA_028287565.1 Vulcanimicrobiota bacterium
TGGGGCGCGACGGCAGCCGACGCGCGCCGCCACGTCGAAGGCCTGGAGTTCCTCCTCGCCTGCCACCTCGAAGAACGGAGATTGCGATGAACACGACGCTCACCTCGACGCTTCGCGTGTACGACGAGAAGGACGGCGCGCAGCCGCTGGTCGACACGACGGACCGTGCGGAGATCGCGCGCATCCTCGGCGCTCAGAACATCGTCTTCGAGCAGTGGAACGCGAGCGCGCCGCTGGGGCCGGAGTCTGATCAGGATGCGATCCTGGCCGCGTACGCCGGCGACATCGACCGGCTCAAGAGCGCGTACGGCTACACGACGGCCGACGTGATTCGCGTGACGAAGGAAACGCCGAACGTTCCGGCGCTGCGGGAGAAGTTCTTGAACGAGCACACCCACTCGGAAGATGAGGTACGGTTCTTCGTCGAAGGCAGCGCGTCGTTCTACCTGCGCACCGGCGGCAAGGTGTACCAGGCGATCTGCACGCGCGGCGACTTGATCGGCGTCCCGGCCAACACGACGCACTGGTTCGACATGGGCCCGTCGCCGGAGTTCGCGGCGATCCGGATGTTCGTGAACCCGGAGGGTTGGGTGGCGAACTTCACCGGCGACGACATCGCCTCGCGGTTCCCGAAGTACGAGTGACGCGGCGCGGCGCAGCGGCGTGAGCGCGACGGCGCGCATCGCCGCGCGCGCGGTTCTGGTCGACATCGAGGGGACCACCAGCACGATCGCGTTCGTGCACGAGGTGCTGTCTCCGTACGCGGATGCGCATCTCGATGCATATGTCGCGGCGCATCGCGAAGAGCCGGAGGTCGTGCAGGTGCTGCTCGACGCAGCTCGGCTCGCCGGGCTGGAACCGGATGTAGACGACGCGACGGTGCTCGCACACCTGCACGCGTGGATCGCGGAAGACCGCAAAGCGACGCCGCTCAAGACGCTGCAAGGGCTGATCTGGGCGGAAGGCTACGCGCAGACAGGCTTGCGCGGGCATGTCTATCCCGATGCCGTGGCGGGGCTACGGCGCTGGTACGATGCCGGTGTGCGGCTGTATGTGTATTCGTCGGGGTCCGTCGAAGCGCAGCGCGTGCTGTTCGCGAACAGCGACCAAGGCGATCTTTCGCCGCTGTTCGACGGCTATTTCGACACGACGACCGGCCCCAAGCGCGAGCCCCCTTCGTACGCGGCGATCGCGAACGCGATCGATCTCGCGCCCGCGGACGTGCTGTTCCTGAGCGACGTCGACCCGGAACTTGACGCGGCGCGAACGGCCGGCATGCGCACGGTGCGCCTACTGCGGCCCGCCGACACGCCCGCGGGCGCTACGACGACGCACGCGAGCGCGATCAGCTTCGATGAGATAGACGTGGCGCCGCCGCTGATCGCGCCGCACTGAGCACTGTCAGCGACGTTCGTTTCGTACCGCGCGCGAGGTTGCCATCAGCGCTCCGGTGATCAAGTAACCGAACGCGGAGATCGCCATCGTCTCGCGCACGCCGATGTGGTCGGCGAGCCAGCCGCCGGCGACCGAGCCCGGTAATATCCCGATGAGCACGATCAGCCGCACGACGCCGAACACGCGCCCGACGACATCTTCCGGTACGATGCGCATGCGCCACGAGATGATCGTCGTGACGAAGTAGCCCGCGCACGCGCTCGAGACGACGATCCCCGCGACCGCGACCGGCATCGAGTGCGCCCACGGCAGCGGCAACCAGCCGACGCCGTCGATGAGATTCGCGATGACGAGCGCACGGCCGACCGGCCAGTGCGTGCGCCCGGCGACGAACGAGCCGAGCGCCGCACCGCCCGCGAAGCACCCGAATGCGAGCCCGACCGCCGCGTCGTGCGCTCCGAACGCGCGTTTGAAATACGGGATCAGCGCGACGAAGCCGATGGAACCGACCAGGTTGAAGAAGAGGCTGTAGAATGCGGTCGTGCGGATCGCGGCGTCGGCCATGAGATGGCGCCAGCCGGTGACGACGTCGGACGCGATCTCGCGCGGCGTCGGGACACCGCCGGGGGTTTGCGGACCGAACGTCGGAACCGACGCGATCGCGGCCTGCGAGAACAGGTACGTGATCGTGTTGATCACGAGCGCGGGCAGCGGCCCGACGATTCCCATCAGCGCGCCGCCGAGCGGCGGTGCGACCAGACCGACGGTCTGCTCCGTCGCGACGAGCGATGACATGCCCGATTTCACGCCGTCCGCGCCGAGGATGTACCGCAGGCTCGGCATCTGAGCGCCCAGGAAGATGGACCCGCCGATCGCGAGCACGACCACGCCGCCGTACACCATTCCGATGCTCAGGTGGCCGGTCGCGAAGAGGATGCTGAACGCGCCCATCACGGCGAAGCGCAGCGCGTCGGAGGCGATCATGAGGCGTCGCCGGTCGACCCGGTCGGCGAGCGAGCCGCCGATCAGACTGACGAGCGCGTAGGGCCCCAGCTCGAGCCCCCACGTCCAACCGATCGCCGTCGCGGAGCCGGTGAGGCGGAAGACCAGTAGCGGGATCGCGAGCGTGCGCAGGCCGTCGCCCAGATAGCTGAGTGCCTGGCCCGCATAGAAGCGGCTGAACGCAGAAGAACGGAACGCGCTCGCCGAGCGAGCGGTGACGGTAGCCATACGAGATTCCCAAGCGTGCGAAGAAGAGGAAGAGGTCTGCACGGAGCCGCGCCGGCATGGGCGCGGGGGAATCTGCTAAAGCATGGCCCGGCGATCTTACCGTAGGGCCGGGCGAAAAATCAACCCCCTCCCGGACGGGAATCCCCCCGCCCCTCGCGAATCGTGGCGAGTCGGTCCCGGATAGCTCAGCCGGTAGAGCAGCTGACTGTTAATCAGCGGGTCGTTGGTTCGAGTCCAACTCCGGGAGCCAGATTTTTCGAAGGGACTCAGCGAACTGCTGGGTCCCTTCGTTCACGCCCGGGGAGTTTCGAGGGAAGTGCAACAGCGTCTCGTGAGTAGCACAAGCGACTATTTTCCTCTAGCGGTTCCCGACGGCGCGGGCGTGGATGCAGTGCGGTACGGCAACATGGTCCACGAGCACTCGCAGATACCGGGTGCGCACAATACGCCGGCAGCAGAGGAAGGCAACGACATTGTCTCCCACGTGAAAGGCAAGTATGGTGAGCTGCTCTTCGCCAGATGGCTTGCGGACAAGTCGCTAACACCGGCCCATACGCCGTTTCGAAGCGACTACTCGCGCAAGGTCGACGACGATGACTTCGTCGTCGGCGGCGTGCGAATCGAGGTAAAAGCAAAAAGACGCGGTCTCAACAGCCCTTTTCCGCCCGCGCTGCGGTACAACGTCAATATGGGACGCCGCGGTTTGGAGCATGATGTCTACGTCTTTATCGAAGTGGATCCGCGCGGGCCGATCGAAGCGAATCCTCCGGCTCTCATTGTTGGTTGGGCAACGCCGCGGCTGATCCAAAAAGTAGGCGTCGAAACGTGGCCAGGAAAGACCAGCGATAACGGCGATTTCACGTTTAAGCGCTACGACTGGGATATCGAGATCAGAAATCTCTACAAACCCATCTTTTTAGACAAGCAGTTTGCTGCGAAGGTTTAGGACTGAAGCACGCGACGCAGCCTCGTTCTCTGTCAAGCATCTACGAAAGCTCGCGCGCGTCGCGCATTCGCCGTACGCGCAGCATCATCAGCCAAGCGGCTACGCAGGTCAAGCCGATGACTGCCTGATGTTCAGCGGCGGATGCCAGCCGGACGGGGCTCGCGCCCGGCCGTCCCGTACAGTCTTGGAGACGGCCGCAAGGTAGTATGTAAGGTCGGACGAAGGTCGGTTGCTTCAGGAGGTCTGCCAGATGCTGCGTCGTTTACTGATCGCGGTCGCCCTAGCTGCGCTGGTCAGCGCGTGTAACGGCGGGTCGTCTTCACCACCGCCTGCGCCGGTTGCGGCCCCGACTCCAACGCCGACTCCCACACCGAATCCAGCCACCGCGACCGGCGTGCTGACCACCAGCACGACGCAGTCGAGCTCGCTGGTTCTCGGGCCGATCGGGCCGGGCGACAGCGGCACCACGGCTGAGCCGCCGACGAGCGTTGTCTCGCATCTGAGTCTCGTGTTCTCGCTCGGGCAGCCCGCCGGTACTCCGACCGTTGCGGCGATTCATCGCGTGCCGCGCACGATCGGCGGGGCGAACATTTCGGCGTTCGGGTTTTATTCGCTTACGCCGGACATCACGGTGACGATGCCCACTCCGGCCTTCTCGATGACGTTCCCCGCGGGCACGCTGCCGACCGGAGCGTCGTACGTGGCAATGTTCGACCCGGGCAACGCGGGTGCCGGTTGGAACACGATCTCCGGCCCCGGAACGGTGGTGGGCAACACGATCTCGTGGACGGCCGGGAACTATCCGTTCACGTTCGTCGCTGCAAGAACGTACTCGTTCGCGTTCTTCACGACCATTTCGACGCTCGCGATCTCATCGCCGACGCCGACTCCGACGCCCACACCGTCGCCGACGCCCACTCCGACGCCCACACCAACGCCGACGCCCACTCCAACTCCTACACCGACGCCGACGCCGCCGATCCCGTCCCTGGTTCGCTTCGTTCAGGGGTCGCCGGACTCGGGAACGGGCCCTTCGGGAACGGTCGACGTCTGCATCGACAATCTTCCGTTCGGCGGGACTTCGCCGGCTCCGACCGTCGCATACGGACAACGGTCATCGCTCTACTCCATCGCCGGCGGAGTGACGCACACGGTCTCGGTCTATAACGCGGTCCCGGGTTCGCCAGGCGCGGAGTGCGCGACCGCACCGGGCCCATATCTCGGCTCAGCGCCGATCAAGGTGGCTACCCTCACCATCGGCACGAACGTACGGTGGACGATCGTCCTCGGAGGAACCGTTGCGAGCTCAACGCTCGGAATCTACGTCTTCAACGAGCCGACATACCCGACGACGCCGGGCGGTCTGAGCGCCATAACGCATAACGCCGCGCCGGCGTTCAGCGTCGGAAAGAGCGGCGTCGGGTTCGGAGTCTGTACGACGACGGTTACGCCGTGCACGACCCCGGTCGCGCTCACCGGTTCGCAAAACCGCGCGGCTCCGAGCGCATCGACGGGATCGACCACCAGCATCAACGGCACGGTGTCGTCCGGTCTTGCGAGCGTACCGGCCGGCTTTTATGACGGCATCGGCGTACCGGCCGGAACTCCGGTTCCGATCACGTCCGTCGCCGCTCCGGCGCCGATCGCGTTCCAACCATACGTGGTACAGCTCTACGCGCTCGACGGGCCGGCAGGCGGATTGAACCTCTTGTCATTCATCGAGCAAACGACCGGCTTCGGCTTCTAACCGTTCGAGTCCAACTCCGGGAGCCAAGATACGAGGCTGCATGATGCAGCCTCGTATCTTGACGCTACGCAGGACTGTCGCGCCTCGGCGACAGCCCGAGCCGCGTATCGCGCATCCGCCACAGGCGGAGCATCACCAGCCAAATGGCTATGCAGACCAACACGATGATCGCCCTCGTGTTCGACGACGGGATGAGCGTCCTGAAGTCGACGGTCAGACCCATGATGTTACCGATGACGTGAAATGACGCCGCGGCGAATACCGACCGCGTCCTATCGGCGACGAACCCAATGCCGATGCTGGCCAAGAGCAGAAGGACGAGGCCGACGATTTCGTCGCTTACCGCGTGATGGCCGAAATACGAGAGATGCCACGCATACCAGAACAGGCCCACGATGACATAGCGAATGAGGGGAGATTGGTTCCGGAACTCGCCTTGAAGATAGCCGCGCCAGCCGGTCTCCTCGAGGATGGCATAGAGAGCGATCCAGACGCCCATGTGTATTCCGAAGAGATGCGGGTCGAGGGAGAAGGGGTTGTTGATCCCAAGAACGCCCATCACAACCGCGGGCACGGCGAGCATGGCCAAGCTCATCGCGGGATATGTGCCGCCGAAGCTCATTCGGTTTTCCGGGCGGAACGCGGCCCAAATCACGACGGCCCCGATGAACGGCCCGATCCCGCTGACCAGGTGCCAGTACATCGCCCAGGCCCCGTGCTGCGAATCGGACAGATCGCTGGTATGCCAGTAAAGGCGAGCCAGGGCCGAGAAGCCGAGCGCGATGACGTAGTAGACGGAAATTCTGATCCACTTGGCGTCGAGCTGCTGCGGCATTGGGCGCACATGTATCCCGGCAGTGTGCCGGGCAAACATCGGCCGAGGGTCAGGCCATAGCCGCCCCGTACTGCGAAAGCGATTCGGCGTAGAAGTCCGCGAGTGCGTGCAATGCTGCGCTGCCGTCCCCGGCGTAGGCGGGCGCGTGCATGAGCCCTAGCGTCTTCGGCTGCAGGTCGGCGAGGCGCCGAATCGTCGGCGCGGTGTTCGGTGTCAGCGCGGTGGACGCGAAGCGGCGTTCGGTGTCGATCGCCGGCGCCACGATGTCGTCATGGGTGAGCGGCGGGCCGTCGCCGAGCGCGGTGAAGAGGTCGCCCGCGAGCAGCGTCCCCGTCGTCTCCTCGTACAGCACCACGGCGTCCCAGCCGTGCGGTACGTGCGGAGTAGCCAATAGGCGTACCCGTTTGCCGCCGATGTCGAGAACCTCGCCGTCCTTGAGCGCGCGCGGCGGGCGCGCCGCCTGATCTCCGAGCGAGATCATGCAGCCGATCTCGCCCTGCACCGGTGTTGCATGCGGTGCGTCGGCTAGCCATTCGTTCATCGCGCCGCATTCATCAGCTTCGAAGTGACCGTAACCGATCCAGCGCAGCCGCGAGAGCGGGATGATCCGCGCGAGCGCCTCGCTCACCGACGGGTACAGAGCCCGCATGCCGGTATGAAACAACAACGGCTCGTCGGCGTCGATCAGGAACTGGTTGAACGCGAGGCCGCCTTGCGGCGCGAACGTCGACAGCCGGTAGATTCCCGGCGCAATCTCATCGGTACGAGTCATGGTCGCCTCCTGGCGGAATCGTATGCCGCAGCAGCCGCGCCGCCCCTGCCACCGCTCCAGGAACAGGGGCGAGCGCTCGTAGAGGACAAGCCTCGTTCCGAGCCGGCTGACGTGCCGGCATTGGAGGCATCATGTGGCCTTGGGGCAGCGCAATTTTCTCGCTGGCCGTCCTCGTCGCCGCGATCTGCACCGCCGGTTCGCCTCGCGCGAACGCACAGGCCGAATGGCCCGGCGCCGACGCGTACCGCAACGCCGACAAAGACGCGGCGAACTGGATTCTTCCTGCGCGCGGGTACAGCGGCAACCGCTACGTCAGCGAGACGGAGATCACGCCCGAGAACGTCGGCACGCTCAAGAAAGCGTGGTCGGCGAACGTCGACGCGCGCGGTCCGCTCGAGACCGCGCCGATCGTGTGGAACGGCACGATGTACGTCACGTCCTCGCATAACGACGTCTACGCGCTCGACGCCGCGACCGGCGCGATGAAGTGGCATTTCCCGTACAAGCCGCACGTCATCGCGTTCTCCGCCAACCGCGGGGTCGCGCTCGCGAACGGCAAGGTCTACGAAGCGACGCTCGACGGCCACCTGATCGCGCTCGACGCGACCACCGGCAAGCCGGTGTGGAACGTCGTCGCCGCGCGCGATACCACGAACACGTTCTACACGATGCAGCCCGTGCCGTACAAGAACATGCTGCTGCTCGGCGCGTCGAACGGCGACTGGGGCGGCATCGGCTACATCAGCGCGTTCGACGCGAGCACCGGCAAACGGCTGTGGGACTGGAACACGATCCCGGGCCCGGGCGAGCCCGGCCACGACAGCTGGAGCGGCGACTCGTGGAAGCGCGGCGGCGGCGCGATCTGGAGCGGCGTCGCGATCGACCCCGCCACCGACACGCTATACGTGGACGCCGGCAACCCGCAGCCCGACTTTTTGGGCACCGTGCGCAAGGGCGCGAACCTCTACACCAACTCGATGGTCGCGCTCGACATCAGCGGCGCGAAGCCCAAAGTAAAGTGGTACCGGCAATTCATCCCGCACGACACGCACGACTGGGATCCCGCGATGCCGCCGGTGCTTTTCACGGGAACGGTGAACGGCTCGCCGCGCAATCTCGTCGCGTCGGGCGACAAAGGCGGTAACTTCTGGGTCCTCGACGCCGGAACGGGCGCGGTGGTGTACCATCTCGCAGTCAGCACGCAGAAAGGTCAGAACACGCAGCCCAGCCGCAAGGGCACGATCGCGTGCCCGAACACGAACGGCGGCGTCGAGTTCAACGGCGGCAGCTACATGCCCGAGACGAACGCGTTCTACGTGCCGAGCGTCGACCAGTGCGGCATTTGGAAGTCGCAGGGAACCGCGACGTACGTCACGGGCCAGTTCTATCTCGGCGGTGCGTTCCCGCCGCTCTACGGTCCCAGCACCGGCTACGTGAACGCGATCGACATCGGCACGGGCAAGTTCATGTGGCGCAAGCACCTCGCGTTTCCGCAGATCGGCGGCGCGCTCTCGATGTCGCCGGGCATCGTGTTCACGGGCGGCGTCGACGGCGACTTCACGGCGTACGACGCCAAGAGCGGCAACGTGCTCTGGCACTACAAGACCGGGATGACGATCCAGGCGCCGCCGCATTCGTACGTCGCGGGCGGCAAGCGATACGTGGTCGTCGCGGCCGGGCCCGCGGGCGTCAACTTCGCCGACCCGCGCTTCAGCAAGGGCGCGCCGACGCTCGAAGGGCGTTATTCCCATCCGACGTCCGCGGTGATCACCGCGTTCGCGCTCCCATAGCCCGGAGGTTCTCGATGCGCACGCTCGCGCTGTGCTTCGCCGCCGTCATCGCGCTGAGCGGCGCATCGCCGGCGCGGCCGGCGTCCGACGATCATGCCGGCGCGCTCGCGGCGCTGGCGGACGTGCGCGCCGCCGTCGCCGAGATCGTGCGCATCGAAGACGGCTACGCCGTTGGGCACGGCGCCTATCTGCGCGCCGCGCACCGGGCGATGAACGCGCTGGTGGGCCGCCGCGACGACGGCTATGCCGCATCGTTCGGCGACCCCGGAGACGGCGTCGGAACGCTCGGACATCTCGACCGCATGCTCGACAAAACTAGCTCCGCGCGGTGGACGCCCGCCGTACAGGGCGCGAAAGCGAACGTCCTCGCCGCGGCGGAGAGCTTGCAAAGCGCGCTGCACGAGAAGCAGATGGAAGACTATCAAGCCGATCTCACGCGCGCATTGGCGAGCCTTGCGCTGGTGGTCGGCCGCTCGTCCGAGAGCGGCGTGCTCGGCGGTCTAAGCGGCGCGCTCGCGAACACCTCGCTCGGCGTTCCGCGCGGTGCCGTGAGCGCATCGGGGTGCGCGCCGCCGTCACGCGCTCCGGCGTACGGCGTGGTCGCGGAGCGGCTCGCGTACGTCGCTTTGCCGCGCAGCACCGCGTCGGCGGCGATCCCGGACGAGCTCGGCATCAGCCGCGTGGTGGTGCAGGGCGACGACGTCGTGCTCTACACGCACGCGGCGCGCGAGGCGGCGGCTTTGTGCCGCGGGCGCTCGCACATGCAGCGCACGCGCGGCGTCGCCGCGCCGGCGGTTTCATACACCGCCCCACAAGCGCACGCAGGCGTTACGGTGTACCGCCGCTATTGCCTCCAGTGCCACGGCGCGGACTTGCAGGGCAGCGCCGGGCCGGCCGTCGCGGGCACGGAGTTCCTGACGAATGCGAAGCGCAACAAGTGGACGCTGAACGACTTGCGCACGACCGTCTTCGAGAACATGCCGTTCTCGAATCCCGGCTCGCTCTCGCCCAAGCAGTACGCGGACGTGATGGGGTTCTTGCTCGCGTCGAATTGTTATCCGCCGGGAGGGAAGCCGTTCCCGCAAACACCGAGCCCGTCGCTCGCAAAGGTGAAGCTCGGACCGGTACCGGGCGCAAAGCCGTCGAATGCCGCGCTCGGGACGTGCGCCGTGAAGTAATGCGTCGCGCGGCCAGACCAGGTGGATCCGCGCGATCGCGTGAGCGATAAACCGCCGCGAAAGCGGGGCGGATCGCGTTCCTGCTACAACAAGAGCGGCGCGCCGAAGTCCGCATTCGCGACGAAGAAGCTCGCGGAACGCGCGATCCCGCGCACGAGCGTCGGTCTCGCGCCGTATCCGTGTCCGAAGCACGGCTGGCATCTCGGGCACGGCGGTACGTAAACGGCCGCAGCTATGCGTGGGTGAAGAACGGCGTCCCGGCGAGACCGTTGATGACGAACTGCACGGCGAGCGCGGCGAGGATGATTCCGAGCAGCCGCGTGACGACGTGGATGCCGGTCTTGCCGATGATGCGCTGCAAGTACGTTGCCGCGCTCATGCACAGCCACGTCACCGCGAGCGCCGTCGCGTAGGCGAGGAACACAGTCACGATGCGAAGCTCGTCGCCGTGCGTGAGGCCGGCGAGCAGCAGCACCGTCGCGATCGTGCCGGGACCGGCGATCATCGGAATCGCGAGCGGAAACACCGCGGGGTTGTCGGCCTCGCGCGCCTCGCGCGTCTCTTCTTTGGTCTGCTTCGCGCCGGTCGGGCGCGCGAACAGCATGTCGATCGCGATGAGGAACAGCAAGATCCCGCCGGCGATGGTGAACGCGGGAAGCGTGATGCCAAGGTAAGCCAGCAGCACGCGGCCGATCAGCCCCATGACCAGGATCACGCCCGCGGCGACGATGACCGCCTCGTTCACGATGCGCTGGCGGCGCTGCGGGGTCGACGCCGTGGCGACCAGCGTCAGCGGGATCATCCCGACCGGGTCGATGATGGTGATCGCGGTCGCAAAGGCGGTAGCCGCGAACTGAAGGTCCACGCCGCTGACAACAGCACGGGCCGGTAAAGGTTTCGCGATCCGGTTCAGACGTGCCGGGACGCCCGGAGGACTCCGTCTCAGCACACCGTAAGGCCAGGGCACCCGACCGCACCGTATGCGATCGGGGAATCTGAGGTGTGCATGGGCGAGCTTCGGGGTGGCCCGAGGCGGCAAACCGCGAACGCGCTGTCCGACGTTGCCGAAGTCGCGCTCGACCATTATCGCGCCGGCGACTTGCGGCTCGCGGCGCGGCTCGCGCTTGCGGGCGTCGCATCGGGCGATCCGTCGGCGGGGCTCGCGGAGCTGGCGGGCCGTGCCGCGATCCGGACGGGTGACGCGGACGTGCTCGAGCGCGCGCTGAGCGCGATACGGCCCGGCGCCGGCGGCGACGCGCGGCCGTGGATGCGCGGGGCGTTCCAGGCGCGGTACGGCGATGTTGCGGAAGCCGTCCGGGCGCTGCGCGGCGCGCTCGGCGATGCGCGGCCGGAGATGCGCGACGAGATCTCATATCATCTCGCGGTCGGTCTGTGGCGCGCGCGCGATCTCGAGGGGGCCGAATCCGTCGTCCTGCGACACGTTGCCGGTGCGCACGGCATCGACGCCGCGGCGTTGCAGCAGATGCTCGGGTGGATCGAGATCGCCCGGGAGCGCTATCCGTTCGCCGGGCGCCATTTCGCCGACGCGCTCGCGACGCTCGACGCCGCCGGCGAACGCGACGAATGGGCGCGCTCGCGCGCGATGCACGCGCTCTCCGTCGTCGCGCTCGAGACGCTCGATCTGCGGGCGCTGCAGCAGCTATCGGTCGGCGAAACGCGTGTCGGCGCCGAGGCTTCGGAACCGCTGTTTCACACGGTGCAGACCATCGGCTGGCTGCGCATGCTCGACGGTGACGAGACGGGTGCGCTGATCGAGTTCGAGCGCGCGCGCGCGCTCGCTCCATCGCCTTCGCTCGTTGCTGCCGCAGAAGTAAACCGCGCGTCGTATTTTCGTATCCGCGGCGAATCCGGCGCGGCGCGCTCGTACCTGCAGCTAGCCGGTGAGGCACTGCGCGGACAGCGGTGGGCGGAGGCGAACGCCGACGAGCGCATGACGCTGCTCGAATACGCGCTGGAAGCGTACCATCTCGAACCGACGTCGGCCGGACCGACGCTCACGCGCTATCTATCGGGAACGCAGCGGCGGCGAGCCGCGCTGGCGTTCGAGAACGATCGCCGCGTGCAGGCGATCGAGCTGACCGCGCGCGGCGCGCTCGAGGCGTTCCACAAACGCCCGCGCGAGGCGGCGCGCGTGCTACGAGAAGCATTGGACATCTGGGCGAAGATCGGCTATCGCTATCGCGAGGCGACGACGGCGCTGCTGATCGATGACATCGCGCCGGGTGACGACGACGTGCGCGATGCGGCGCGCCGGGCGACGGCCAGCGCGCCGAAGAGCTGGCTGCGCCGCGAGGTCGACCGGCGCACCGCGCGTGTCGCCAGCGGATACGATGCGCTAAGCCCCGCCGAACGCCGCGTCATGCTCGCGATCTGCGAGGGCAAGACGTCCAAGCAGATCGCGGCGGATTTCGGACGGAGCTTTCACACGATACGCAATCAAACGCTCAAGGTGTATGCAACCATGGGCGTTCGTACGCGCGCCGCACTCGTCGCCGAGTGCGCGCGCCTGGGGCTTCTGAACCCGCTACGGTAACGGCGCCGGCTATGGGGCGATGCCCCACGGCCCGCCGCCGCTGATCGTGTCGGTGCCGGTGCTCGGCGGGCTGGTGTCGGATGCCGCGGGCGAGGCGCTGCCGAGCAGCGCCGCGAGCGCAAGGATGACCAAAGGAAGATACAACGTCGTTCCCTTTTCGTGAGCGTGGTGATGCCGCGGATAAAACCGCGGCTTCGAGGATAGCTCATTTGAGCAATCCGGCGTCAAGGGCGACGGCGTACGACAGGGTATGGGTTTTCGGGCGTGTCCAGGGGCCGCGGGTCACCGGCTCCATCATCCGCGCGGTCGAAATGTATGGCTCAACTGAGCTATCACAGTTCGCGACCGCAGCTAGGGCGGAGCGAACGTATGTTTCGGCGGAAAACAGGCGGCGCGCGTGGTAGCGCGGTGGTCCCGTGTTCACGCCGGAGATCGTCGATTTGCCCGACGTCTGGCCCGCGTGCCGCCGAACGCAGTGCCGCTCGGCGGCGGCTGTCGCGCGCGTCGACGCACTGTACGGCCCGGTCGTCGTGACATGCGAGAACGGGCATTTCCGGGCGTACCGCAAGAAGAGCGACTTCCGCCGCGGAGCGCGCTATGCGGGACTCTTCAGCGAGGCCGCCGTGGCTGCCGATCCGTCACGCGACGGCGGCGAGCGGCTCCTCGAGCCCACCGGCCGCCGCCGGGCCGAAGTGCTCGAAGACGCGGACCGCTGCGCGCTGTGCCGCACGCCCCCGGCGGAGCATCCGTTCCGGCCCGATCTCGACTTACAGGGCGATCGCGAGCTCTGGATCTGGCTGCAGCGCTGGCGGCCTTCGGTCTACGCCCAGCTGCGCGAAGCGGTCGTGATCGCCGGTCAGCGCGAGCGAATCACGTTCGCCAACTGGCGCTCGAGCATCACGCCGCGGCTGCGCGAGATTCTCGTGCGCGAGCTGAGCGACTCCGCGCTCGAGACCGATCATCTCGTGCCGGTCGAGCGCCTCGCGCAGCTCGTCGGCGTGCTCGCACCGCGCGAGCTCGCGTTCGCCGTGAACCGGTTGCTGTTAGCGGTTTGCCGCTCGTGCAACGACGCGCGCCGCCTCGAGCGCAGGAGCCGTGAGGATTATCTGCGCGACTACGTGCGCGCGCTGCACGGCGGCGACGAGCGCGTCGCTCGCGCGGACGCGGCGGCGTGGCGGATGATGGAGTCGATCGCGTCGCATGCCGCGCGCGTGCGCCTCGCAACCGACGAGCGCTCCGCGTAAGCGAACGTCGCCCCGGTCCGAGCCTTCGCTACGCGCGCCGCAAAAGCGGCGTGACGTTCGTCGGGACTTCCACATCGTCTACGGAGTCGTGCGGGAACAAGGCGACCACGTGGGCGACCACGACCGTCGCCAGGGTCCGCGTGCCGTCGTGATAGCGGTCGACCGGGATCTCGACGACGGGCTCGCCGTTCGCGATCGCGTCGACGATGCGCGCGCGCGTGTCCTCGTCGATCAGATGCGTGCCTTTGCTCAGGATCAGGCTGTACGAGGCGGCCATCGACCGGAACCTACGCTGCGCGCCATGCGAAGCGCCTTGGGCAGAGCGTGTGGCTTCGCTGTGGGTTCGCACGTTTGTGGAGAAAATCGGCGTCGGTGAATGTGTGGAGGGCCCTCACCCGCCGAGCATGCGCCCTCGGAATGCCACCGCTGTGGCATCCTGCGCGCGGCCGCCGAGCCTCCTACCGTCCCTGCGCGTGCTCTGCGATGAACATCGCGATCCGCGGCGCGACCTCGGTGCGCCACTTCGTGCCGCTGAATATCCCGTAGTGCCCGACGCCGTGCTGCACGTAGTCGTGCCGCATGCCCTGCGGGAGCCCGCTGCACAGCGCGTGCGCGGCGTACGTCTGTCCCGGCGCGGAGATGTCGTCGAGCTCGCCCTCCACCGTCAGCAGTGCCGTCTTCGCGATCGCGGCGGGCTCGACGCGCCGGCCGCGCCACGTCATCGTCCCGCTCGCGAGCGTGGCGCGCTGGAACACCTCGTCGACGGTCTGCAGGTAGAACTCCGCCGGGATGTCCATCACGCTGAGGTACTCGTCGTAGAACGCGCGCCGTTTCTGCGCCGACTCGCCGTCGCCGCGCACGAGGTCTTCGTAGATCTTCCAGTGCGCTTCGGCGTGCCGCTGCGGATGCATCGACATGAACGCGCCGATCTGCAGAAAGCCCGGGTACACCGTGCGACCCGCGCCGCGATACCACTGCGGAACGCGCATCGTCAGCTCGCTCTCGAACCACGCCAGCGAGCGCGCCGCGGCAAGCTCGGTCGGTGCGGTCGGCGCGACGCGCACGTCCACCGGCCCGCCCATGAGCGTCATCGAGCGCGGCTGCGCGGGATCGTTCTGCGCCGCGAGCAGCGCGACGGCGGCGAGCACCGCGGGCGCCGGCTGGCAGACCGCGACCACGTGCACGTCCGGGCCGAGCACGCGGATCCAGTCCATCACGTACGCGACGTAGTCGTCGAGATCGAACCGGCCGGCAGTGAGCGGAACGTCGCGCGCGTCGGCCCAGTCGGTGACGTACACGTCGTGGTCCTGCATCAGCACTTCAGCGGTGTTGCGCAAGAGCGTCGCGTAGTGCCCGGACATCGGCGCGACGAGCAGCACGCGCGGACGTTCGCCCGACGCGCCGATCGGGGTGAAGCGGATCAGCCGCCCGAACGGCCGGTCGTCGATCGCGTCGATCGTCGCGGGCAGGTTCCAGGCCGGCTTGCCGCGCTTGCGCGTTACGCCGGCGAACACGTCGGCCGTCGCGCTGAGCATGCGGCCGGCGGGCGTGTACGAGAACGGGTTGAAGGGGTTGCCGAAGAGCGCTTGCGTGGCCGCGGCGGACCAGCGCGCGGGAGTCATCGCGAGATACGCCGCGTCGTACTGTTCGTAGTAGATGACATTGCCTCCAGCGCGGCTTCTTCCCAAAAGTCGAGGAAGTAGCTCCTGCCTTGTACCATCGGCCTATTGACGCGCGTCTTCAGCGGGCGGCGGAAAAGCCCTCGCCCGGCTTGCGTTCGCAGGGGAAGGAAAGCACCTCCGGCGATATCCGTCTGCGGAGGTTGACGCATGTTTGACGGTCGGGTCGCACTGGTCACGGGCGGGACGCGCGGAATCGGCGCGGCGATCACGGAGAAGCTGGCCAAGGGCGGCGCGCACGTGGCGGCGGGTTACAGCCGCGGCAAAGAAGGCGCCGAGACGCTGCAGCGCAAGCTCGAAGGCGAAGGCGCCAAGCTGTCGGTGCACCAAGGCCGCGTCGACGATCCGCAGGACTGCCAGCGCGTCGTCTCCGAGGTGCTCGAGCGGTTCGGCCGTATCGACTACTTGGTCAACAACGCCGGCATCACGGTCGACAAGACCGTGCGCAAGATGACGTTCGACGATTGGCACAACGTGCTCAACGTCAACCTGTTCGGCGCGTTCGGCATGACGAAAGCGGTGCTCGAGCACATGATCGAGCGCGGCTCGGGACGCATCGTCAACATCAGCTCGGTTATCGGCGAGACCGGCAACGTCGGCCAAGCGAACTACGCCGCGTCGAAAGCAGGTCTGGTCGGGCTCACCAAGAGCCTCGCGCTCGAGATGTCGCGCCGCGGGATCACGGTGAACGTCGTCGCACCGGGCTTCATCGCCACGGAGATGGTGAGCCAGATGCCGCAAGCCGCGCTCGACGCGGTGGTGGAGAAGATTCCGCTGCGCCGGCTCGGCAAGCCCGAGGAAGTCGCGCGCGTCGTGTCGTTCCTGCTCGAAGACGAGTCCAGCTACATCACGGGAGCTGTCTACACGATCAACGGCGGCTTGGACATGTAGTGTCCAAAAACGACGACCGCGACGCGGTCTGGAACAGCGTCGGCGAGTTCATCCGCGCGCAGCGCGAGATGGCGAATCTTTCGCTGCGGCAGCTGGCCGACATCGCAAAAATCTCGAATCCCTATCTGAGCCAGATCGAGCGCGGGCTGCACAAGCCGTCGGCCGACGTGCTCAAGAACCTCGCGTCGGCGCTGAAGATCTCCGCCGAGACGATGTACACGCAAGCGGGACTTCTCGACCAGGCAGCCGGCGACCAATCGCCGCGTACGGGTCCCGGGGTCGAGGAATCGATCCGGATGGACGCTCGCCTGTCCACCGACCAGAAGGAGACGCTCGTTCGCATCTACCGGGGCTTCGTCGAACGTAGTTGACAAATCTAGCACGTGCTTGGTATAGTTAGCACATGGCAACGTATCTCGAAACCCTCGGCAAGCTCCAGCAGCAGAGTCTGGACGCCCTCAAGCAGGTTCAGGCGACGCAGATCGCCGCTCTCAGCACCATCGGTGAGCTCGTCTCCACGGTCCCGGCCTTCCGCCCGGCGACCGG
>JAQBPK010000283.1 GCA_028287565.1 Vulcanimicrobiota bacterium
GAGTACTCGGAGAACAGCGAGAGCGGCAACTCCAACTCATCGTGGTCGTCCGGCGTCCCGATCGCCGATGCCGGGCTCCCCGCCGAGCGCCTGCGTGGCCCTATCGGGCCGGTCGCGTTCCAGATCCAGCGCGAGCCCGGCACCTTCTCCTGCACCGGCAGCGCCGGCGAAGGCTCCGGCGCCGGCCAGTTCACCTACGCGCCGAGCTCGCGCTTCGACGACGCGCTCGCGGCGCGCGGCTGGGGCCGTCCGAGCTACAAGGAATCGCTCGAGCTCGCGATCGCCGGCACGACGCTCGCGTTCGCGGATCAAATTCGCGCGACGTCACAGCGCGCGACCGTCGGCGATCTGGTGCGCGTCGTGCAGCACGGTGTGAACCAGCGCTACGTCGCGGACCTGGCGGCGCTCGGCTACAAGACCGCGTCGATGGACCAGCTCGTGCGTTTGCGCGATCACGGCGTCTCCGCCGACTTCATCCGTGCCGTGCAGAACGCGGGCTACCGCAATCTCTCGGCCGACGATCTCGTGCGGCTTACCGATCACGGCGTGCGCGAGAAGTTCATCACCGACATGCGCGCCGCCGGCTACACGCAGGTCACCGCCGACCAGCTCGTGACGCTGCGCGACCACGGCGTGACGCCGCGCTACATCGGCGACCTCGCCGCGGCCGGCTATAAGAACCTCTCGGCCGAGGATCTCATCGCGCTGCGCGACCACGGCGTGAGCGTGGCGTTCGTCGAGCGCCTCAAGGCGCACGGCTACAACAACCTGCCCGTTCGCGATCTCATTCGCTTGCGCGACTCCGGCATCTGACCCATCAGGGCGCCGCTCGAGGCGCCCTTTGCTCTGCCCTTAAGACTTATTTCATTAGTAGCTGAGAGAGGTATCCCGATGCGGCGTTTCACGGTTCCGGTCCTCGGTGTGCTGATCGCGCTGTTCATGGCGGCGCCGGCCTATGCCGTCTCGGCGCGTCCGCAGCTCGCCATCCCGCACGTCGCGAAAGGACCGGCGGTCGACGGGACGCTCAACGACGAAGCGTGGAAATCGGCGAAGCACGTGCAGCTCGAGTACGACCTGCGCCACAAAGGCGCGCCGCAGCAAAAGACCGATGTCTTCGTGGTGAGCGACGACAAGGCGCTCTACGTCGCGTTCGACGCGCAGCAGACCGGCGAGATCGTCGCCAACCAGCACACCGACGACGTCGGCTTCGACACGGACGACGAAGTGCAGGTCGACATGTGGCCCGGCGGACCGCTCGGGTTCCGCTACCTCTTCACCGCGACGCCGCTCGGGACGCATTACCAGCACTCCAGCGAGAACTCGACGCACGCGCCCAAGTGGCAGAGCGTCGGCAAGCTGCGCCCCGGCGGCTTCACGGTGACGATGCGCATCCCGTTCGACATCATGCGCGGCGACGGGCGCGCGACGTGGCCCATTCAATTCGTGCGGTTCGTCACCAAGACGGACGATCTGCTCGTGTGGGCGTTCGAGCCGGGCCAGTCGGACCACAATGACGTCGTCTACGCCGGCACGCTCAGCGGGCTGTCGGCGGGCGCGATGAGCGCGCGTCCGAAACCGCGTATCGGCCTGTTCGCCGTGGCGGAAGCCGCCGCAAACCACGACGACGGCAACACGACGCGCTCGGGCGCCGACGTGTCGATCCCGCTCACGCGCACGGCGTCGTTCGTCGGCACGTTCCATCCCGATTTTTCCAACGTCGAGCAGGACCAGCAGTCGATCTCGCCCACGGTGTACCGGCGGTTCATCAACGAGGTGCGGCCGTTCTTCGCGCAGATGCAGCTCACCAACCCGTTCGACTGCGAAGTGTGCCCGAACGTCAACGAGCTCTACACGCCCGGCATCCCGACGCCTAAACGCGGGTACGCGCTCGAAGGCTCGCAAGGCCCGGTCACGTTCAACGCGTTCAACGCGATCGGTGACCGCCGCACCGACAACGCCTACACCGCGCAGTGGCGCAACACGAAGCGCACGATCGGCTTCGGCTTTCAGGAAGTGCAGACGTACGCGCCCGATTTCGCCGACCGCCTCACGACGATCGGCTTCTTCACCAACGACCGCAAGCACAAGGTGTTCTACCTGAACTACGGCTGGGACCGCGGCTCGAACGTGAAGGACAACGCGCAAGCGCAGCGCCTCGACGCCGGCGCGGCGTACTACGGCAACGACTACTACTTCGGCGGCGGCGTGCGCAAGATCGGCGGTTACTACAACCCCGTCGCCGGCTTCATCCAAACGCCCGACGTCGCGGGCTGGTCGTTCGACGGCTACCGCACGTTCCGCATGAAGCCCGGCTCGTTCATCAAGAACGCGACCGTGGAAGGTTACATCGAGCGCTACCACGGCGCGGATGGTCGTCTCGACCGCGTCACGAGCGACCTCGCCGTCACGCTGGTCAGCAAGAACCTCTTCCGCATCAACGCCGATACGGGCTCGACGTATCTGCGGCTCTCGGACGGCCGCCTCACGCCGGTGTCGCTCGCCGGGGTGGCGGTGAGCTATCGCAACGGCACGGCGACGCCGACCAACTTCGTGTTCAACCAAGGCCACTACGGCGACGGGCGGATCGCGACGTTCGACCGCAACACCGTGCTCAAGCTCGGCCCGATCACGCAGCTCTCGCTGCAGGCGTTCGACACCGTGTGGTACGCGGACGCCGGGTACCGCAACATCCAGTGGCTCGAGCGCGTCGCGCTTACGCGCAACATCTCGCGCGACAGCTCGTTGGCCTTCGGCGTCCGGCGCATCATCGGCACGCCGCCGGCGGTCGCGAACTACTTCACGTACGGCGTGCCGTACGGTCCGACGGGGCCGGCCGGCTTCTACTCCGCTTCGAACGTGTCCGTGGCGTACGCCTATCACCGCAAGCGCGACGAGCTGTACGTGGTCTACGGCGACGCGAGCGCGGCCACCACCAAACCGGCGGTGATCGTGAAGTACGTCTTCTATCTCGGCGGCGAGAAGGGAACGTAAACGAAAAAGGCCGCCTCGGTCGAGGCGGCCCTTTCGTCAGCGCGAGGCTGGAAGTTAGTTGGCGCTGGGGGTCGCCGAGGCGACGACGCGCTCCGCGGTGGTCGCGGCGTTCGTGATGACGCGCTCCGCGGCGTCCGTGGCGTTCTTGTGCGTCACGGTGAAGATGCCCGCGAGCTGCGACACGAACGCGTTCTGCTGCTCGAGGACGTTGCGCGCGAACGCCGAGTTCAGCTCGGTGAGCTCCGCGAAGGACGGGAGGTTCTCGAAACCGGTCGCCGGGCGGAAGGCCGGGACCGTGGAGACGAGCTCACCGATGGTGCTGAGAGCGGCGATCTGCGTCGCCTGAACCTGCTTGAGGGCGTCCAGACTCTGCTGCTGGAGCTTGCCGAGGGTTT
>JAQBPK010000288.1 GCA_028287565.1 Vulcanimicrobiota bacterium
GAACCCGTGGTACATGCGCTCTCGGCTCGGTTGGATCGGGCCACTGCTCAGCTACATGATTCAGGCGTTCTTCGGGATTTTCCGTCGCGGCGCAGCGGGCGCGGTCTTCGTCGGTGAGCAGCTCCGCCCTCGCTACGCCCCGCCCGGCGCGCTGTCGGTCGCCGTGAGCAGCGTTCGGCTGCCCCCGGGTTGCCCCCGGCCGCCGCGCACGGGACTCGGCGCTGCCCGACGATTGCTCTTCGTTGGCCACCTCGAGAAGGTCAAGGCGATAGGGGATATCCTGCAGGCGTGCAGCATGGCGAATGACGCGCTGCCCGATGGATGGCGCCTGGACATCGTCGGCGACGGACCGGAGCGCGGCGCCCTGGAACAGCGAGCGCGCGACCTCGGCATATCGGAGCGTGTGGCGTTTCACCGGCGCGTGTCGTGGGGCGAGGAGCTCTTCCGATATTTCGACGCGGCGGATCTCCTCGTCATGGCGTCGTTGACCGAAGGAAATTCGCGGACGCTGCTGGAGGGCATGTCGTTCGGACTTCCCGCGTTGAGCACCGCCGTTGGCGAGGCGCCTCGGCTCCTTACCGCCGATGCGCTGGTTCCTCCGGCGAATGCGCAAGCGTTGGCAAATGCTCTCGTCCAGCTCTGCAATTCGCCGTCGCGGCTGGAAGAGCTGTCACGGCACAATGTTCAACAGACGGAGCGCTACGCACCGTCCGAACTGCGCGGCCGCAGGGCTGCGTTCTTCGATGCCATGGTTGCCGATGCGCCCACAGCCGCCCAGGCAGCCCTGCTCGCCATGACAAGGACCACATGACGCCAGAACGTCCGTCGTACGTACCTCCCGAGCAGGACGCTGCGATTCACCGCGAATCGCGGAACGGAGAAGCGCTCCGTTCCTTCGGCGGATTCGTCGCGGCCGTGAAGCGCCAACGGCTGCTCGTCGCCGCGTGCACGCTGATTGCAGCGGGGATTGCCGTCGCGGTGATACTCCAGCGTCCGCGTACGTACACGACCAACACCACGTTCATGCCGCAGGCGTCGGGAGGGTCACTCGCCGGACTCTCGACTCTCGCGGCACAATTCGGCGTCAACGTCGCGAAGGATGATCCGACGCACTCTCCCGATTTCTACGCCGAGGTTCTCCGCTCGCGCGAGGTACTCACCGCGCTGGCGCAGCATCCCTACGCGGTGCAGACCGAGGCAGGCACGATCCGTGGACCGCTGGCTGCGGTGCTGCGGCTGAAAGCGTCCTCCGGCGATCAGGCCGTGGAAGACGCGATCAAGGTCCTGCGACGCACGATCTTCGTCAACATCACGCGACAGACGGGAATCGTGAACGTCGCCGTGCAGACGCCCTATCCAGATCTGTCGCAGCAGATTGCCGCGAACCTGCTCGTCGAGCTCGACGAATTCAACACACGCATTCGCCAGACGCGTGCGAGCGCCGAGGAGAAGTTTCTTCAGGAACGCGAAGATGAAGCACGGGCGGCGCGTGAAGTTGCGGAGGAACGGTTGGTCCAGTTCACGCAGGCAAACCGCGCCTACACCGCGCCAGCGTTGGCATACCAATACTCGCGCCTGACGCGCGAAGCGGCGTATCGCTCGGAGGTCGTGAGCACGCTCACGCAGGGCCACGCGCAGGCGCGCATCGAGGCAGCCCGCAATACGCCTGTGATCACGGTGCTCGACCGGCCGAATCGGGCGCTCAATCCCGACGGTCGTGGCCTGACGGTCAGCCTGCTTCTGGCGCTGATCCTAGGCTTCATCGTGGGCATCGTGCTCGCGTTGGTGCGCGACGCGTCTGCACGCAACGACGCCTCCGAGCACGCCCTCGGAGCCGCCAAGAGCTACGCGTGATGGGCGCGGCTGGACGAGCAAACATCGACGACGCGGTCGTCGAAGGATTCGGCGACGAGTGGAGTCGCTTCGACCAGTCGGCGCTGGTGGGAGAGGAGTACGAACGCGGATTCAATTCGTACTTTCATATTTTTCCGTGGAACGCGCTTCCCCATGACGCCATCGGATTCGACCTCGGGTGCGGCAGCGGCCGATGGGCTCGGGGCGTTGCGCCGCGCGTCGGCACGCTCGTGTGCGTCGACGCGAGCAGCGCAGCGCTGAGCGTTGCGCGACGGGCGCTCGCGCCGTTTTCGAACGTGCGGTTTCATCACGCGTCCGTGGACAACCTGCCCTTCGCCGATGAATCGATGGACTTTGGGTACTCGCTTGGTGTGCTGCACCACGTGCCCGATACGCTCGCGGGACTCCAGCATGCGACGGCGAAACTGAAGCGCGGCGCGCCCTTTCTCCTGTATCTGTACTACCGCTTCGACAACCAGCCGAGCTGGTATCGCGCCCTGTGGAAGGCCAGCGAGACGGCGCGATTCGCCGTGTCGCGCAGCCCGCTGCGCGTGCGGTATGTCCTGAGCCAGGTGCTTGCGGCGCTCGTCTATTATCCACTCGCGCGGCTGGCACTGCTGCTCGAAAAACTCGGCATGAACGTGCAGTCGGCGCCGCTGTCGGGGTATCGGCACTTCAGCTTCTACACCATGCGAACTGACGCGCTCGATCGGTTCGGCACTCGGCTCGAGCAGCGTTTCACGCGCGCCGAAATGCAGGAGATGATGGAGCGCGCTGGCCTGAGAGACGTGCGGTTCAGCGAGTCAGTGCCCTACTGGTGTGCCGTGGGCATCAGGGCGTAGGCCGACCGCTCGTCGCTCAAGAAGTCGCTGACGACGCCGTTCGCCGAGCCGCTTCTTCCGCCGCGCCGATCATGGTCAGCGACTGCATGCCGAACTCCTCGCGGCACCGCGACAGTTCGACGAGAATGGCGCGCACCACCTGAAGGTTTTCTTCCGTGCGCACGCCGAAGTTGTGCGGGTGCCACCAGAGATGCGCTACCTCACCATGTTTCGCGGCGTGGCGCACTGTGGCGATCAAGCGGCGCAGGCGCAGACCACGCGAGTTCGGGCGAACGAACGCGCTGGCGGTCACGTCGTAGGTGCCGTTCGGTTGTGGGATGTCCTTCCACCGCACGGTGTGCATGCCCGCCACGGGGACGTACGCGTCCAGGAGGCGGCCGCCTCGTGCCGCGAGGTTGTTTCGGCCGGGCCGCCACATCCACGACGCAGGGTTGCCACGGTAGGTCGTAATCCCGGATTCCAGCAAGATCGAGTCGAATGCCGGATTGTGCTCGTTCCGCGGAAATACGATCGAGCGCGGCGTCACGCCGGCAACTGTCTGCATGATGGCCCGTGCGCTGGCGAGATCAGCGCGGAACGCTTCCGCCGTCACGCCTTCCGCCAGGCAGTAGAAGTGCGAGAAGGTGTGAGTGGATAGCTCCTGGCGTGGCGTATCGAGAATCAACGGGATCAGCG
>JAQBPK010000321.1 GCA_028287565.1 Vulcanimicrobiota bacterium
CTTCACGCCGGTACCTCGCGGGCGAGGTCGCTCGCGCCGAACGGCTCGAACGTCAGGCCGGGATTCCACTGCTGGGCCAAGTTGATGCTCCACGGGCTTTCGAACAGCGCGAGCGCGTTGCCGTCCCAGTCCTCGACCAGGCGCGCGCTCGAGCCGAGCGTCGCGGATGCGACGCCGTCGCCACGAACGCGGCGCGCCGTCGTGTAGGGCAGCGTCTGGAAGACCGTTTTCACGTGGTACTCCGACTCCAAGCGATACTTCACGACCTCGAACTGGAGCGCTCCCACCGCCGCGAGGACCGGCTCGATCCGGGTCTGTCCGTAGGGATAGAAGACCTGGATCGCTCCCTCCTCGCGAAGCTGCGCGATCCCTTTCTGAAACGACTTGTAGGTCGCCGTGTCGGTACTGCGCACCAGCGAGAAATGTTCCGGCTCGAAGGCCGGGATGGGGTCGAACCGCACGCCGTCGCCGTCCGAGAGGGTGTCGCCGATCGCGAACACGCCCGGGTTCGCGAGGCCGACGACGTCGCCGGCGAACGCGACGTCGACCGACTCGCGGTCGGACGCGAACAGCTTCATCGCGCGCGTGAGCCGCACGTCCTTGCCCGTCCGCACGTTGCGCACCGTCATGTCGCGCTCGAACTTGCCGCTGCACACGCGCAGGAAGGCAATGCGGTCGCGATGGCGCGGATCCATATTCGCCTGGATCTTGAACACGAACCCGGAAAAGCGCTCGTCGGTCGGCTCGACCAGATGCTTCTCCGCATCGATGCGCGGCGCCGGCGGCGGGCCCATGCGCACGAACGCGTCGAGGAACAGCTCGACGCCGAAGTTCGTCACCGCGCTGCCGAAGAACACGGGCGTCACGTCGCCGTGCAGCATCGCGGCGTAATCGAACGCCGCGCCCGCGCCTTCGAGCAATTCGAGCTCGTCGATGAACTGGCGGTACGTGCGCTCGTCGACGAGCGCGGCGATCTTGGGATCGGTGCGATCGCTGGTCGCGACCGGCGCGCGCTTGGCGCCGTGGTGGGTGCGCTCGAACACGTGCACTTCGTGCGAAGTGCGGTCGTACACGCCGCGGAACGTCTCGCCGTTGCCGAGCGGCCAGTTCATCGGGTATGCGCCGATGCCGAGCACGTTCTCCAATTCGTCCAGCAGCTCGAGCGGGTCGCGCGACGGCCGGTCCATCTTGTTGATGAACGTGAAGAGCGGGATGCGCCGCGCGCGGCAGATCGCGAACAGCTTCTTCGTCTGCGGCTCGACGCCGCGTGCCGCGTCGATCAGCATCACCGCGGCGTCGGCCGCGAGCAGCGTGCGGTACGTGTCCTCGCCGAAGTCCTGATGGCCCGGCGTGTCGAGCAGGTTCATCGTGTGGCCGTGGTACGGGAACTGCAGCACCGTCGAGGTGATCGAGATCCCGCGCTCGCGCTCGAGCTCCATCCAGTCCGACGTCGCGGCGCGCGCGCGGCGGCGCGCCGCCACCTGACCGGCCGTCACGATCGCCCCGCCGTACAGCAGGAGCTTTTCGGTGAGGGTCGTTTTCCCGGCGTCGGGGTGCGAGATGATCGCGAACGTGCGCCGCTTGGCGACTTCCTCGCGGATTTCCATGACTTGCTCCCCTTCGACGCGCACCGTCCGGCGGACTCTCGCGCACGATCCTGCGGCGTGCGAGCCGGCCGCGAAGACCTAGCGCTCGCCCGTGGAATCGTACACGCGCACGTGGGTGCGGCCCGCGTGGTCGTACACCAGCGTCAGGCCCGTCTTCGCGTTGAACAGCCGCGCTTCGGGCGGAATGCGCAGGCGGTCCCGGCCACGGTACACCCACACGTCGTGCGCGCGCACGAGCACCGTGCAGTTGCCGCGCGTGATGCGCGTGCCGGGCGCGATGCGCTCGCGCGCCGGCGGGACGTGAAACGTGAGCGCCTGCGACGGGCCTTCGATCGCCGAGAGCTGCGTGAAGCAGCCCGGCAGCGCGCTGAGCACCCAGCCGCCCTGTCCGCTGAAGAACGGCTCGGGCGTCGTGACGAAGCCTTCGTTCGCGTTGCCGTGCGCGGCCGGCGCCGGCGCTTTCACATCAGCGTGTACCTTGAAGCCGCCCACGGACAAGCGCTGCGCGAGCAGGACGCTGCCGATCGCGACGACGATCAGCGTCGCGATCGCGTAGTAGCGCCACATCGCGCGCTGCGTTATGCGGCCGGTTCCTCGATACCGGCGTACGGCGCCGCGAGCTCTAGGCGCGCGCGGCCGATGCGCGCGTCGGCCATGCCGTAGTAGAACTCGAATGTTCGCTCACCGCGCGCGTCGATCGCGGTCGGGAAGACGACGTTGCTGACGATTCCGTGCGTCTCGTCGACGCCTTCGGGCACCATCACCGGATTGTGCGAGCGGTAGCGCACGATGTGCGGCCGCTCCGCGTCGTGCACGACGAACCCTGCGCTGTACTGCATCGCGTACTTGCCGTCGCCCAGCTCGCGCGCGTTCACGCCGTGGAAGATCGAGAACCAGCCCTCGGCCACGCGCACCGGCGGCGTGCCGGCGCCCGTCTTGATGCGGCACCACGGCGCGTCGGGCGGCAGCACCGGCGCGCTCTCGCGCACGTCGAGCAGCTTTGCGACGTCGCGCAGCACGGGGTCGAGCGGAACGTACGCGATGCGCGTGCCTTCGCGCTCCTCCGGCGGCAGATCGAGCAGCGTCGGAACGGCGCCGCGCCCGTCCATGAGCGACAGCCGCAGCATCGGGCGGTGGTACAGCGCGATGGAGCGCACGCCGTGCGGCGAGATGACGGGCTCGGGGAAGAACACGCCGTCCTTGTCGTCGCCCTGGTGCAGTCCGCGCGCAAAGCGCACGAGCCCCAGCCGCTCCCAGCGATAGCCGTCCTGCGAGAGCGCGACGGCGATCCGCGGGCCGCCCGGGCCGAACGCCGTGTACGCCATCACGTAGCGGTCGAGCACCGGGATGAACGTGACGCGCGGGTCCTCGCAGCCCATGCCGCCGGGCGCGGTGCGGAGCTCGTACGGCGCCTGCGGCTCCAGCGCGAAGCCCAGCCGCTCGAAGCGGACGTCGTCGCCGCTGCGCAGGGCGCGGCAGATCCCGACCCGCGAGACGTTTCCGGCGGCGACGCAGCGCGGGTAGAGCAAGAACGTCCCGTCGCGCGCCGTCGCGCCGGCAGGATTGAGGACGCCTTCCGCTTCCTCGGCGGAACCGTTCGGGCTGAGGACGACGCCGAGCCGGGCGATCGTCCCGTCAAAACGCGCGAGGCTCTCAAGCGACGGAATCATTTCCAAGCCAAGCCTACCACCAGCTCGTGCGAGCTAATCCCGGCGCGGGCGGCGAGCTCGTCGACGTCGTCCGCACCGCCGATCAGCGCCCGCACGTCGGCCCCGTCGTGCATGACGCGCGCCGTGTACTGCATTCCCACCGATAAGATATCGGCGCCGTCCGCCAATGCCTTCGGAAATCCATCGCCGTAACCACAACGTAACACGGCGACCGGCCGGTTCTCGACCGCCGTATCGCCGTAGCCGGCCCAGCCCGCCTCGCCGGGTCCGAAGCGCCGCACGACCGGCGCGACGACCCGCAGCGCGCAGCCGTTGTCGACCGACGAGCCCAGCCGCGAGCCGAACAGGCCGACGCCGACGCGCAGCCGGTCGAAGGCGAGCCCGCGCCGCGCCGACGCCGTGCCGGCCGCATCGGTCGACGCGATCCGCACGCCCGCCGACTCGAACGCGCGCATCGCGGCGACGAAGCCCTCGAGAATCGTGCCGGCCCGGGTGTCCGAGATGACGTGGGTCCACAGCTCGACGGCGATTCCGGTGCCTGCCACGGCGGCGGCAAACGCCGGCGCGTCCTGCGGCCGGATGCTGCTCCACCCGGCGGCGTCGAGGATCCCGACGCGCACCGTGAGCCCGCCGCGCCGGGCGGACTCGGCGGCGGCCTCCGCCAGCGCCGCCCGGTTCGCGACGTTGGGGATCCCGCCCAGGTCGAGCACGCGGCCCAGCCGCCCCGGTTGCGCGTCGGTCAGCAGCCGCACCGGCTTTGCCGTCGCAGGCCGCAGCGCGGCCAGCTCGTCCTCGTCGCTCACGACGTACGACTCGACCACGCCGTCGAGCTCGCGGGCGAGGCGGCGCGCCCCCCAGCCGTAGCCGTCGTGCTTCACCACGGCGGCCACGGGCGCGCCGAGCGCCGCGAACGCGGCGGCGTTCGCGCGCATGACGTCGCCGTCGAGCGTGATGTCGGGACGCACTACGGCGGCGCCGGCCCGGCGCGCGTCACCGCAGCGTCGTGGAGGCGATGGGCTCGCCCGACGGCGCGACCACCTCGACGCGCCCGCCGGTATGGTACACGGCGTTCGGCACGATCCAGATGGTGTACGTGCGGTATTCCTTGGGCGCGGTCTCGCCGCCGTCCAGCGGCGCCCGCTCGAACGCGACGATCCGCACGCGCTCGGTGTTGGCTTTGATCGACTCGACGATCTGGCTCCAGCCCGTCTCCTTGTGCGGCCCCATCAGGAGCACCACGGCGAACTCGTGCCGGAAGTTGACCGGGACGCTGATCCCCAGCGACTCGAGCGCCCGCCGGTCGCGCACGACGACGACCTCGCGCCCGCCCACGACGGGGGTCGTCCCGGAACGAACCTGATTGACCCGCACCTCGCGACAGCCGGCGAGAACGACGGCCATCACCAGGGCGGCGAGGACGCGCCGCATCGGCGTCGGTCGTTCGACAGTTCCCACCGAGGATACCCCGCGGTTGCGACGGAAGTCGGACTCCCATCTTCCGGGAGTCCCGTCATGTTGATGCTTCTGCCGCTGGTCCTCGCTCTTGCCGCGGTCGACCCCGTTCCCGCGCCCAGCTCGGCGCCGAGCAACGCGCCGAAGCCGACGCCGCTCACCGAGATCGGTCGCGTCAGAGCGCTGCCGGCTTGCGTGCCGATCGTCGCGCACGCGAACGGCGCGATCACGCAGGCGCTCGACAACGACCGAACGCTCGCGATCATCTCGACGAACCTGCACAACACCGACTTCGACAAGCTCAATTTCCTGCAGCGCCGCAACGCGATCGAAGCGCTGATGAAACAAGCCGAGATCATGCGCATCAACTCGTCCGCGGGCGATGCCGAGGTGAAGAAGCTGCGCGAGTACGCGGTGAACTCGCCCGATCCCAAGCGCAAGGAAGAGCTCAAGACGTTTGCGGACGCGCTCGGCGGGGCGCTGTACCGGCAGAAGAAAGCCGCGGTCGAGTTCATGCGCGACATCACGATCATGCGCGGGCGCGAGGATGCGCAGGAGGCGCACGACATCATGCAGCGCGACAACGTGGTCCCGCCGTTTGCGGCGGCCCAGGCGGCGAACTCGGTCAGCGTGTCACCGATCCCGCCCCCGTCCACGCATTACAACAAGCAGATGAAGTACCTCGGCGACACGATGGACGACCTGGCGACGGGCATTCAAGCAGACGAGGGCCGGGCGGCCGACCACAGCATCGCGGCGACGACGGGTTGTTGACGACCTGAGTCGTTTCACGCCGGACCTTCCGGCGGTACGCTAGCAACGATGTTCCGGGCCTTTTCGCTGGCGGCGGCGGTAGCTGCGTTTCTGCTCGCCGTCCTCGGCAGCTGGGTGCGCATCAACGGAGCCGGGATGACGTGTCCCGACTGGCCGCTCTGCCACCACGCGCTCGTGCCCGCGCTGGGCGGCGGGGTCGCGCTGGAGTGGTCGCACCGCCTGCTCGCGCTGGTGACGGGACTCCTCGTCCTGCCGGCGCTGTGGTTCGGCTGGCGCGCGCGCAAGCGCATCGGCGGCGTCGGCGCGGTGCTCGCGTTCATCGGCGCGGTCTTCATCGTACAGGTCGCGCTGGGCGGCCTCACCGTCGCGCTCGCGAACACGCCGTGGTCGGTTGTCGTCCACTGGGGAACCGCGATGCTGCTGCTCGCCGGACTGACCGCGCTCGCGATGCTCGCCGTCGTCGCGCCGGCCTATGTGGCGATCCGCCATTCGCTGCTCGGCGGCGTTCTCACGGCGTGCGCGGCGCTCGCGTTCGTGACGATGCTGGCCGGGTCGTACGTGAGCTCCAGCGGCGCCGGGCTTGCGTGCTCGACGCTGCCCGCGTGCGACGGCGGCTCGTGGACCGGGACGCTCGCCGGACAGCTCGCGCAAATGACGCATCGCTGGATCGCCGCGGCATTCTTCGCCGTCGCGACGGTGGCCGCGTACATGGCGGCGCTCGGCACGACGCCGCGCGTGCGCGCTGCCGCGCTCGCCGCCTACGCGCTGGTCGTGCTGCAAGTGGCGCTCGGCATCGCGAACGTCGCGTGGCAGCTTCCTACAGTCTTGCGCGAGGCGCACGCCGCTAACGCGTGCGCGGCATTCGTTGCGTTCGTCGCGTCGCTCGTGTTCGCGGCGGTCGACGGCACGGTTCCGGCCGTTGCTCGCGATCGCAGCGGTCGGGTCAGTGTCGACGACGTCGTTCCGAGCCCTGCGCGCGCCGCCCGCCCGCACGCCGTCGCGCGGTCGCACGCGCACGCGCATTCCGAGCCCGTCGAAGAGCTCGCGGGATGAACTCCACGTTGTCGCGCGTCGAATGCGCACCGGGTGCACGGCTTTCCGGGAACACCGGCTGGCGCGGCGCGCTCGAGGACTACTACGAGCTCGCGAAGCCTCGCATCATCTACCTGCTGCTCGTCACGACGCTGGCCGCGATGGTGATGGCCGCGCGCGGCGTGCCGCCGCTGCTGCTCACGTTTTGGACGCTGCTCGGCGGGGCGCTGTCGGCGGCGTCGGCGGGCGCGATCAACTGCGTGTGGGACCGCGACATCGACCGCTTGATGATGCGCACGAAATTGCGCCCGGTGGCGCGCGGTGCGATCTCGGCGCGCGACGCGCTGGTCTTCGCGGCGCTCGCGCAGCTCGTCGGCTTCACGGTGCTGTACGCGTTTGCCAACCCGCTCGCCGCGTGGCTGTCGCTCGCGGGCAACGCGTACTACGTGGTGATCTACACCATGTGGCTGAAGCGCGTGACGCCGCTGAACATCGTGATCGGCGGCGCGGCCGGCGCGGTTCCGCCGCTCGTCGGCTGGGCCGCCGTCACGGGCCATCTCGGCTCGCCCGCGTTCGCGCTGTTCGCCGTGATTTTCTTGTGGACGCCGCCGCACTTCTGGGCGCTCTCGCTGATGACGAACGCCGACTACGACAAAGCCGGGATCCCGATGCTGCCCAACGTCAAGGGTGTGCCACGCACCAAGCGCGAGATCATGGTGTACTCGCTGGTGCTCGTGGGCGTTTCGCTCGCGTTCTTCCCGCTGCACGTGCTCGGCCCGTGCTACGGCGGCAGCGCGCTGATCCTCGGCGCCGTGTTCCTGTGGGACGCGTGGAAGGTCGGCGGCGACTCGACGAAGCGCTACGCGCGCGTGCTGTTCAAGTACTCGCTGCTGTACCTCGCGCTCATGTGCGTCGCGATGGTGGCCGACCGCGTCATCGTCTGACGCGCTCGTAACGACGTAGCGCCATGGCCGTCACGCCGCAGCTCACCGACGCGGCCGGCACCGCCGCGACGACGGTCGCCGGCCACCGGCTCGACCGCAGCACGATCCCGCTTCTCGTCACGCTCGGCTTGGGTGTGTTCGCGGGCGCGCTCGATCTCGGCGTGCTCTCGCCCGCGCTCCCCGCGCTCGGCGCGACGTTCGGCGTGGGACCGCGTGATCTCGCGTGGGTGTTCACGCTCTATCTGCTCGCGAACGTCGTCGCGATCCCGGTGATGTCGAAGCTCGCCGACCAGCACGGACGGCGGCCGATCTACATCTTGTGCGTGAGCATCTTCGCGGCGGGGAGCGTGCTCGCGATCGCTGCGCAGTCGTTCCCCGTGTTTCTGATCGCGCGCGCGATTCAGGCAATCGGCGCGGGCGGAATCTTCCCCGTGGCGACGGCCGCGATCGCCGACCGCATTCCGCTCGAACGCCGCGGCGCGGCGCTTGGGCTCGTCGCGGCGACCTGGGGGCTCGCGGCGGTGATCGGCCCGGTGCTGGGCGGCGCGATCACGCACTTCGTGTCGTGGCACTGGATCTTCGCGCTCAACGTGCCGCTCGCGATCGTCGTGATCGTGCTAGCGCGCACGACCGTTCCCGCGAACGCAGCGCACGCGCGCGGACCGCTCGACGTCGCCGGCATCGTGACGCTTGCGGTCGGACTGCTCGCCACGATGAGCCTGCTCACGCGGCTGTACACGATCGACGGCGTGGTGAACGCGGCGCTCGCATGGGGGATGCTCGCGACAGCCGTCGTCGCGTTCGCGCTGTTCGCGCTCGCGGAGCGCCGCGCCGCGCAGCCGGTGATTCCGGTCGCGTTCTTCCGCGACCGCCAGCTGATGCTCACGTACGCGCTCGAGGTGCTGATCGGCGCGCTCGAAGGGGCGCTCTTCTTCATCCCGGCCGCGCTCGTCGCGGGGCAACATCTCAGCTATGCGGCGGCGGGCAGCATCGCGGCGCTGGGCGCGCTGTGCTTCGTCGCGGTGATCCCGTTGTCGGGCCGCGCGCTCGACGTCGTCGGAAGCCGCACGGTGCTCGCTGCGGGCAGCACGCTCACCGCGCTCGGGATGCTGATCTTCGCGCTGGGCTTCGCGAACCTGTGGCTCGCGCTGCTCGCGATGGTCGTCGCGGGCCTCGGCTTCGGCGCATTGCTCGGTGCGCCGACACGCTACATCGTCACCAGCCGCGCTGGCCAGCAGCAGCGCGCGAGCGCGGTGGGTCTGCTATCGATCATGCTGATCATCGGCCAGATCATCGGCGGCTCGCTGGGCGGCGGCGTGGCAAGCTCACACAGTGGCGAACTCGCGGGATACCGCGTGGCCTACCTCGTGTTCACCGCCATCGCGGCCCTCGCGATAATACTAACAACAGCACTCGCTTCGCGTGGCGCCGAACGCCGAGCGCCGCACCAACCGCAAATCGATGCCGACAAGTAGCACATCGCAGGTTTCCTTCTGCACAAATATATATTCCAAATGCGAGGTTCGTCGGCCAGCCGCCGCCGAGCGGTTCGTTTATCGCCGATCGTAGACTCAATGCTCCACCTCGCGAAGCGTGTAGCGAAGCCAATTGACGAGATGATCGATGTCAGGCCCGATTTCGGAGTATTCTGTATGTTTACGGATCATCTCGCGACATCGTGGCGGTGTAAATACCCGGGTCGGCGAAAGTACCACGGCAAGGCCTTGACAAGCAAAGAAATGCGGGACAAACGTGAGCTCGTCACTCTCCCGCAGCAACCGTGCTGCACTACGTGTGCTTCTAATCGCTGCCCGCACCGCTTCTCGCTGCGTTGGCACGAGCATTGCAATGACTCCAGCCAGCTGCATCCGGTTTAGCCGCTCCTGCAACACGCCCGGGCTGTCAACGCGTCTCCTGAGAAGCGCTACGATATCGCTCCAGAACGAAGGCGATAGCAACGTAACGAATTCTGAAGCGAAGTTGCGCCCTCGCGTGAACCACAATCCCCAAAGGCTCCACAAAAACAGGAACAGATGACCCGTAGCCTGAGAATCGAGTTTGCACAAAGCAAGCGTCGGTGAAAGAGTGTTGATGGCGCGCTCCACGTCGCCTTGCGCTACCAGCGAATCACGGCAAAACATCAAGAGGTACCGGCTTGCTTCAAGGAATCGCCGCTCGTCGCTCCACGTATACTCGTCGGGGACGATGGCCCATAGTCGTACTGCCAGCCGTCCGGTTAGACTGCGCCGATTCTCACGGACGCCTCGCAGGAGGCTCGCCGCCTCGACGAACGGCAGTGATTCCATTTCCTCGAATGGCGTCCGATCCAGGCGATCGTAGGCGGCTCTACGGAGCACATCGGAAAGCTGATCGGGTATGCCTTTAGCTAGCGCACCGAGACCGGTTCCGAGTCCGAACCACGTCGAACGATGAACCAGCTGTGGAGCGACGGGCATAAGAGCGGCTCGTATGCGTTCGCGGATATTTTCGGGCACGATGATCCAAACGTCGCGAATAAACCGGCACACGTCGTAAAACGTTCCCCGGCGCGCCAATCCAGCCCAGTCCTCCTCAGCCGGACAGGACGCGGATGAGAAGAGCGCACATTGATACTCTGGAGGTTGAGCAGTGATGATGTAAGCAGAATCATTGAAGTCGCCAGCCCCAAGAACCAGCCTCCACCAGCCGTTCGTGCCGATCAGTGTGTTAAACCGACTCAGGGCTTCGGGATCGTCCTTCAGAAACCGTAGCAGCGTAAAGTTTATCGTCCCAATTGAGTGTTGCGCATCAATGGCTCGCTCTATCAAGTCCTGGACACGTCTCGAATCGAGTGCGTCCACGAGACGCACAGCGAAGTCGACGGAACTATGGTAGAGAATATGCATCAAGTCAACGAAACTGCCACTAGCCTCAAGCAGACGGAGCATCTCGAATGTGCCGATCCTCTGCTCGACCGCATCTCGCCGCACCGCCCCGTCATCGATGGTGAGAATCTTGAGCGCACGAACCGATAGGTTCAATAATCCGACTGGCCGCTTGAGCAGAATCGCACGATTCACGAGTTCATGCACGGATGCCGCATCCAATTCCCCGATTAGCCTTTGTGCAACGGGCGGTGGAACGAGTGCAAGCACCTCGAACAGATCGATAATCGTGCCGCCCGCGAGCCAGGGACCAATGTCCATTTTTTCTTCGACGTCGTCTGCCAAGGTCGCGTCGGCGGAACGTAAGCTTCGAAGAGCTAGCGGCAACGCTCGAAGCTCAACGCGTGCGCTGTTCTTCGGGGCAATTTTGATCGTGTGGGCCAACTTGTCGCAGTATAGTTGGCCAATCTCCGTATCTCTCGTCAGCATCAGCGCAATGCTTGTCAACTGAGGAGGGCAGAACTTGGGACCGGTCATCATTGCGAGTATTGTTGGCTCGGCTAAAAGCGCTCGTTTAAACTCGGTATTGTCAGAGAATTTAAGCGAGGTTCGCAAAATCCCGAGCATATCGTCATATCGAAACCCTTCGGCCGCGCTCGCTGAGTGTAGATGGGCGGACAAATGCCGCGACGCAGCCGCGTCCGGGCTTTGCTCGCCGCGAATCCGACACAGGGCGAGAAACGCTAGCTCGGCCAAAGAGCTATGCACGAATCTCCACTTGGCAGGAAGTCCATCGATGTAGATCAGGCGCTGGAGCTGCGGATCGTTCCTGATATCCGGAACCTGCGGTAAGCTTCTCAATGGTACAGGAAGATCGAATTGGGCGACGGCCGCGAGGCGTTCGAGGGCTTCATCCACGCGAGGGTTAGGGAAATAACGCTTGATCATACGGCGCAGCATGGCATCGTGGTCGAGAGCATCCAAGTCCGATGCGGACTCAACCTGCGTCAGTGCTTGCCGGACCAATGCGAGATCGCACGCAGTAGCGCCGACAAGGCGCTTTAATTGCTCGCGCGTGAGCACTCCGAGGGCGGGTATAGCGCGCTCGACGATCCGGCGGACCATTGATTCGTCCGGATCGAGTTCGATCACCTGCCCTTTGGATAGGCAATGCTCGACAAAACGGCGATCAGAACCCGGCACGTCGTCGAACTCGCGAGCCACTCGCCGTAAGGTCATCACTAAACCGAGGGGTCGATCCTTGCAAGCGCGCAAGGCACGCTCGGCGATCTGCTCTATCTTGTCTAGATCCTCGTGAGCATCGTCGATGAGGACCAAAGTGGGACGCGTCGCCCGATTCTTGATCCCGTTGACGACGGAATCAATCCTCTCGTCCTTCCATCCGTGCAACACGTAGATCCGGCGAGGTGTCTTATCGTCGACACTTCGGGCGAGGTCAAGCGCGGTGACTGTCTTGCCGCTCCCGGACCGTCCGAGAAAGAGAACCAGACGGTGTTCAGAGAGGATGTCAGTAAAGCGCGACGCCTGCTGCGCATCGCGCACGATCTGACCTGCCGCTTCCAGCATGAGAAAGGGTTCGACCACGCGACGATCTGAGGTCCATGCCGCCAAAGGTAGGAACACGCCTTGGTTCCAGTCGTCGACTCCGCAGAATTGCTCCGCCGCGTCGTCGCCAAAAAGGTCCGCGACCACATCAGGAAGTTTTTTCAATCTCGCGTCAAGAATTTCGCGCGAAAATATCTCGACGCCGACGCCGGTTCGTCTCGCCCAACTCGTCCGTTCCGTTTCTAATTCTTCGCGCTGATCGGCGACAATGGGCCAAAATAGAAAGAAAGATTTCGGACGTGGCAGCGTCATGGCTCGCGCCACCAGCCAATCTGCTTCAAACGTGTCGAGCCACTCACGGAAAGCGGCCTTACCAAATTTCGACACGTTCTTGCACTGGTATACTTCGCACGACAATCCATCACCGCACAACAGATCGACGCCGTAATCAGCGACGCCGGGCGCCCCGAAAAAACGTGGGAGGCGGTTGTCAGCGAGCAGTATGTGGAAGCAGAGTCGCTCGAATTCCCGTCCGCTTAACTGCGAATAGGGCAGAGTGCCCCATGCACCACCAGGGCCGCGCAGACTAGACCAGAAAGGCTGCGCGAGGTGCGACAACGTTCTTAGGTCGTATTCGGAAAGTCCACCGTTCGATGACATGACAAGCTATTTTTGATAACCATACCCTAACCTGCAAGCCCGCCGAAACAACCTAACTAGGCGCTCTCGACGAAGATCTTGCGTGCGAGGCGGTAGATTAAGTACGCCAGCGCGCTGAAGATCACCAGCACCACAGCGAGGTCGGTGAGGCCGCTGAAGCCTGCGACGCTATTACCGCATACGGCGACCGCCGCCGACGAGAGCCAGAGGCTGAGCCGTGCGACCGGATTGCTCGCGATGCCGCGGTTCGCGTCGATCTGCGCGAGGATCTCGGTGGGAAGCCAGGCGGTCTCGGTGACCATCGAGCGGATGCGCCCGTCGGCGCCGACGATCACCGTGTTTTCCGCGTGAATGATCCCTTGCTCGGGCGTCGGGAACGCGTTGATGCCGAAGCGCGCAGCGAAGTCGAGCGTCGGCTCGGCGTCGCCGACGACGATGCTCCAGCGTTTCGGATCCGCGCCGAACGTGCGGGCGTAGCGCGCGAGCACGGGCGGGCGGTCGTACGACGGGTCGAGCGTGACCTCGACGAGATGCAGGCTCCGCGCACCCGCCTGCTCTTGAAGCTGCCGGAACTTCGCGCTGATCAGCGGGCACATGCGCGCGTCTTGGCACCGCGTATAGACGAACGCGAGGACGACGTCTTTGCCGCGCAGCTGCGAGAACGCGAACGGCTTGCCGGTTTGGTCGACGAACGGCGTGTCGGGGACGGCGTCGCCGATTCTGAGCGGCGTCACGCGGCGCAGCGGCGTCATGTCGCTGGTCAGCGGCTGTGCGCCCGTGCTGTCGACGTGAGAGAGCGTCCACGGCTCCGTCTTCACGTCGACGTCCGCGTCGATCGTGGCGCCGGCTTGCAGTTGCGCGGCGCGCTCGCGGGGAACGATCCGGAACGGCATCGTCATCGCCGGCATCGAACCGAAGGCGTCGTGGCGAACGATCGCCTCCCCGGTCTTCGGCGTCACCGCGAGCACGACGCCGTGCAAACGCGCCGCGCGCGCGCTCGCGAACCCGGGGAATAGCACCGAGAGCAGCATGATCGAGACGAACAAGATCATCCACGGCGTGCGGCCCAGCCGGCTGTCCGCCGACGAACGCGCCCAGACGCTCATCCGCCGCCCGTGGACGCGCGCGGAGCGCGGCGTCGTGCTCACGGGGTTCTTCGGCCGGCTCACCATCGCGGTCGAACCGGTGCTGTGCGGGCTCGTCTTCGCGGCGATCACGCTAGGCCTGTTCTGGGCTCCGCGGCTGTCGCACGGAAAGGTTCTGCCGGACATCATCGTCATCGCCCCGATCTTCGGGCTGGGGTTCCTCGCGTGTGTGGCGTGGGCGCTTGGGGTGATGCTCGCGCCGACGCGCGCGCTCGCCCATACGCTGCGACCGGTCTACGTGGTGGACGGTTACATTCGCTACCGCGGCCGCGACGCGCACTCCGGCGCCGACTGCAACGGCTACGTCTCGGTGCTCACCGAGGACCGCCTCATCGCGTGCGAGTGGCCGACGCTCGGCGAGGTCGAGCTCCCCAACGTGACTCGTCCCGCGCTGTGCGAGTTCACCGAATACGGCGGCGTGCACACGGTGGACGGCCGCTCCACCGGCGTGCTGCCCACCCGCATCCGCCCGCTCGGCGTCGGCATGCACGGCCGCAAAGAAGAGATCGCGTAATCCTTTTGCGGGCGGATCGGGCGAAGCCCGAACGCGAGTGTTCGGCGTAGCCGAATACACTAGAGCTTGATCTGGAGCGCTTTGTCCCACGGCCATTGGTGGCCGTTCTCCGACGTGCCGAGCACCAGGCCCGCGATGACGAAGATCAGGATGACGCCGGCGATGCCGGCCCACATGACGATGGGCGGGATCCCGGCCGAGATCGGAACGCCGCGCTCGTCTTCCACGTCGTACATCAGGCAACTCCTCCGCCGCCGCGGGGAAGCACCCCGAATGCGGCAAGCCAAACCAAGACGCAGCCCAAGGCCATGAGCCCGAGCAGCACCTTGGTCACATTGTCGTCGAGACCGTTCTTGTGCCACTCACCGCGCAACCCGATGATGGCGAACACGAACACCACCACCCCGCCGATCAGCGCGATGACTTTTTCTATCCCCGCTAAGCCTTCCATATCGTTACGCCCTCACCAGAGATAGAATAGGAAGAACAGCACGACCCAGATCACGTCGACGAAATGCCAGTATAGCGTGCCTGCGGTTAGGCCGAAGAAGCGGTGTTCGTTATAGACGCCGCGCTGGGTCTGGAGCCAGAGCGCGAACAGGAAGCACACGCCGACGAACACGTGGCCGCCGTGCATGCCCGTCAGGGTGAAGAACGACGCGCCGAAGGTGTTGCCGCTCCAGCCGCCGATCTGCGCGTGCGCGTACTCGTAGGCCTGGCCGCCCAAGAACGCGAGGCCGAGCAGGATCGTGAGCCACATGAACAGGTTGTAGCGCGGCTTGTTCGCGTGCTTCCAGTTCTCGAGCGCGTAGTGCATCGTGACGCCCGAACCGAACAGCACCACCGAGTTGACGGCGGCGAACGCGGTGTCGAGGCGCGGGAGCTGATGGCCGCCGACGATCGGCGGCCACACCGGCGTGACCGAGTTGCGCAGGTAGATGTACGCGAAGATGTATGACGAGAACAGGACGACGTCGGAGACGAGGAACAGGACGAACCCCATCAGACGCATGTCCCGCGTCTCGTTGTAGATCACGTCATCGTGACCGCCGTGATCGCCGTGTCCGGCGTCGTGGCCATGGGCGACGGATACCGCCATGAGTGTTGCGTCGTCTCCTAGCTAGTAGGTCGGGACCGGGTGCGACACGTGCGTCGGCGTTGCTTCCGTGGCGCCCGGCGCGGCATCGAGACCGAGGTACGGCAGCGGGTTGCCGAAGTCGTACGGCGCCGCGAGCACCGCCGGGATCGTCTTGAAGTTGTAGTACGGCGGCGGCGAGGACACCATCCACTCAAGCGTGCGCGCGCCCCACGGATTGGGGCCAGCCTTCTTGCCGTTGCGCAAGCTGTCGAAGAGGATATAGAAGAACAGGATGGTGCCGAGCGCCATCACGTACGACGAGATCGTCGCGAACTGGTTCCAGAACGTGTAGATCGGGTCGTAGAACGGCACGCGCCGCGGCATCCCGAGCAGACCCAGCCAGTGCATCGGCGTGAACGTCGCGTTGAACCCGATGAACGTGAGCCAGAACTGCAGCTGGCCGAGCTTCTCGTTGTACATGCGCCCGGTCATCTTCGGCCACCAGTAGTAGATGCCGGCGAACATCGACATCACCGAGCCGCCGTACAGCACGTAGTGAAAGTGCGCCACCACGAAGTACGTGCCGTGCTCGTGGTAGTCGGCGGGGACGGCGGCGAGGAAGAATCCCGTGAGGCCGCCGTAGGTGAACGTGATCAGGAAGCCGGCGGCGTACAAGGCCGGCGTCTTCCAGCTTATCGACCCGCCCCACAGCGTCGCCATCCACGAGAAGATCTTCACGCCGGTCGGGATCGCGATGACCATCGTGATGATCATGAACGGCAGCTGCAGCCACGGCACCATGCCCGAGGTGAACATGTGGTGCGCCCAGACCGAGAAGCTGAGCAGCGCGATCGCGACCGAGCTGAACGCGATCATCTTGTAGCCGAAGATCGGCTTGCGCGCGAACGTCGGCAGCACTTCGGAGATGATCCCGAAGCCCGGGATGATCATGATGTACACGGCGGGGTGCGAGTAGAACCAGAACATGTGCTGCCACAGAATCGGCGACCCGCCGCGCTTGGGGTCGTAGAACGGCACGCCGAAGACGCGCTCGATGAACAGCGCGGCTAGCGCGGCGCCCAGCGCCGTCGTCGCGATGAACGACAGCGGCGCGGTCGCGAACTGC
>JAQBPK010000324.1 GCA_028287565.1 Vulcanimicrobiota bacterium
ACGGGTGGCCGATCGAGATCGCGCCACCGTCCACGTTGAACTTTTCGTTCGGGATGCCCAGTGTGTCGCGGCAGTAGACCGTCTGCACCGCGAATGCTTCGTTCAGCTCCCACAGGCCGATGTCGTCAACGGTGAGACCGTGGCGCTTCAACAGGTCCGGTACTGCAAACACCGGGCCGATGCCCATCTCGCCCGGGTCGCAGCCGCGCACCACCATGCCGCGGTAGAATCCCAGCGGCTGGATGCCGCGGTTGCGCGCTTCGTCGGCGTCCATGATGACGACCGATGCCGCGCCGTCGCTGAGCTGTGACGAGTTGCCGGCCGTGATTGATGACTCTTTCGACAGCACGCCCTTGAGCGAGCTCAGTCCCTCGAGCGTCGTGTCCGGACGATTGCCTTCGTCCTTCGTCAGCGTGACCTGCTCTTCGCGGAACGCCTTGGTGTTCTTGTCCTGCTCGTACTTCCAGGTCGGTAGCGGCACGATCTCGGCGTCGAACTTGCCCGCGGTCTGCGCCGCGGCGACGCGCTGCTGCGACTGGAGCGAGTACTCGTCCTGCACTTCGCGCGAGACTTTGTACTTCTTCGCGACGAAATCGGCCGTCTGCAACATCGGCATGTAGAGGTTGGGCTCGTGGCGCAGCGCCCATTCCTCGGTGAACTCGTGCATGTTCATATCGTTCTGCACGAGCGAGATTGACTCGACGCCGGCCGCGACCATCACCTTCGCGCCGTCCACGATCACGCGGTGCGACGCGGTCGAGATCGCTTGCAGACCCGACGCGCAGTAGCGGTTAATCGTCGTGCCCGCGACGCTGCGCGGAAGACCTGCGCGCAGTGCGGCGACGCGGCCGATGTTGTGTCCCGTCGCGCCTTCCGGCAAGCCGGTGCCGACGACGACGTCCTCGACCTCGGCCGGATCCACGCCGGCGCGCTGAATCGCGTGCGCGATGACGTGGCCCGCCATCGTCGCACCGTGGGTTTGATTGAACGCGCCGCGAAACGCTTTGCCGATCGGCGTCCGCGCCGCCGAGACGATCGCCGCCTCAGGCATGGGTCAACTCCTTGGTCTCTGCGGCGGCCGTGCCGCCCTTGGGTGTGTAATGCGCTTCGTTCTCGGCGTACCACATCGGGCCGCCGTGGTGCGGCGGAAAGCCGTAGCCATAGATCCAGACGATGTCGACGTCGCCGGGCCGCAACGCGATGCCGTTGCGCACGAGCTCCGCGCCGCTGTCGGCGAGCGGGCGCGTGCAGCGCGCGATGATCTCCTCGTCGCTCACGTTCGGGTTCTGCGGAATGCCCGCTTCCTTCGCGAGCTGCGCGATCAGCTGCTCGACCTCGGGATCGGGGATCGCTTGGCGGCCTTTGCCGACCGCCTTGTCGTACTTGAAGAAGCCCGCGCCGGATTTTTGGCCGAGACGGCCTTGCTCGACGAGCTTCGCGATGATCAGGATGCGCCCGAGCGGCGAGCCGCCCTGCGACTGCGAGATGAAATTGTAGACGTCGAGCCCTGAGAGGTCGGCGACCGCGAACGGTCCCATCGCGAAACCGAACTTTTCCTTGATGACCTGGTCGATGCGCGCCGGGCTGACGCCCTCTTCCGCGAGCTGCACCGCTTGCGCTTCGTATTCGAACAGCATGCGGTTGCCGATGAAGCCGAACGCGTTGCCCGACACGACGGCCACCTTGCGCAGCTTCTTGCCGAGCGCGATGCCGGTCGTGAGCGTCTGCGGCGACGTTTCCTTGCCGCGCACGACCTCGAGCAGCTTCATGATGTTCGCCGGCGCGAAGAAGTGCAGTCCCAGCACGTTGCCGGGCCGCTTCGTCGCGGACGCGATCTCGTCAATGTCGAGCGTCGACGTGTTCGAGGCGAGGATCGCCTCGGGCTTTGTGGCCGCGTCGAGCTTCGCGAAGACGTCTTTCTTCACGGGCATCGACTCGAACACGGCTTCGACGACGATATCCACGTCACCGAGTTCCGCGTAGTCTGTCTCGAACGAGATCGAGTTGGCGCGCTTCCACGCGTCCTCTTGCGTGAGGCGGCCCTTGTCGACGTTGTACTTGAACGTGCCGAAAATCATCTCGCGCGACTTCTCGACCGCTTCGTCCTTGGTCTCGATGATCGTCACCGGGATGCCGGCCTCCGCGAACACGATCGCGATGCCGGTGCCCATCGTGCCGGCACCAATGACACCGGCCGTCTTGATCTCGATCGGCTCGGTCTTCGGCAGGCCCGGTACCTTCGAGAGCTCGCGCTCGGCGAAGAACACGTGGCGCAGCGCGGCCGACGGCGTGGACTGCACGAGCTCCATGAACAAGCGCAGCTCGCGCGCCCAGCCGCGTTCGAACGGCAGCTCGATCGCGGCTTGCACCGCGTCGATGAGCTTGTGCGCGGCGAATCCGCCGTTCTCTTCGGGCGGCACCATCATGTGCGCTTGCGCGACCACGAACGGCGTCGCGAACAGCCCGAGGTTGGCGACGCCCAGCTCCGCCTTCTTCTCCGAGATGCGGCGCTTCGGCTTGCCGGCGTACTTCTTCGCCGCTTCGATGACATCGCCGGAAGCGACTTCGTCGAGGATGCCCTTCGCGAGCGCGTCCGGCGCCTTCATCATGTCGCCTTTGAGCATCATCTGCAGCGCGTCGTTCGCGCCGATCAGGCGCGGGAGGCGCTGCGTTCCGCCGGCGCCCGGCAACAGGCCGAGCTTGATCTCCGGCAGGCCGACGCGCGACTTCGCCGTCGCGATGCGGTAGTCGCACGCGAGCGCGAGCTCGAACCCGCCGCCCAGCGCGCTGCCGTCGAACGCGGCGACGAACGTCTTGTCGCTCTTCTCCACCGTCTCGATCACGTCACGCACCGTCTTGGTGTCGCCCGTCGGCGGCGTCGAGAAGTCGTTGACGTCGGCGCCGCCGCTGAAGAAACCGTTCGCGCCGGTGAAGACCACCGTCGTGACGGCGGGATCCGCCGCCGCCGCTTCGAGCAGCGGCACGAGCTCGCCGCAGAGCGCATAGCCGAGCGCGTTGACCGGAGGGCTGTCGAGGGTGATGAGGAGGACCCCGTCGCCGAGGTCCGTCGTCTTCACGCGCTGAGGCGTGTTGCTGTTGCTCATGTTCTCTTCTGACTGTGCAGGTTATGCGGTGGCGAGCGCGCGGCGCTCGACTTCAAAGATCTCGTCCGTACCGGCCATCACGTCGCCCGAGCCTTCGGTGATCTGCTTCTGCAGATACACCGCCTGCGAGAGGACGTTGTGCGCGTAGAACGTCGCGGTCTGGATCTTCGCGGTGTAGAACGGATCGCTGTCGCCGCCGGCGAGCTTCTCCGCCGCGATCTTCGCGCCGCGGAAGAGTTGCCAGCCGCCCGCGACGATGCCGAAGAAGTTCATGAACGGCACGGAGTTCGCGAACGCCTTGCGCAGATCGCCCATCGCCGTCATGCCGATGAACTGCGCGGTCTCGCCCAGCGCCTTGGTGGCGTCGGCCAGCGGCTGGGCGAGCGCCTTCACCTCGGCGTTGTCCGAGGCTTCGAGCTCCTTGGCGAACTTGCCGATTTGCTTGAGCACCTTCGTCGCGCCCGCGCCCATGTCGCGCACGAGCTTGCGGCCGACCAGGTCGAGCGCCTGGATTCCCGTGGTGCCTTCGTAGATCGTCGTGATGCGCACGTCGCGGTACTGCTGCGCGATGCCGGTCTCTTCGATGTAGCCCATGCCGCCGAACACCTGCAGCGCCGTTGAAGCGACGATCTGCGAGTTCTCGGTGAGCCAGCCCTTGACGACCGGGATCATCAGCTCGACGAACGCGCGGTGCTCCTTGCGCACCGCTTCGTCCGGGGACTTGTGCGCGTAGTCGAGCGAAGCGGCGGTGACGTACGCGAGCGCGCGCATCGCCTCGATGTTCGCCTTACAGGTGAAGAGCATGCGGCGCACGTCGGGATGCTTGATGATCGCGACCGGCTTCGGATCGCGCGACGCGGCGTCGCGGAACTGGATGCGCTCCTTGGCGTACTGCACCGCGTGCTGGTACGCGCGGTCCGCGATCGCCAGGCCCTGCACGCCGACGGAGAACCGCGCGGCGTTCATCATGACGAACATGTACTCGAGCCCGCGGTTCGCCTCGCCGACCAGATAGCCGATCGCGCCTTCGCCGCCCTCGCCGTAGTTCAGCGTGCACGTCGGGTTAGCGTTGATGCCCATCTTGTGCTCGATGCCCGCGCACTTGACGTCGTTGCGCTCGCCCAGCGACCCGTCAGCGTTCACCAGCACCTTTGGCACGATGAACATCGAGATGCCCTTCGTGCCTTCGGGCGCACCGGGAAGCCGCGCGAGGACGAGGTGGATGATGTTCGGCGCCATGTCGTGCTCGCCGAACGTGATGAAGATCTTCTGGCCTTTGATGCGGTAGCGGTCGCCGTCCAGCGTTGCCGCGGTGCGCACCTGCGCGAGATCCGAGCCGGCTTGCGGCTCGGTGAGGCACATCGTGCCCGTCCACTCGCCGCTCACCAGCTTCGTGATGTACGTCTGCCTCTGGTCCTCGCTGCCGAACTGCTCGATCGCTTCGATCGCACCCTGGTTGAGCAGCGGGCCGTTCGCGAAACCGATGTTCGCCGCGTTCCACATCTCAAGCGTCGGCCCGAGCAGGAGCTGCGGAAGTCCTTGCCCACCGTATTCCGCCGGCACGGGCAAACCGATCCAGCCCGCTTGCGCGAACTGTTTGTACGCTTCCTTGAAGCCCTTGGGCGTCGTGACGACGCCGTCGTTCCACGTGCAGCCCTCCCTGTCGCCCGATTGATTGATCGGGTCCAGCACTTCGGTCGCGAACGTCGACGCTTCGTCGAGGATCGCGTCGAGGACGTCGGTGGTGTCCTCGTAACCGGGCAGCTTGGCGATCTCCTCGACGCCGGCGAGTTCGCGCAGGACGAACTGCATGTCGCGCAACGGCGCGCGGTAGGTGCTCATGACGTCTCTCCGTACAGGTCGCGGCGCAGTTGTTGCATCGCCGCGATCAGGTTTGTGAGGTAGGGCTTGAAGTTGGCCTTGATGGATTCGAGCCGCTCTTCGCCGGCAGCGGTGATGCGGTACAGCATCGTGCCGCGCTTGGTCGATGCGTCGAGCTCGCCGCGGATGAACCCGCGCTCCTCGAGCCGCCGGAGCAGCGGATAGATCGTATTGGGATTAACCGGAAAGATGCCGCCAAGGCTGCCGATCCGCTGCATCAATCCGTAGCCGCTGTCGGGCTGGGCGTGGAGCATCTGCAACACCAGCGCCGGGAAGACCGTCTTGGTCTTGACCTCGCCGGTGAAGACGCGGTCGCCCCACAGCTCGCTGGGCCACTCGGTGACCTTGCCGGGCGTATCGGCCTCCTCGGACGCTGCTTCGGCCGCCCTTGACCGCGTTGCCATATGTTATTCATAATAGGTTAAAGCTAACCCGTCAAGCACCCCCGCCGCCCTTTGGACTCGGGAGGTACCGCGATCGCATGACGCACTCCGAACCTTCGGCTCGCCCGGTCGAAGCCGAGCCGGCAATCCTCCCGGACTTCATTGCCGAGCGCCTTTCGGTGGGCCAGCCGGTCGCTCTGGCGGAGCTGCGGGACGGGCAGACGGTGTCCTTGAGCGCCCAGGACGTCCACCGCCGGGCGGCGGCGGTCGCCCATGCGTTGCGCGGGCGCGGCGTTACGCGCGGTGACCGGGTCGCCATCCTCGCCAACAACTCGGTCGATTGGCTGGTCGCCGACTTCGGGACCCTGTACGCGGGCGCGGTTGTGGTGCCGATGTTCGCGACCACGGCCGACGACCAAGTCGCGTTCATCCTCGCCGACAGCGAAGCGAAGCTGGTCTTCGTCGACGACGCGAAGGTCGCGGAGCACGTCCGCACCGCGGTGCCCGGGGCGCCACCGGTGATCGCGCTCGCCGGCGACGGCGACGGCTCGTTCGCGCAATTCGTGCGCGAAGGTGCGCTGCGCGACGACGCGGACCTCGGCGGCGCGCTGCTGCGGTCGTATCGCCAAGGCATCGGGCTCGACGACCTCGCCGTGCTGATCTACACCTCGGGCACGACCGGCCAGCCCAAAGGCGTGATGCTGTCGCACCGCAACATCGTCTCCGACGTGACCAGCGCGTTCGCGCCGTCCGCGAGCGGACAGATCGAAGGCGAGACCGGCTTGTCGGTGCTCCCGTTCGCGCACATCTACGAGCACACCAACGCGCTCGGCTACCGCTACAACCGCCTGATCCACTACGTCACGACGCCGGAGCGACTGCTCGCGGACATGCGCGCGATCCGCCCGAACTACGTGGCGTTCGTGCCGCGCATCTTCGAGCGGCTGATCGCCGGCATCATCGGCAGCGCGCGCGCCGGAGGCGGCCTCAAAGCGAAGCTGGTGCCGTGGGCGCTCGAGGTTGGTACCGACTACGAGCACGCGATTCGCGCCGGTGGCGCGGGTGTTTCCTTGCGGCTGCGCCACGCGCTCGCGAAGAAGCTCGTGCTGAGCAAAATCCCCGCGACGCTCGGGATCGACCGGCTGAAGTACTTCGTGAGCGGCAGCGCGCCGCTGCACCGCGACACGGCGCTGACGATCGAAGCGATGGGAGTGCCCGTGCTCGAAGGCTATGGCCTCACGGAGACGTCGCCGGTCGTCACGGTGAACCGGCCCGGCGACAACGATCTCGGAACGGTCGGCGCGGCGATCAACGGCGTCGAGCTCAAGATCGCCGCCGACGGTGAGGTGCTCGTCAAAGGCCCGAACGTCATGCTCGGCTATTACAAGCTGCCAAAGGATCAGCAGCCGTTCGACGCGGACGGCTGGTTTCAAACGGGCGACATCGGAGCGATCGACGCGCACGGGCATCTCGTCATCACCGACCGCAAGAAAGAGCTGTTCAAGAGCAGCGGCGGCAAGTGGATATCGCCGTCGCGCATCGAGACCGCGATCAAACGCTCGATCTACGTCGGGCAAGTGATGGCGTTCGGCAACAACCGCCCGCATCCGGCGGTGCTGCTAGCGCCGAACTGGGACCTCGTGCGCGCGAAATTGGAGATTCCGGCGACGACGCCGACCGCCGAGATGGCGGCCGACGAACGCGTGCGCACGCTGATGATCCGCGAAACCGCCGGCAACACCGCCGACCTCGCGAAATACGAGCAGGTCCATCGCATCGCGGTGCTGCCGCGCGATCTCACCATCGAGGACGGCGAGCTCTCGCCGACGCTCAAGGTGAAGCGCCGCGTCGTCGAGCAGCGCTACGCGAACCTGATCGAACAAGCGTACGCGGAAAACTTGCGCGAGCGGGAAGCAGCCCCCGCGTAACGGGTACAGACCTACCGTGAAACAGAACGCACGAAAAGCAGGCGCGGCGTTGCTTGCCGTCGGCCTCGCGCTCGGGGTTCCGGTCGCGGCGACAGCCCAGACGGCGATGACCGGCAGCCAGCAGCTCTCGCTCTTGTACTCCTCGCTCGCCCGCATGGACAGCGAAACGCGGACGCTCGCGACGATGAAGAACCACATCTCTGTCCGCGACATCGTCACGGTCCCCGTAAGCAGCACGCAGTTGACGACGAGCGGCCGCCGCACGCTGGTGCGCGCGGTTAACGGTAGCCGCCACACGGCGCTCGAAGCGGCGCTCGGCAAGGCGACGGTGGCCGACGTCGACCGAAGCAACGGCCAGAGCGAAGATCAGAGCTCGCTCGCCGAATACCTGCAGCACCGCGGCATCGACCCGAACAACGTCATCGTCGTCGACATCGATCCGAAGCAAGATCGGGAGAACCCGCGCGTGACGGTGTTCTACCGGCGCTAGTCCGGCGCGCTCACCGGGTCTGCGGACGTTCGATCACGGCTGAAGCATTTCGGGTGGGACCGGGCGGGGGATCGTGGACAGATCGAAGGAGTTGAAAATCATTTCCTGGCTCGTCACCGTCGAGGCCGAATTCGGGTGGTCCCAGGTGTAATAGTAAAGTCCGAACGTCACACGATCTCCGGTCGTCGTCGTGACCGTCTGGCCGTCCCGATGGGCCACTTTCGTGCCATTCCGATACAGATCGACCCACCCGTTAGCGGCAGAGGTGTTCAGGAATTGAATTTCCCAGTTGTCGGTGTCCCCGTACGCCACGACACCGGACTGCCATAGCGCCGGTGCGCCCGGCGGCCCGCCATTGAACGAGTAGCGCATCCCCCCACCGGGATAGGCGACGATGCCCAGTGACGTGTTGACGCCGCCGTTCTGGTCGTGAACTTGCCAGATTATGTTTGAAATGTCCCCAGGGTCGTACTGCATATGGCTCTGGGTCTGAAAGCGCACGTCGTACACGACGTTGGCGTCCAGCTCGATGTTCGTCCCGTAGGTTCCAATCGGGACGTCCTTGTCCAGCATTATCATGTTCCGGTACTCCGGCGGGGCAGCCGTCGAAACGGACGGGCGGTTGAGGCTGAACCTGACCGGTCCGGAGCCGCCTCTGCATTGCTGGCCGGGGGGTGACGGCGGGCCTTCGCACGAGTACGCCCCACCGAGGAATACTGGCTCGTCGGGACCTTGGCCGTCTTCTGCGTACTCCCAAACATTGCCTAAGGTCCAGACGTGAACGCGCGGTTCGGGCAGCGCGATCTTCGTGTTGGTTTGGAAGTTGAAGAATATGCGCGGATTCGTCAAGTAATGGCCCGCGTTCTGCGAGTCGGGAAAGTAGTACAGCACCGCGCTGAGGCTGAAATCGTACAGGTACGGGAACGGGTAGTTGCGGCTGGTGTACCACCAGTGGCCGCTCGCGAAGTCGTAGAAATAGATGCCGCCCTGACCGTCGTTCGCATCGGTGTAGTACTCGTCGCCCATGTCGAAGTGGTGGATGTACGGATCGGAGAGATAGCTGTAATAACCGAATGGGTTGCCGTTCGGCAGCGCGAGATAGTACACGCCGTTGGTCAGCGCCACTTCGCCGGAGAAGAACGGCGGGCGGGCGGACGACGGGTGGCGCGTAAGCGAAGACGGCTTCACCGGAGTCATCGCCGGCGGAGGCGGCGGCACGGGGGCTGAGATCTTCGCCGGGATCTTGAACGCACCCGATCCCGATGAGGCCGGCGATCCGGCCGGCGCCGAGCCGCCGCCACCGGCGCAACTCACGCAGAACAAAGCCGAAAGCACAACGATAAGACGCCGCATGGGAAAGTCTTGCACGTACTATCCCGCATGTCAAGCACGGCGCTCAGTGTGTCAAACGTACAATCAAGCCGCGATCGCAACTGTCGTAGCGACTCGCCTTCGCCGTGCGGTCAGGGCGAGGGTTTGTCCTCGAGGATCATCAGCGTGGACGTGCCCGTAGCGTAGACCGTGCCGTTCGCATCGACGACACGCGCTTCGGACGTCGCGCTCCGGCGACCGGCGTGCACGACGTGCGCGTCGGCGAACACCTTGCCGGTCGCGGCGGTAACCGGGCGGTGAAAACGCGTGTGCAGGTCCATCGTCGTGCCCACCCGCCCAGCCGGCAGCAGCGACTGCACCGATGAGCCGAGCGCGTTGTCGAGCAGCGTCGTGATGATCCCGCCGTGCACCGAGCCGATCATGTTGTAGAGATCTTCGTGCGGCACCATCGCGAACACGACGTGCCCGCGCTCGGCCACCTCGAGCGTGAAGTTCATCCAGCGCGTGATCGGCGTCGGCGGCACGTCGCCGCGCTGCATCATCTGCAGCGCCTCGAGCCCGTCGAGGCGCCGGAAGACGTCCATCGCGTGCGGATAGGCGCGGGCTGTCGCCGCTCCGCCGCCGTCCGCGTCCGTTCCGCTCATCAGGCCGGGACCGCTTTGTGGTGCGTCTCGCGCGCCTCAAGGTACTTCTCGACGTCCATCGCCGCGCGGCATCCCGAGCCCGCCGCGGTGATAGCCTGCTTGTAGCGGATGTCGAACACGTCGCCGGCGACGAACACGCCTTCGATGTTCGTGCGGACGCCGTCGTCGCTGACGATGTAGCCGGCCGCGTCCAGGTCGAGCTGGTCTTTGAAGATCCCGGTGTTCGGATCGTGCCCGATCGCGATGAACAGCGCGTCCGCGGCGAACGTCGACTCCTCGCCGTTCACGAGGTTCTTCAGCCGCAGCGCGGTGGCGTTGTCGTCGCCGATCACTTCTTCGACCGCAGTGTTCCAGATGAAGCCGATCTTCTCGTGGTTGAGCGCGCGGTCGGCCATGATCTTCGACGCGCGCAGCGAGTCGCGGCGGTGGATCACCGTGACCTTGCGCCCGAAGCGCGTGAGGAAGAGCGCTTCTTCCATCGCGGAGTCGCCGCCGCCCACCACGACGATGTGCTTCTCGCGAAAGAACGCGCCGTCGCACGTCGCGCACGTCGACACGCCGCGCCCGCGCAGCCGCGCCTCGCCGGGGATGTTCAGCCAGCGCGCGCTCGCGCCGGTCGCGACGATCACGGTGTCGGCGGTGTACTCGTCTTCCGCGGTTCGAACGGCGAACGGCCGCGCGCGAAAATCGACCTCGGTGACGTCCACGTTGTGGATCACCGAGCCGAACCGCTCGGCCTGCGCGCGGAACGCCTCCATCAACTCGGGGCCCATGATCCCGTCCGCGAAGCCGGGATAGTTCTCGACCTCGGTGGTGAGCATGAGCTGTCCGCCGTACATATGGCCGGCGAAGACGATCGGGGCGAGGTTGGCGCGGGCGGCGTAGATGGCGGCGGTGAGGCCGGCGGGGCCGGAACCGATGATGACGACCTTGGCGTGGGTGGGAGCGGGCATTCCGCCCCCTTCAACCCCGACCGGGTTGCGTCCGGTTCAGGCCGAAGGGGCGGGCGTGGGCAAGCACATCCTTTGGATCCTCATTTCCATCTTTCTGCACCCGGTTGCCGTCGTGCTGATGCTCGTCAATTTGTACGGCCGGCCCGATCTCAACACGAGCCAGAAGATCATCTGGACGGTCGTGGGACTCGTCTGGGGCATCGGGCCGACGCTGTACGTCCTGGTCGGCGGCGGGGCGCTCTGGTGAGCGCAACCGACGGCTGGCCGAAGATCGCGCTCGAGGACGATCCGTCGGACGTGCTGCGCAAGGCGTCGCGCGGCGTGGGACTCAAGCCCGCGGAGCTGGCGCATCGCACCGGAATCGACGAGCGCGCGATCGCGGCGTGGCTCAAAGGCGACGGCGTCCCAACCGAAGACCAGGCGCGCGCGCTGGCGGTCGTGGTGCGGCTCGATCCCGGCAAGTTCGCCGACGCCGCCGCGCGGCGCTGGTATCCCGGCGCGGAGGTGCCGCCCGACGTGCGCCATCATCCGCACGACCCGCACCCGTCCAACGGCTATCTATTCTTGTTAAAGGACGGGAAGACCGCGGCGATCGTCGATCCGGCCGGCTATCCGAAGACGCTGCTGAACGCGGTGAACGAGGGGCCGTACGCGCTGCGCTACATCCTCATCACGCACAAGCACGCGGACCATTGCGACGCGACGGCCGACGTCGCGCGCGCGTTCCCGACCGCGGAGATCGTGATGCACCGCGCCGACGTGAAAGCGATCGGTTCGCTCGCGCAGCGCGCGATTCCGATCGCGGACGGCGAGGAGCTTCCGTTCGGCGACGACGCAGCGATTCGCATGCTGCACACGCCCGGCCACACCGACGGCTCGTCGTGCTTTCTATTCCGCTCGACCGTGTTCAGCGGCGACACGCTGTTCGCGGGCTCGGTCGGCGGCATCTTCGCGGACGTGTCGACCTACGATGACCTGCTCGCAAGCGTTCGCTTCAAGTTGTTCTCGCTCGACGACGACACGGTCGTGATGCCGGGCCACGGCCCGCCGACGACGATCCGCGAAGAGAAAGCGCACAACCCCTTCTTCTAACCGCCGTGGCGCGCGCTACTCCGGCGGACGCGCCAGCATCTCGCGGTCGACGGTCGCTTCGACGTGCGCGTGCTGCCCGGCGCCGAGCGCGCGCTGTTCCGCGTTCGCGTCGAGATCGACGAGCTCCGCGAGCGCAGCGGCGCGTGCTTGCAGCGACAACGTGCGTTCGCGCGCGTCGTCGAGCAGCGTGCGGATCTCCGCGTGCTCCGTGGAGATGCCGGCGATGGCGCCGTGCGCCGCGATCCCCGCTTTCGCCGCGGCGACGCGCGCCCGCGTGATGTCGCGCTCCGCGCGCAGCGCGTCGCCCCGCCGCCGCAGTTCCTCGGCTGCCTTCGCGAGCGTGTCCTCGCGGCCGCGCAGGTCCTCGATCTCCGCGCGAAACAAGTCGACCGCCTCGCGCGGCGCACCGCTGCGCTCGTACGTGCCGAGCTGCATCTCCAGCCGCTTGCGCGCCGTGAGCAGCTCGACGAGGTGCCTGCGCACCTCGTCGACGATCTCGAGCTGCGCGCGGTACGCGGCGTCGACCGACGCCGCAGGGTTGTCGAGGCGCTCGATCTGCGAGCGCGCCTCACCCTGCAGCAGCCGGACGATGCGCGACCAGAGACTCATTTCGTCTCGGTGGACTTCGCGGATTGCGCGAGCGCGCTGCCGTTCGCGGCGGGCGGCGTGACGTAGTCCGTGCCGGATTTGGTGCGCGCGAGCAGGTTGCGCGCGAGCTGGAAGCCCGCCGCACCTTGCGTGAGCACCTTGCCCATGATCTCCGAGATGCCGTCGGCGCCGTTCATCACGATCATCTGGTCGATGTTGTTGAACGCCTTCGACGCGGAGTCCACGACGGCCGGCCAGTTCTCGGCGAGCTGCTGCGAGATGACCGCTTCCTGGTTCTGCGCGAGGGCTTCCGCGCGCGCCTTGATCGCGGCCGCTTCGGCCAGACCTTTGGCGCTGATCGCGTCACCTTCCGCGTTACCTTTCGCGCGGATTGCGCTCGCCTCGGCATTACCGATCATCGTCGTCTTCTGCGAGTCCGCTTCGGCGGCGAGCTTCACGCGCGTCGCGTCGGCTTGCGCCTGCAGCTCGATCTGCTTGGCGCGCGCTTCGGCGGCGGCGATGTCGGCGTCACGCTGCGCGTTCGCGAGCGTCGTCTTCTCGTACGCCGCGGCATCGGCCGGACGGCGCACGCTCACCAGCAGCTCGGACTCTTTCTTGTGCGCGTCCAGCTCGACGATCTTCGTCTCTTCGACGACGACCTGCTGGCGCGCGACCGCGTCGGCGAGCGGGCCGGACTGTTTCGACTGCGCCGCGGCTTTGTCGACTTCGGCCTGGTAGCCGGCCTGTTTGATCTTGCTGTCGCGCTGCGCTTGCGCCTTGAGCGCCGCGGCTTCTTGCTCGCGCTGCGTGGCCTCTTGATCGGCTTGCGCCTGCGCGATGCGCGCGTCGCGCTGCACCGCGGCCGCGTGCGGCTTCGCGAGGTTGTCGATGTAGCCGGTCGGGTCGTCGATCTCTTGAATCTGTAGCGAGTCGACAATGAGCCCGAGCTTCTCCATCTCGGTGCCGGATGCGCCGCGCGTCGCTTCGGTGAGCTTGTCGCGCTCGCGGATCAGATCTTCGACCGTGAGCGAGCCGCAGATGGCGCGCAGATGCCCCGCGAACACTTGCTGGATGCGCGCGTCCATGCGGTCCTGCTGGTCGAGGAAGCGCCGCGCGGCGTTCGCGATCGACGCGAAGTCGTCGCCGACCTTGTAGATCACGACGCCTTTGATGTGGACCGGGATCCCTTGCTGCGTCACGCAGGCGATCACGAGCTCGGACTCGCGCAAATCGAGCGAGAGCCGGCGGACCACCTGGACGCCGGGGATGACGAGCGTGCCGCGTCCGGTGACGATCTTGAACCCGAGCGACTCGCCCGTCTCTTCGTTCGAGCGATGGTGGAGGCCCGAGATGATGAGCGCTTCGTTCGGCTCGGCGACGCGCCACATCGCGCGAAACAACAGGATGAGCAACGCGAAAGCGACGACGACGATAACGCCGATGACGGCCGCCGACATACCTATAGTGGAAGTCACGATTTCCCTCCCGCGCCGGGGCGGTTACGCCTCGGCGACGATCACCGTCCGCGGCGGATAATACTCGATGACCACCACTCGCGTGCCGACCGCTATCGTCTTGGGATCGCACGGGTGAGCGTGGAAGTGTTCGCTTCCGCCCCGGATCGCCAGCGTCACCTCGCCGACCCGTCCGGGACCCACCGTCCCCGTCACGCGCCCAGTCTTTCCGACAACCTCGTCCGTGATGGCCTCCAGCCTTTCCGCCGCAGACACGCCCGAGCGTACCAGCCCGGGCTAGGAGAAGTTACGCCGAGCCCGGCCGGAACCCCCGGTCAGCGCGCGGCGACACGTACGCTAGCGCTCGCTCCGTCCCCGGCGACGCGCACGGTCGGCGCGCTGGCCGCGGCCGACTGCGGGATCACCTGGAACTCGATCACCTTCACGCCCGATTGCGGCAGCGCGACGGTGGTGCGGAACGGCGCGCACTGGCGGTCGCTGCAGAACGACGCCACCCACCGCTTCGGCAGGCCGCTCGCGGCGAGCGCCACCGTCTTGCCGGGCGTGCCCGCCACGACGAGGCGGTACTTGAAGGTGCTGGCGATGGAGCCCGGCAGGTCGGGCCCCGTCCACGGCGCGAGCGAGAGCGCGGTCTTGCCTTGCGGGTGCGCCGCGTCGAGCGCGACGGTCTCTTCCTGCGCCTGCTCGAGATACATCTCGTAGCGCGAATCGGTCTTCGGAAGCTTCGCGGTCCACGCCGAGGTCTGCGCGAACGCTGCGCGCGCCTTCTCGGTCTCACCGGCGCGCGCGAACATGCGGCCTTCGTGCAGATACGCCCACGCGAGCTTGCGGATCGCCTTGGCGTTGCCGGGCTTTGCGTTCACGGCCGCGCGCGCGGTGCCGATCGCCTGCGCGAACGCGACGGTCGCGTCGTCGAAGCGCTTCGCGTCGCGCGCGCTCACGCCGAGCGACACCAGGTTGTCGACGCTCGGATCGATCTTCGCGATCCTGGTGTAGACGTCGGTCGCGCGCGCATCGTCGCCGGTCGCGTGCAGCGCGCTGGCCAAGCCGCCGAGCAGGTCGGCGTCGCTGGGCGCGAGCGCTAGACCGCGCTCGTACGCCGCGAGCGCCTCGGGCCACTGCTCGCGCACCGCCGCCGCGTCGCCTTGCAGCCGCGCGAGCAGCACTTTGCTTTCGTCCGTCTCCGCGACGGGCGCCAGCAGCGCGATCTCGCGGTCGCGAAGCACGTTCTCTTCCGCCTGCGTGCGCAGGTAGTCGGTGTCGCCCTCGACCGCATCGGCGGCGTCGATCGCCATGAGCACGGTCGTCGCGACGCGCCGGATCGTCGCCGCGTCACCGTCGAACGCGAACTTCGCCGGATCGAGCAGCGCGTCGACCTTCTTCTGCGCGTCGGTGGCGAGCACGCCGTTGCGCCCGGCGCGCGCGTCGGCGACGAAACCCGCGAGCACCTGCTGCGAGATGTTGCCGACGTAGCGCGCGCGCAGCACGCCGTCGGGCGAGATGACGAACGTCGTCGGGTACGCGCGAATGTCGTACGCTTTGGAGAACGACTTGTCGTCGTCGACCGCGTTCGCGAACGGCAGCCCCTTCGCGGCGATGAACGCGCGCACGATCGGCGCGCGCTCGGTCGAGTCGACGCCGAGAAACACGACGTCGCCCTTGGTGCGCAACTTCTTCGCGGACGCGATCAGGTCGGGCGTCTCCTCGCGGCACGGCGGACACCAGGTCGCCCACTCGTTGATCACCAGCGTCTTGCCGCGGAAGTCCGCCAGCGAGATGGGCTTGCCGTCGAGCGTGGCGAGGTGGAAGTCCGGCGCGGGCGCGCCGACCTGCGGGCCGGTGGGCGCCTGCGGGACGGCGAGGGCGAGCGCCGTCGCGGCGAGGATCGCGTGCAGCATGTTCTCCTTAAACGCGGACGAGGGTAGCGACCGTCGCGACCGTTCGCCCGCCGGTGGCGGCGTCGATGCGGACGTTCGCCGGACCGTTGTGCGCCGTCGTCGGGACCACCTGGAACTCGACGATCTTCACGCCGTCGGCCGGGACGACGACCGTCGTGCGGAACGGCGCGCAGACGCGGTCGGTGCAGAACGACCCGACCCATCGCTTCGGCAGGCCGGCCGCGGCCAGCGTCACCTTGGCGCCGCGCGCGCCGGTGAGGACGAGCCGGTACTTGAATGTGCTCGCGATGGAGCCCGGCAGATCGGGCCCGGTCCACGGCGCGAGCGATAGCGCGGGGCGCGCGCCGGGGGCGACGTCCAACGCGACGGTGGCCTCCTGCGCCTGCTCGACGTACCATTCGCGGCGCGGGTTCGTCTTCTCGATCCGTTCGGCGGCGGCCGCCGCGCGCGCGAACGCGGCGCGGGCTTTGTCGCGGTTGTTCGCCGCGGCTTCCGTGCGGCCGTAATAGAGGTTCGTCCACGCGAGCGCGGCCGGCTTTGCGGCCGCCAGTGCGAGCGCTTTGTCGAAGGCCTGTTCCGCGGCGGGGACGTTGCCCGCCTTCGCGAGCGCGCGGCCCAGCGTGGTGTAGGACGCGTAGGACGGCGCGCGTTCGGCGATCTGCGCGTCGATCGCGGCGACGCGCGCGTTATCGCCGAGATGCGAGACCGCGTAGGCTTGACCGGAGAGCACCTCGACGTCGCCCGGAGCGTGCTTGAGCGCGTCGGCGTACGCGGCATCGGCGTCGCTCCACTTGCCGAGCGCGGACGCTTCATCACCGCGCAACCGTGCGAGCAGCGCGAGGTCCGCGTCGCCGGCGGCGACCGGTGCGAACGCCGCGACGGCGGCGGCGCGCAGCGTCTGCTGCTCGGCCTCCGTCTTGATGAGGTCGTGGTCGCGCGCAGCGTCGTTCATCGCCTCGTCCTGTAAGTCGCCTGCCTTCGCGATGGCCTCCGCGGCTTTGAGGACGTTCGCCCGAATCGACGCGGCGTCGCCGGTGAACGGATATTGCGCGGGATCGAGCAGCGCGTCGAGCTGGGTCTGGAATGCGCTCACCAGTGGCGCGCTTTCGTTATGCTGCGCCGCCGCGATGTACGCGTGCAGCTGGGCGCGCGGCAGGATGTTGTCGGCATGGCGCGCGCGCAGCACGCCGTCGGGCCCGATCACGAGCGTCGTCGGGTAGTTGCGGATGTCGTACGCTTTCGCGAACTCGCTCGTGCTCGTGGTCACCGCCTGCGGGTACGGGATGCCTTTCGCGGCGACGAACGCGCGCACGACGTTCGCCGTCTCGGTCGTGTCGACGCCGAGGAACACGACGCCGCGTGACGCGCTTCCCTTCGCCTCGGCGATCAAGTCCGCCGTTTCCAGGCGGCACGGCGGACACCACGACCCCCATACGTTGACGACCAGCGTCTTGCCGCGGTAATCCGCGAGCCGCACGGGCTTGCCGGCGGTGGTGATCAGCGTGAAAGGGGGTGCGGGCCGGCCCACGACGGGCCCGGCGACCTGCGCCGCCACGCTGTGCGGCCAGAGCCCGAGGCCCAGTGCGGAGGCCAGCAGCCACGGTGCGAGTCGCTTCATATCACCTAGGGACGCGAGACCCCGGATTCGGGTTGCGATCCCATTGCAAAAACCCAAGCGCTTTGGTATCGTAGCGATGCCGACGGTGCTTCGATACGGCTCGATGCGGTTCCAAATCTACGCCGGAAACGAGCACGAGCCGCCCCATGTCCACGTTAAGCTCCCGGACGGCCATGTCGTCGTCATTCTCGAGGAGTCGACGCGGACAGCTTCCTTTCGAGACATCAATGGGTCCGTCCGCGGCAATGACTTGGCGCGAATGGCGGCAATCGTTGGTGAACATTTCGAGACACTCATCGCCGTCTGGAGTTATTATCACCGATGAAGGCAAAAGTCCTGATGCCGACCGCCGTCGAGATTGCGGAAGCTCGGCGTCGCGGAGAGGAAGCGGCGCGTGTAGAACCGCGCGCGGAGCACGTTGCGTACGACTCACGCAAGAAGCGTCTGGTGCTTCACCTTCGCCGAGGCGCCATCGTTGCGATTCCCGTCGAGCGAATCAAATGGCTTCGCGACGCGACGGCCCGCCAGCTCGCCGCCGTGTACGCAGATCAGTTCGGAGACGCGATCATCTCCGATGAGCTCGACATGCACATAAGCGTCAAAGGATTGCTCCGCGATCTAGTCGGGCTAACCGGCGCGGCGTCGATGTTGGGCAGCGAAGGCGGCAAGGCGAAGTCCCCCGCGAAAACGACTGCCGCGCGCGCAAACGGCAAACGCGGCGGACGGCCGCGCAAGAAGGCCGCGGCCTGAGCGGGGCACCAGCCGCCGGCTACATGCGCAATTTGAAGCCGGTCGCCGTCATGCGCAGCGCGACGGCGAACGACACGACCGCTAGAACGGTCACGACCGTCAGCGAGAGCGCCAGCGGGACGTCGCCCACGCCCGTGTAGCTGTACCGGAACGAGTCGATCATGTAGAACATCGGGTTGAACAGCAAGATCTTTTGCACCAGCGCCGGCAGCTGGCTCGCCGACGTGAACACGCCGCCCACGAACACCAGCGGCGTGATGAAGAACGTCGTGAGCACCGCGATGTGGTCGAACTTCTCCGCGAGCAGGCCGAAGATGATTCCGAGCGACGAGAACAGCACCGCGACCAGCGCGATCGTCACCACGTACAGCGCCCAGTTCGTCGGCACCGTGTGCACGAACACCAGGCCCAGCGCCGTTATCAGCAGCGCGATGAAGATCGCGCGCACGGCACCGGCCACGACATAGCCCAGGATCATCTCGATCGCCGAGAGCGGTGCGATCAGCAGCTCTTGAATCGAGTTCATGAAGCGGCCCTGGAACACCGACGAGGAGCTCTCGCTGTACGTCTGGTCGATCACCTGCAGCATGATGAGACCCGGGATGAGGAACTGCGCGTACGAGACGCCGGCCGGCATGTTCTTGATCTGGCTGCCTAGGCCGAGGCCGAAGACGAACACGTACAGCAGCGTCTGGATGACCGGCGGCCAGATGACCTGGTTGATGATCGAGAACGTGCGCACCATCTCGCGCTTGACGAGCGTCTCGAAACCGACGGTGTTGACGATGATCATCGCCGTGTGAGCTCCAGGAACACGTCCTGCAGGGAGCCGTCGCCGATCAGCTTCTGCGTCGTTTCCAGCGCGACCAACTTGCCGGTCTGGATGATCCCGATGCGGTCGCAGAGCTCTTCGGCTTCTTCGAGGTAGTGCGTGGTGAGGATGATCGTCGTCCCGTTCGTGTTGAGCTCGCGCAGGAGCGACCACAGCTCCAGCCGCAACTCGACGTCCACGCCCGCGGTCGGCTCGTCGAGAATCACCAGCCTGGGCTCGTGGATCAGCGCGCGCGCGAGCGACAGCCGGCGCTTCATGCCGCCCGACAGCTTGGTGTACACCTGCTTCGCTTTGGATGCGAGGTCGAAGCGCTCGAGCAGCATGTCCGCGCGCTGCTGCACCGCTTTGCCGCGAATGCCGTAGTAGCCCGCCTGAAAGATCAGCACGTCGCGGATGTTGAGGTAGCGGTCGAAGTTGTATTCCTGCGGCGCGAGCCCGACTTGCCGCCGCGCCCTCCGCCAGTCCCGCACGACGTCGTACCCGAACAGCGATATGCTTCCGTCGGTGATGTGCGCCAAGCCGACGATCGCGTTGATCGTCGTCGTCTTGCCGGCGCCGTTCGGTCCGAGCAGCCCGAAGAACTCACCCTCACGCACGTCGAACGAGATGCCGTCGACCGCGGTGAAATCACCGTAGCGCTTGACGAGCCGGTCGATGCGCAGCGCGGGAATTGCGCCGTTCACGGGATCACCGCGCCGGGCGGGCCCAGCTTCGGATAGCGGTGCCGGCGCAGCGTCGCGAGACGCTTGTCGATGTCGGGGATCCCGCTCTTGCGCAGTTGCCGCGCGACCTTGGCGACGTCGAACGGCACGCGGCGCGACTGAACTTCCCAGCCGCCGCTGCGCTGCGTCAGGATCGCATAGTGCGCGTTCGGGTCGCCGTCCTTGGGCAGCCCGGCTGACGCGACGTTCACCAGCGTGCGCCCGCGCCACACGCGCACGTACGCGAGGTGCAGGTGGCCGAACGCGATCGTGCGCTGCGGCACGCCGTCGAAGAGGCGTTCGAGCGTGTCGTCGTACGCATCCGGCCAGACGTGCTCGTCGTCGCTGTGCGGGTTGGCGTGGCAGATCAGCAATCCGTCCTCGCCGTCGCCGAACGCGATCGCGTGCGGAAGCTCGGCAAGCCAGCGCGTCCAGTCGCCGCCGATCTGCGCGCGCGTCCACTCGACGCCGCGCGCGTCCTCGGGATCGAGCTCCGCCGGAT
>JAQBPK010000348.1 GCA_028287565.1 Vulcanimicrobiota bacterium
CAGGTTACAGCCGTCGGGGCGACACCGGCGGGATTGACGGATTGCCTCAATTTCGGGGATCCAACGGTGCCCGAGCAGATGGGAGCATTCGTCGCCGCGGTCGACGGGCTCGCGAAGGCGGCAACCGCGCTCGAGGTTCCGTTTGTGTCCGGAAACGTTTCGCTCTATAACCGGTCGTCTTCCGGGAATCATGTAGCGCCGTCGCCGATCGTCGGCTGTGTCGGTTCGATCGCGGACGTCTCGCAAATCGGCGATAGCAGCTTCAAGCGTGCCGGTTCAGTGATCGGCATCGTTGGATTCCCCGAAATTGCGTACGGGGGAAGCGTTATCGCCGACCTCACCGGTACGGTTTCGACCACGCTTCCAACAGTAAACTATGCGTACTTCTCCCGGTCGTGCGCGCTCATTCGTGCTGGATTGGCAAACGGCTTGCTGCTTGCGGTGCATGACGTCAGCGACGGCGGCATTCTGACGGCCGTGGCGGAGATGGCATGCGGCGCTCTCGACGAGCGGTCGTTGGGCGCGGCGCTCGTGCACGCGGACGCGCTTTACGACGTCGACCTCTGGGTAGGTGACTTCATCCCGCTCACAGGCCTGGAGCTGTGGTTCGCGGAGTTCCCCGGCTTCGTCTGCGAAGTCGAAGATTGGGCCGCATTTCGCCGGCTGAGCAATGAATTCCAAGTCAAGACGCACTACGCGGGTGACACGATCGCGGAACCGTTCCTGCGAACCGCATACGATCAGGAAATCAGCGTCCGCGATCTTCTCGAAGCATGGGAAGCGCCGCTGCGCGATTTCTATGGAAGCGTCGCATGAGCGCGCGCGTGGCGGTCGTCGTTTTTCCCGGAACGAACAGCGAGGATGAGACGCTGCGTGCGCTGTTCGCGGTCGGGCTCGACGGCGAGCTCGTGCACTGGTCGCAGCCCGAGCGGCTCGGGCGGTTCGATGCGTTCGTGCTGCCGGGCGGCTTCGCGTACGAAGACCGTATTCGCGCCGGCGCGGTCGCCGCGCACGACGCCGTCATGGATCCCGTGATCGACGCCGCCCAGGCGGGCAAGTTCGTGCTCGGGATCTGCAACGGCGCGCAGATTCTTGCCGAGGCCGGGCTGGTTCCGGGCACCGGACCGCTGCGCCGGCCCACTGCAGCGTTCGCGCCGAATGCGAGCGGTCGCTTTCAGTCGGTGCACGTGCACGTGAAGCTCGCCGTTCCGCCTGAGCGCGTGCCCCTTCTCGCCGGAATCGAAGCGGACGCCGTGATTCCCGCGTGGGCGTCGCACGGCGATGGCCGGCTCGCCGCGCCTACGGAAGAGCTAGCGCGCATCGGGCGAGACGGCCATCTCGCGTTCGTCTACTGCGACCGCGACGGCAACGAGGTTCCAGCGCCCAACGGCGCCGCGCTGAACGCCGCCGCGCTCGTCAACGGTGCGGGAAACGTGCTCGCGATTATGCCGCATCCCGAGCGCGACGGCTGGACGTACCAGCACCTCGACGCTTCCCGCGACGCGGCGCGCGGCGACACGCGCGCGACGCTCGCGCCGTCGGGCGGCATTCGGCTGTTCGAGCATTTCGCGCGCGCCGTCTGCGGCGGGGTGCCGGCGTGAGCTCCACGCGTACGTTCGCGGTCACGCTGACGATCCCGGATAACGAGGCGTTCACGGCATACGAAACGCTGGGACGCCTCGGCGTTCAGGCCGCGCGCGTGGTGCGCGCCGACATCTGGCAGTTCGAGGTCGACGAGAGCTCCGGTGACCTGGCGAGCACCGTTGCGTCGATCGAGACGATCCACAACCCGAACAAGCACCGCTTGGCCGAACGGGAGTCCGACCGGCCGGCGCCGGGCGAGGTATGGATCGCTTCGCGCGACGAAACTCCGGCAACCGTGGTCGCCGGGCGCGCGATTGCGGGCGTGCGCGCCATTCGCCGGCGGACCGCATGGCGTTTACTCGACGACTCCGGGCGCGACGTCGCGCCTGCCGATCTCGACCGAGCGGTCGAGACGTTCCTCTGCAATCCGGCGTTTCAGGTGGCAATTACAGTATGACGATGATGGTCGAATCTTTGGGGCAAGCCGGGACGCGGCGTGACGGCGTGGGCGAGATGTACACGATCGCGACGCTCGGGTCGCACTCGGCGCTGCAGATCCTCAAAGGCGCTCACGACGAAGGTTTCAAGACGCTCGCAATCGCGAACCGCGCGACGGAGCGGCTCTACCGCTCGTTCGCGTTCGTCGACGAGGTGATCACAATCGAGAAGTACAGCGACTTCATGTCGCTCGTGCCCGCGCTCGAGAAGCGCAAGATCATCATCGTTCCGCACGGCTCGTTCGTCGCGTACCTGTCGCTCGAAGAGCACAAGAAGATGCGCATCCCGTACTTCGGAAACAAGTCCGTCCTCGACTGGGAAGCCAGCCGCGAGCTGCAGCGCGACTGGCTGCTGCGCGCCGGACTGAAGCTGCCGCGCCAGTTCAAGACCGGTGCCGAGATCGACCGCCCGGTCATCGTGAAGCTGTACGGTGCGCAAGGCGGCAAGGGGTACATGTTCCTGCGCGACGCGATGGACTTCGAAGAGCGCGCGTCGCTGCTCGCGCGGCAGAACTACATTCTGCAAGAGTACATCATCGGCGTCCCGCTCTACATCCACTACTTCTATTCGTCGCTCACCGGCAAGCTTGAGATCATGTCGATGGACCGCCGCTACGAGACGAACGTCGACTCGCTCGGCCGCATTCCGTCGCAAGCGCAGGCCGGGATGGACCTCGATCCCTCGTACGTGGTCGTGGGCAACCAGCCGATCAGCTTGCGCGAGTCGATGCTCGCCGAGGCCTACCGCATGGGCGAGGACGTGGTTCGCGTGAGCCAGGAGATTTGCGGACCGAAAGGCCTCTTCGGCGCGTTCTGTATCGAGACGATCATCACGCCCGACACCGCCTTCTACATCATGGAGATCTCGGCTCGCATCGTAGCGGGTACGAACCTGTTCATCGATGGTTCTCCTTACTCGTACCTCAACTACAGCGAGCCCATGTCCACCGGACGCCGCATCGCACGAGAGATCAAGAATGCCCTTCTGTCCAACTCGCTCGACGCAGTTCTCGACGACAGCACGATCACCGATTCATAAGCTCGCGGCCGCGCTGCTCGCGGCGCTCGTGCTGCTGGTTCCGCTCGTACCGGCGCGCGCCGCGCTGGACATCGATCCCTTGCAGCTGTACCGCCAGATGAAAGCCGTGTACGACAAGGGTGCCGCAGCCGGCTGGCATCTCGCGGACCAGCTCGACTACGTCTCGGCGGTCCTCGACGCCGGGCGCGGCTACGAGCTGCGCCGGCGCGACGACCCGCAGAACGTCGCGCTCAAGGGGATCACGGTGGATCTGGCGACGCAGCTGTCGTACGACCCTCTGGTCAGCAACGACGCGGCGGAATGGTACGTCCGGCTCGCCTCTCAGGCCTGGGAAAACGATCCCGACCGCGGCGCGAACGCGCGCGCGATCATCGCGAAGCTCGACGCCGAGCGCGCGTACATGACTACGCTCGC
>JAQBPK010000355.1 GCA_028287565.1 Vulcanimicrobiota bacterium
GGCGCCCGTCCAGCGGAGCGCCCGCGGCATCGACCGCGCGGCCGAGCAGCGGCGTCCCCAGCGGCAGCTTCAGCGCAGCGGGATCGGCCTCGATGCGGTCGCCGGCCGCGACGCCGTCGACGCCGCCCAGCGGTGCGAGGAGCGCGCGCGTACCCTGCAGCGATGCGATCCGGGCGTTCACCGCGACGTCGCGCGCGCACACCCGCACGCCGTCCCCGATGCGCGCGAACGGCAGCTCCGCCTCCACGAGCGAACCCCGCGTCGCGACGACGCCGCCCACGGCCCGCCCGATCACGTGAACGCCTCCAAGACCGCGGCGAGACGCACGCCGAGCCGCGCATCGAGCTCGCCGCGCCCGAGCTCGACGATCGCATCGCCCGGCGCGAGCGCGGGATCGGCGAGCACCGGCACGCCGCGCACGAAACCGACATCGGCCGGCGCGACGCGCACGCGGATCACCGGCGCGCGCTCGAGCACGCGCCGCACGAGCGTCGCGATCTCAGCCGGTGCGAGCCGAAGCTCGCGCGCGAGCACGTCGGCCGCGAGCTCGCGCACGAGCCGCGCAACGGCGTCGTCGAACGCGTCGGCCAACCGCGCGCGAAAGAGCCGCGCATCGCGCAAAGCGCCGGCGATGACGTCGTCCTCACGAAGCGGAGGAACGTCGTCGAGCGGCGCGAGCCCGGCCCCGACATCACCGAGCGACATCGCGGCATCGTCGGCTGCATGCGCGCCGCCGGCCGCGTTCGCATTGGCCGCGGACGTACCGGCGTTAGCGGTGGCCGCACCGCCATTCGCGGCGCCGGCGTTTCCGTTCGCGCCGTCCGGCGTTTCGGGCGCGGCGTCGCGCGGTTCTTGCGCCGCAGTGCCGGGCGCTCCGTGCGGCCTCGCGGCCGCGCGCAGCAAATCGGCGAGCGAGACGAACTCAGCGCTCACGGATCAAGTCCTCCGGCGGCGGAACGAGCGACGCGTTCGCGCGCGCGAGACGGCGGACGATCGCGGCGCGCTCGTCCGGTGCGTACAATTCCAGCACGGCGGTTGCGGTCACCGCCGGCAATGAGGAGATGATCGCGGCCGCGACGTGCGGCGGCTCGCCTTCGAGCGCACCGCGCACCCGCGCCGGCGGGATGGAAACCACCTCGCGCGCCGTGCTGCGCGCCGACGCGGATTCAACGGCGCGTGCCGCGGCCGACGCCAGCGGCTTCGCAGCGAACGCAACTGCGAGCACCACCGCAACCGCCGTGAGCGCCTGCGGCAGCACGCCGGCGAACGCCAGAACCCACCCCGGCGCGCGCGCCGCACGAACCGCGCGCGGCGTCCCGTCGCCGAATGCGACGGCCTCGACGCTCACCGCGTCGCCGCGCTCGGCGCGAATTCCGGCGGTGGCCGCTGCAAGTGCGCGAATCTTCGCAAGATCGAGCTTGCGCGCGCCGTCCACGAACACCGCCACCGTCAGACGCGCCGTCGAGCCGGCGCCGGCGACCCGGTGCTCTTCGTGCGTGCGGCTGCCGCGGTCTTCGGTCGCGCTGGTTTTGGAATACTTCTTCGCGCCGGAGGCATAGCGCTCGTCGGTGGTCGCGCGCGCGATGCTGCCGTCGACCGCGGCACGCCGCACGTCGCGCACGTCGCGCCGCTCGCCGAGCGGCTCGCGATGGACGCGCACGATGGTCGCGCCCGCGCCGAACGCGGCGTCGAGCGCGCTCTGCAGCGCGGTCTGCACGTCCGGCGCGTCGTCGCCGCCGTCACCGTCGAGCGCGAGCCCGCGATCGTCGAGCACCGTCACGCGCTCGGCATCGAGCCCCGGAACGCCGCCGGCGACGAACGCTTTGATTCCGGCGACCGTGCGCGCGGCCAGCCGCGCGCCGGGCCCGAGCGTCACGCGTACGCTCGCGCTCGCATCGCGCCGGGTCTCGTCGGCGTACACGCCGCCGCTGGACGGCGCGATCACGACGCGCGCGTCCGCGACGCCGTCGATACCGCGCAGCCCGAGCGCGAGATCGGCCGCGAGCGCGTCGCGCGTCTGCGCTTCGAGCACCGTCTGCGGCGTGAGCGCGCCGACGTGCGCGAGCGCCTCATCGCTCCCGGCGAGGTGCGCGTGCGGCACGCCGGCCAGCGACAGCCGCAGCAGCAGCTCGCCGCGCTTCGCCCGCTCCACGCGCACGTTGTCGCTCGCAACCGCATGCGGAACGTTCCACGCCGCGAGCCGCTGTTCGACCTCCGCGAGCTGGTCCGCGCGCAGCGGCGTCGCAAACAGCGCAACGCGCGTGTCGCGCGAGGCGAAGAAGCCGAACATCCCCGCCGCAACGAGCACGACGACCGCAACGAGCGACAGCAGCCGCGCGCGCGGAGACGAAGCGCGCAAGCGCGCGAGAACCGCTGCGGGCGACATGCGTCAGATCTGCATTCCGAGCAGCGTCGAGAGCGACTGCGCCGTGCGCTGCGCCGCCGTCGCGGCGATCTGCAACGCGATGTCGGCCCGCGCGCGCTCGACGACCATCTCTTGCAGCCCGCCGCGGTGCGACGCGAACGCAGCCTCCGCACGGTCCGCGCCCGCAAGAATCGCGCCCGCCGCATCGACGAGCTTCCCGAACGCGTCCGCCGCACCGCCGTTCACGCCGTGCGGCCCGCGCGGCATCGGCGGCGCGTCGGGAATCAGCACGTCGACGCGCATCAGACGCGCCCCACGTCGAGCGTGCGGTCGGCCAACTTCTTGCCGACGTCGAACACCGACGCATTTGTCTCATACGCGCGCTGCGCGTCGAGCACCGCGATCATCTCGGTCAGCGCATCCGCCGTCTCGCCGGAACGCATCGTTCCGGCAAAGCGCGTCCCCGCCGCATCCTCTTCGCCCTCGTCGGGCAAATCGAGAAACGAATCTACCGGATCGGCGGCCGCGAACCGCGCGACGAGCCGCGGATACGGATGCTGCGGCGTCGACGCCTGCGCGGCGGCGACGTTGCGCGCGGCGACGTCGAGCAGCGTGCGCTGCACGCCCATCCCGTCCGCGGCGACGGACAAGAGGTCGAACTCGCTCATTTCGCCACCGTCCGTAACTCGGCGAAGTGCGCGCGCAGCGCGCCGAGAAGCGCTTCCTCGAAGAGTGCGGCTTTCGCCAACCGCGCCGACGCGCGCTCATCGTGCGCCGCGCCGGGCGCGAGGCGTTCGACGCGCTCTCGCGCCGCAAGGGCCGCGTCCGCGGCCGGGAAGATCGAGTCGTTCGTCATGGCCCGATCATCGCGCACCGGCATGAGCGCGACGTTGCCGGAATGTGGCGAAAAAGCTCGCCGGCCACGATGAGCGGAACGTTGCCGCAAAGTGAGGAACCAGGCGGGGTGCTGATCCGTCGAAGGAAGCGAAGGCAGCGGTGTCCGACGCGGTAAACACCTCCCACTCGGGAGGCGACGCGCTCGCCGCGCTGCGGCAGCGCGCCTCCGCGACCGGCGACGCCGCGCTGCTCGCGGCCGTCGCAGGCGCCGAGCGCGCGTACGAGACGCTGGCGCTCGAGCGTGCGGCGCTGCAAAGCCGGCTCGCCGCGTCATCGACCAACGCCGACCGCGAGCTTGCCAAGCTCCGCACGCTGGGCCGCGTCGCCGAAACCGTCAACTCCTCGCTCGAGCTGGACGTCGTGCTGCGCAGCGTGCTCGACACGGCCGTCGAGGTGATGAAAGCCGAGCGCGGCTTCCTGATGATCGCCAACGCCGACGGCAAGCTCGAGCTCACGACCACCTACGGCATCGACCGCGCGACGGTCGAGGGCGACGACATGCGCCCCTCGCAGACCACGGTGCGCCGCGTGTTCGAAACGGGCGAGCCGATCGTCACCACCGACGCGCAGCAAGACCCGCGCTTCAACATCAACCTCTCCGTGCGCGCGCTGCGCCTGCGCTCGATCATCTGCGTGCCGCTCGCGATCAAGGCGCGCACGATCGGCGTCGTCTACCTCGACTCGCGCGTCGCACCGGGCCTGTTCTCCCCACACGACCCCGACCTGCTCACCGCGTTCGCCAACCAAGCCGCGCTCGCGATCGAGAACGCACGCCTCTTCGACGCGCTGCGCGCGCAAGTCGTCGAGATCAGCCGCCTCGAGCAACTGCAAGCTCGCGTCCTGGGCTCGATCACCAGCGGCGTCATCACGCTCGACGGAACCGGCACGATCGCGACGTTCAACGACGCCGCCGCGGAAACGTTCGGCGTCGCCGGCCGCACGATGATCGGCAAACCGGCGCGCGCGCTCGAAGCGCTCATCCCGGGCATCACGACGATCCTAGGCGACAACCTGATGCCGTCCAAGCCGTCGGAGCTGGACGCACACCACCCCACACGCGGTGACCTGCACCTCGAAGTCCGCACCGCCCCGCTCGACCTTCCGGACGGAACCGGAACGCACGGCTGGGCAATTGCGGTAACGGACCTCACCGAACGCCGCAAGCTCGAGCGCCTGCACGCGGCAGACGTCGAACAACGCCGCGCGATCCGCGACGCGTTCGCGCGCTACCTTGCCCCACACGTCGTGGAACAGCTAATGCGCGCGCCGGGCGGCGTCGCCCTGGGCGGTGAACGCGCCACCGCGACGATCCTCTTCGCCGACATCTGCGCGTTCACGGAGCTCGCGGAACGCCTCGACGCGGAAGCGGTCGTCGAGATCCTCAACCACTTCTTCAGCGCAGCCGTGCAAATCGTGTTCGAGCACGACGGCCTGCTCGACAAATTCTACGGCGACGGCCTGATGGTCGTCTTCGGCCCCCCGCGCGTGCGCGACGACGATGCCGCCCGCGCACTGGCCGTCGCGGAAGCGCTCCACCGCGCCGCCGCAACGATCCAAGCCGACGGCGCACCCCTAAAGCTCGCAATCGGCATAGCAACGGGCGAGGTCGTCGCCGGCCACATCGGCAGCCCCAAACGCATGGACTACACGGTGATCGGCGACGCCGCCAACCTCGCAAGCCGCCTCCAAGGCGCCGCCCCACCCGGCTCGACATACGCCGACGAACGCACGTACACGCGCCTCAAACAGCGCCCCGCAGCGGAAAAACTGATCGCGAAGATCCGCGGCAAAGCGGAACCGGTCACCATCTTCGCAATCAGTTGAACGCGGCGCCGATCAGTATCCGGTTTCGCGCGCGAACGCCCTGACGCGCCCGTCCTTCACCACGAAGCGCATCGTCGTGACGAATCCGCTCTCCGACGTCTTGCGGTACGTATACAGCGACGAACCGTCGGCGAGCACTCTCGCCGCAGCGCGGCCGTAGAGCGCGAACAGCGATGTCGCGGGCGACCCGATCCGAATCCCCTTCTCGGTGCGGAGCGCGCTGAGGTCGGAGGGATCGATCAGGAACGTCGGCGCCGCCGCTTGCGCTTGCACGCGGACGCTCGTCGTCGTCCCGCTCTTGACGCACGCGGCCGCGAGCTGCGTGCGCGGATCGTACGCTACGAGCGCGCTGCCGTCCGTGCCTGAGAACGCGATCCACGCCGCCTTCTGCGACAAACCGATCGTATCGGCGACCCGCAACTCGGCCGCCGAGTCGACCGGTCCCGTCCACGGACTGCTGCCGCGCCCAAGCCACGCTACGGCGTCCTCCGCGGAGCGCGTCGTCGTTTCGCCCGTGGGACACGCGATCTCAGGCTCGCCCGCGCTCGCGAGCGCGGAGATCGGCGTGCCGCGCGCGATGTCTCCGGAGAAGCGCCCGAACAGCGCCGGATTCTGTGCCAAGTGCTCTTGAAGGTCGGCGATGCGATGATCGTCGCGCGGATGGTTGGAGAACATCTCCAGCGACTGCAGTGACGCGCTCGAGCGCCCGGCGGATATCTTTTCGAACTTTTCCATCATCCAGACGAGGCCGTTCGGGTTGTAGCCCGCGGTGGCGCAAATGTCCGAGCCCGTCACGTCGGCGGCCGTCTCCTGATGCCGGTCGAAGTGCAACGATGAAAGGCCGAGATACGTCGAAGCAATACTGTTGATCGTTTGGCTCTGCCCGCCGCCGATCAGGATCGAGCCGATCGCCGCAAGCGTGGCATTGCGCTGATTGCGGTGGATGCGATTCATCCCGTCGTGATGGATCACGTGGCTGATCTCGTGCGCCGCCACGCACGCGAGCTCGTCCTTCGTTTCCACCGTGTCGATCAACGAATCGTGGATGAACATGTACCCGCCGGGAACGGCAAACGCATTGGGCGGGCTCTTGTGCACGACGTAAAACCGGAACGGTTCATCGTACATGCCTTGCGCCGCACGCGTAATCCGCGGCCCGATCTCCTCGACGATGCGGTTGTAGCGCGTCCCTTCGAGGATGACCCCCTGAGCGCGAAGCTGCGCGTACACCTGCTGCCCGAGCGCGCGCTCTTGATCGTCCGCCCCACCCGAGCAAGTTCGGTAAAACTACGGACGTCCGGCTCAACCCCCGGCGGCTATGGTCACTGCATGATGACGAACGCCACCGCAGCCACCCCCGACCCGGTCGCCGCCGCGCTGGCGATCGCCCAAACCGCCCGCCGCAAAGCAGCCGCCACCGACAACCGCAACGGCACCGCCGCGGTAGCCCTCCTCGGCAGCGGCGTGATCTTCTCCCTAATCGCAATCACCGCAATGCTAACGAGCCCCGCGACCATCCCAATGTGGTGCGCAGCCCACGGCGGCTGCATGTAATGGCCCACCCAAAGATCCGCCCCTCGGGCGAAACGCTGATCGCAACGATGGCCCTAGCAATCCCGGCAATCTTCTTCACCCTAATAATCACGGAATCGCTCGCAACGGGAGCGCCCCACTAGCCCGGACACGCGCACCGAGCGACGGTTCAACTCCCCCTTCGACAGGCCCAGGGTGACCCTAGGCCACCGCACCGGCGCCAGTCCCCCTGCCGACCCATTCCCAGCCCAGTTCTCCGCAAGCCGGCATCGTGCCAGTGGCGCGGGACGCGACATCACCCTGACGGACACTCTGAACGAGCGAAGCCCAGGATGGGCGAGAGCGACGTGAAGACGTAGCAACGCCCGGGCAGGATGCCCGGGCGTTGCGTGTCGTCAGGGTGATGTCGCGTCCCGCGACACCGCCACCATGCTCCCTAGCGCTTGGAGAACTGGAACCGCTTACGAGCCTTCTTGCGCCCGTACTTCTTCGACTCTTTCTCGCGAGGATCACGAGTCAGCAGCCCATTCCGCCGAAGCGGCTCCCGCAACGACTCATCCATCTCAAGAAGCGCCCGAGCGATCCCGTGCCGAACCGCGCCGGCCTGCCCGGAAACCCCGCCCCCTTCGCACTTCACATCAACGTTGAACCGCGAAAGCGACTGCGTGACGTCGAGCGGCTGCCGCACGATCTGCTGCAGCGACGGCCGCGGAAAGTACTCGTCGTACGCGCGCTTGTTGATCGTGATGACGCCCTGCCCGAGCGTGAGACGGACGCGCGCGATGCCGCGCTTGCGGCGCCCGGTTCCGTTGAAGTAGTCCTGACCCGGGATCGTTGGCTGCATTACGCGAGAGGCTCCGGCTTCTGTGCCGCGTGCGGATGTTCCGGACCGGCGTAGACGTTGAGGCGACCGAGCTGCACGTCGCGCATGCGGTTCGTCGCGAGCATGCCGCGGACGGCGCGCTCGATCAGACGCTCGGGATATTTGTCGCGGACCTGGGCGGCCGTCTCCGTGCGGAGACCGCCGGGGTAGCCGGAGTGGCGGTGGTACACCTTCTGGGTCCACTTCCGGGGCGCGAGCTCGACCTTGTCAGCATTGATCACCACGACGTGGTCGCCGTCGTCGATATGGGGCGTCCAGGTCGGTTTGGTGCGGCCGGACAGGGCGCGCGCGATCTTCACCGCGAGCGTGCCGAGCCGGTGCCCGGTCGCGTCGACGATGTACCAATCGTGCTGAGTCTCGGCCGTCTTCTGCTGATATGTGCGCATGGGGTCCGTCGGAAAGGAAAGCACGCCGTGGACGCCACGGCAACCTACGCAGTATACGGGTCACGGCAGCCTGAAGTCAACCGCAGCGAGGTCCGCCAAGCGTGCCGGGCCGGCCGGAACGAGGCCAAGCAAACGGCTCCCGCGGACCATGCCGCCGCGGCCGAGCGCGGCCATGGCGGTCGAGCAGGGCTCCCGGGTGGTGCGGGCCAGGCGGGCGAGGCCTCGGCCCCGGCGTGCGACAGCCCGGGGGCCGGCTCGTGAACGTAACGTTTCTGCGCGGTGCCGAAGACGGTCAGATCGAGATACTCGTCAACCGATACGACGAACAGTAGGGGGCCCGAGCCGGCCCCAACGGAGTGGGGGCCATGAGTTCGTTCGATATCGGTTTGACCGCGGCGGCGGCGCTGGGCATCGCCGCCGCGATGATCTGCTTTTTCGCATACCGGCGCTCGACCGCGGCGCTGCGCGCGCAGCGGGCGACGCTCCAGGGCGCGCTCGACGTGGCCGGGGTGGCCGCCGTCGAGGACGTGATCGAGGCCCTGGTCGGGGCGCGGCAGCGCGCCGCGAGCGCCGCGGCGCTCGGGCCGGCCGTGGACGAGCTGGCGGAGCGCCACGAGCGCGTCGCGTCAGCGCTGCGAGCCCAGGACGGCGCGATCGCCGAGACGCGCACGGCGTCGGGCGATGCCGGGACGGACCTGAACGCGGCGAGCGACGCGGTGAGCGACCTCGCGCGCGGCGTCGGCGAATCGTCGGCGGCGATCGAGCAGACCGTGTCGTCGATCCGGCTCGTCAGCGGCAACATCGGCGGGCTCGCGGACACGGTGAACAGCGTGAGCTCGGCGATCGGCGAGCTGGCGGTGTCGATCAATCAAGTCGCCGGGAGCGCGCGCGAGGCGTCGACGCTCTCGCTCGAAGCCGACCGCAAGGCGAAGGACGGCGGGATCGCGGTGGAGCGGCTCGTGCAGTCGACACGCGAGATCGCCGACGACATCGGCTCGGTCGTCAAGAAGATGCAGGAGCTCGGCTCCGCTTCGGAGCGCATCGGCAACATCGTCGAAGTGATCGACGCGATCGCCGACCAGACGAATCTGCTCGCGCTCAACGCGGCGATCGAAGCGGCGCGCGCGGGCGAGCACGGGCGCGGCTTCGCCGTCGTCGCGGACGAAGTGCGCAAGCTCGCTGAGAACTCGGCGCAATCGACGCGCGAGATCGGGCTGCTCGTTAAGGACATTCAGGCGAAGACGGACGAGGTCGTCAAGTCCACCACCGCGTCGGGGAAAAAAGCGGAGAGCGGCCTGCAGATGGCCGACGTCGCGGGCCGCGCGATCGCGGACATCTCCGGCTCGGTCGCGGAAGCGAACCGCCTGATCGAGCAGATCTCGAGCGCGGCGCGCGAGCAGGCCGCGGGCTCGTCGACGATCGTGAACTCCGTCGAGCAGATGAACCAGCTGATGCGCGAGGCCGCGCGTTCGCTGGAGGAGCAAGATATCTCCAACGGCCAGATCGTCGCGACGATCGCGCAGATGCAGCAGCTCACCGACTCCGTGCACGCGGCGGTCGCGCGCCAAAAGGCGGCCTACGAGCGCATCGCCGATGCGGCGCAGGCGCTCACCACGGCGAGCTCCGCATCGCGTGACGCGGCGAGCGGGATCGATGACGTCGCGCAAGCGCTGCGCGAGCGCGTCGCGTCGATCGCCGGCGCGGACGGTACGGCGCTCGCGACGAACGACGGCATCGCCCGGCTGACGGGCCGCCGCTAAGGCGCCACGTCCACCGCGCGGTACGAGTCGAAGTCGTCGTACCGCACGCCGGCGAGGTACAAGCCGTGCGCGGGCGCCGTCGCGCCCGCCGCGGTGCGGTCGCGCGATTCGAGCGCGCGGCGCGCGAACTCGACGTCGCGGTAGCCGGTCGCGCAGCCGGTCACGGTCCCGACGATCACGCGCACCATATGGTGCAAGAAACCGTTGCCGCGCAGCGTGACGCGCAGCAGATCGTCACGGCGCGCCAGCACGATCGAGCGCAGCTCGCGCACCGTGTTCCCGCGCTCGGGCGGCTCGCCGCAGAACGCGGCGAAGTCGTGGACGCCGACGAGCGGCTCTGCCGCGGCCAGAAAGCGCGCGTCGTCGATGGGCCGCGGAACGTGCCATGCGCGCAAGCGCCACAGCGCCGACGCCCAGCCGCGGTTGAGGATGAGATAATCGTACACGCGCTCGCGCGCGTCGAAGCGCGCGGAGAAGCCGTCGGGAACGATCGCCGCATCGCGCACGGCGACGTCACCCGGCGTGCCGGCGTTGAGCGCGAGCGCGAGGCGCTCGATCGGAAACGCGCGCTCGGCCGAGAACGACACGACTTGTCCCGTCGCGTGCACGCCGGCGTCGGTGCGGCCGGCGGCGGTGATCTTCA
>JAQBPK010000376.1 GCA_028287565.1 Vulcanimicrobiota bacterium
CGCGAGCCGGGCGTGATCGCGAACGCGCTCGGCGCGCTCGCCGGGGGCGCGCTGGGGGGGCTGGCCGGCCGGCGCGCGGACGAAAACGTGCCCCAGCCGGAGTCCCGGCGTCCGCTGCGGACGCCGGACGCCGTTACCGCACCACGACCGCGCTGAGCGCGGGGAGCTGCGCCGGCACGCCGCCGGTCCACGTGGCCTGGCCACCGGTGTACGCGCTGCGGTCGTCGACGGCGAGCGAGCGCGTGTAGCTGCCGGCGAGACGCGGCATCGCAACCGCGGACGCGCTCGGGTTGACGATCGTCGCGCACGGGCCGATCGGCGCGCGCGCCTGGTAGCACGCCGCGAACTCGCGCACGTACGCGCCGGTCGAGGAGCGCAGCACGTGGATGTCGTTCGTCGCGGTCGCGCGCGGCTGGCGCGGAACGACGTCGTACTCCGGCCGCACGGTGTAGCCGTCCGGCGTCGCGCGCTCGGGCGCCGCGATCGTGGAGCCTTCGCTGTACGTCATCCACCACGACGCCATCAGGTAGATGCGGTTCGACGGCGTCGCGGCGGCGGTCATCATGCACAGCGCTTTGCTGTTGTGCGCGAGCACCGCGAGAATGCCGTTCGACGTCTCGGCCCACTTGTCGTTCTTGTCGCCCTCGACGTTGCCGCCGGCGTCGGCGGTGTAGCAGCCTTCGTACTCGTCGCCGACGACGTTGGGCGAGTCGAGCCACTTGCCGCCGTACGACGGCAAGCGCGTCGCGGGGTCGTAGCCGTTGACGAACACCGGCTTCAGCGACGCCGCGAGCATCTTCTGGTTCGCCGCGATGAAGTCGGCGTCGCTGGTGATCTCGACCGACCCCGCGTTGAACCCGTAGAACCAGCCCGACGCCTGCGTTCCGTCCGGACCGATGAACGTTCCGCCTTCGTCGTCGGCGAGGAAGAAGTCGACGTTCGGCGAGTGGGCCAGCGTGCGCTGCGTGTACCACTTCCAGGCGTCGCGCGCCGCTTGCGAAGCGGGGTTGAGCGCTTCCTGGTACTGGAACTCCTGATCGACGTAGCGGTGCAGCCGCCCGCCGTCGGCGCCGTGGAACCAGCCCGACTCGTCGGCGACGTGGTTGCCGATCGCGCCGATGCACGGATTTTGAATGGGCGGCGTGAACGGCGCGTAGCAGTACGGCACGTACGCGGGATCGGTGTAGGACACGAGATACTTGCCGCCCGCGGCCTTGAACTTGTCGCCGTGATCGGGATAGTACGCGCCGTCCTCGACATAGTCGGCATGCGCGGCCATGTACGGCGCCGGAACGTCCTCGTTCACGTGGTTGAGGCCGTAGTAGTACCACGTCGTCGTGTGCGCGGGGACGTCGGCGGACGGCGGCGCGCTGGGGGGCGCGGCCGGTGCCGGCTGCACCGTGAGCGCGGCGGGTGCGGCGAGGATCGCGCTGCCGGTGACGCTCGCGCCGATCTTCGCCGTTGCGATGCCCGCGCTGCCGTTGTACGCCAGCGTCACGGCGGTGCTCGGATCGGAGACGGCCGTCGTCGACAGCGACGTCGCGCCGGAAGAATCGTCGTTCGAGAGCGCGATCGGCGTCGCGTACGGATCGTTGCCGACGATCGTGTAGCCGGCGGCGTCCTGCGCGGTGACGCTCACTGGGATCGTCGCCGGCGACCCCGCGGTCACCGCGTTCTTCGCGAGCGCGACCGCGAGCTTCGCGACGACGCCGCCGAACACGAGCTTGATCGCGGTGCGCTGGCCGGCGACGACGGTCGTCGTCGTCTGCCCGCTGGCCAGCACGTTCCCGGTCGCGCCGGTGCGGTCGTACAGCGACGCAACGAACGTTACGCTGCCGGGTTGAACTTGCAGCGTCATCGAGCACGTCGCCGCGCAGTCCGCAGTCTGGCGCGCGCCGCCGAACGCCACGGCGACCGATTTCGTGCCCGCCGAGACGTAGCGCGCGCGCCGCAGTGACGACGACGCCGACGTGCCGGACGGGATCGCGATGCTGACGTCCACCGCGGCCGGTGCGCTTGTGCCGCCTTGCGGCTGTGCCGGCGCCGCGGCCGGAAGCACCGAGCTGCTGCTTCCGCCGCCGCCACCGCCGCACGCGGCCGGGATCAGGGCGAGAAGGCACAGCAAAAACTTGAACGCGGTCCGTCGCGCACGCATGGCGAATCCCTCATCCTTGGAGATTGCACTCGGCGCGCGACTCGCGTTACACTGTGACGGAGCCGGTACGCCGAGTACTGGTGTTCGCGCTGCACCGCCGGGCGAGCTTGCCGGCATGACCGGCGGTGTAGCGATGTTCTGACGGGGAAAAGCCCCCGCGAACACCAGCGTACGAAGAACTCCGTCTACGAAAGTCTATGACGGCGTGATCTTCGCCCGCCCTTGAGGTATCGGACGCCGCGCGCGGCAGGTTGAGTGACCCGGGCCGCTTCCGCTCAGCGCCGCGCGCGCGCCGGGAGGCGGCGGCGCAAGCGTTGCCACAGGCGGCGCAGCGGCCGGCCGAAGTCCAGCAGCGCCCGCCGGCCGTCGAGGACGAGCCCGCGCGACGTGACGCCGACGGTGTGCACGCCGTCGGTATAGCGCTCGAAGCCGTGCGCGTCCACGCGGCGCACGACGGTCTCGCGGTACGCGTGCGGCGTGAGCTCGTCGATGCGCGCGATGGTGAGCGCGCCGCCGTACGCGCGCGCGCAGTTCTGCCCGGGCCGGTACAGCGCGTCGCCGGCTTGGAACGGTGCGCCGGCCGGACGTCCTCGCGTCACGTCCTCGACGACGGGATTGAGCGCGTGCGGTTGCCACGGCCCGAGCGGCGAGTCCGCATGAAACGCGTACAGCGCGAAGTCCGAGCCGCGCGATGCGAACGTGCACAACGCCCACCACCGCCCGCCGTGCGCGAACAGCGTCGTGTCGAGCGCGTCGGCGGGCGCGAACGTCGCGCGCTCGCGTTCCCACCGCCACGGAAACTCCGTGCAGCGGTACAGCGCGACCTCGTTCGCGGCGCTGCTTTCCGGCACGATGTAGGGCACGCCGTCGATCTCGATCGGATACGGATAGCTCAAATGCGACGCGGTCGAGATGATCGTCTCGCGGCGCACGATGCGGTCGTCGTCGTCGAGCTCGAGCGCGACGATGGTGCCGCGCGCGCGCGCTTCGTCGTAGTCCTCGACGAAGAGCACGCGTTTGCCGTCGCGCTCGAGCACGAACGGATCGGCGATGAACGTTCCGGGCGCAGGCGCCGGCAGCCAGCGGACGTGCAGCGGTTCGCCCGCGACCAGCCCGGCGGCGGTCGTGCGCGCGAACCCGACGTTCCATTCGCTGCGTGCGAACAGCTTCTCGACGGCGTAGCCGCCGAGCCGGCGCGCGAGCGCGAACGCGAACCGCGCGCGCTCGG
>JAQBPK010000392.1 GCA_028287565.1 Vulcanimicrobiota bacterium
GCCGGCGCGGTGCGGTCGGGCACGCCCAGCCGCAGCGGCTCGGCGGGGAACGCGCGCACGGATTCCTTGGGCGAGCGCAGCGCGAGGCGCAGCGTCGTGTTGAGATCCGCGGACGCGAGCAAGTTCACTTGCCTGGGCGTGAGCGCGAGCGTCACGGTGGTGAGGTTCTGCGCGTCGGGGCTCGGCGTCGCGCTCGTCGTCTCGACCTCGTTGCCCATCGCGAGCACGAGCGCGCCGCGCAGGATCGCGGCCGCGCGCGGCACCTCGCTGCCGACGCGCGGCGGAACCGCGACGACGTCGACGCGGTCGCCGGGCTGAATCAAGCCCGCGACGCCCTTGACGCGGTCGATCGAGATGCTGACCGCGCGCATGCCGACGGGCAGCCGCGCGGGCAGCGCGTTCGCGCCCGCGACGCCGATCTTCGAGCCGGTGATGACGCTGCCGGCGGGGATGGTGATCAGCGAGTACTTCCCCGCGATCTGCTTGCGGTTCGCGAGCGCGTCGCCGTCGACTTCCGCGGCTGGCCGCGTCGCTTGCGTGACGTACGCGTCGGTCAGCAGCGCGCGCGCCGGGATGTCGCGCGCGGCGACGACGACGGTGCGCATCTGCACGACCGCGGCGGACGCGCGCAGCGAGCCGAGATAGTTCAGCAGCAGCACACCGGTCCCGAGCGCGAGCAGCAGGCCGATCAGCAGCGGGATGCGACGAGCGTTCTTCATTGCGGAAACCTCAGGGACGGGACAAGCGGCGCCGCGGCGAACGCGATGCTGCCGGCGGCGATCGCGACAGCGTACGGAAGCGGCACCTCGCCCACGGGCGTGCCGCGCGCCGCGACCGCGGCGGTGCTGCGGACGAGCGCGACGAGGCGCCCGCGAGCCGCGGCGGTCACCAGCGCGAGAACCGCGCCGGCGATCAAGATGTCGAGCACGAGCCAGACGGCGGCTGGAAAACCGGCGATGCCGCAGCACGCCGCGATCAGCTTCACGTCGCCGCCGCCGAACCAGCCGGCGGAGAACGCGACCGATCCGGCCAGAAAAGCCGCGGCCATCGCCAGGACGCACGTAGCGATTGCGGCGGGGCCGGCGGGGACGTGGACGGCGATCGCGGCGACGGCCGCGCAGGCGGTGATGACGTTGGGGATCTTGCGCGACCGAACGTCGGTCGCCGCCGCCGCGAACGTCGCGAGCAGCAGGACGATCGTCGGCGCGCTCATGGATATTTCGAAGAGACGTCTTGGTACTGCGACATCAGCTGGGTGCCGAAGAAGACGACGGCAGCAACGCAGAGCACCGCGACGAACCCGAGGATCAGGGCGTATTCGCCGAGGCCTTGTCCCCGGTCGTCGCGGAGCGTGCTCAGCATCAGAAGAAGTGCAGCATCAGCGCGGCGGCGCACTGCACGGCGACGAGCGCGACGACGAGGGCGGTCGGCTCGCGCAGAACTGCGTTGATCATGGCCGGCGTCTCAGATGCTGCTGCCGACGTTGCTCAACAGGCCCTGTACTTTGCCGCTCAGGAACACGACGGCGGTGATGCACAGAACCGCGACGAGGCCGAGGATCAGGCCGTATTCGGCCAGGCCCTGGCCGGACTCGTCGTCGAGGATGGAACGAAGCGTATCGGTCACGGAAGTTTCTCCTTGAGGACGTGCTTGCGCACGAGGACGTGCTAGCGCACGGAAGCGGGGATGTCGTCCGGCGGCGCCGGAAGGTTGGGAGCGGCGATGGTGATCGCGGTGCGCGCGCCGGCGCCCGCGGTCAGCGAGCGCACGACGATGGTGACGACCGCGTTGCGAAAGTACGCCGGCGCGATGGGGAGCGCGGCGTCGAACCGGCCGTCCGCATCGGTCGATACGGGGCGGCGGCTGAGGAGCACCGCCGGAAGATCTTTCGAGAACGTCGCGTAGAGCGTCGCTTCCAGCGGTTGCGAGGCGGGAGCTTTGCCGGTGATGCGCACCGCTTCCGCTCCGGCCGCACGCGTTGCGGCCAACGTGATGCTCGTCACCGGCACGTCCGCGGCGGACGCCGGGATTTGCGCACCGAGCACTGCCGCGAGTGCGGCGAGAGCGAACGTGGACGGACTGGTGACGTGCATCGTGGCCGCATCGTACACACGATCGCACCGTGCTGAAAAGCCCATTCCGAAAGAATTGACGGTGTGTCCACGCCTTGTCAACGCACGGACAACGGTAGCGTCTGGCATACTCGGGACACCGGTTCGTACCCGCCCGGAAAAGGAATCGCTTTGAACACGTCTCCGCATCTCGTTCTCGCATCGCTCGTCGCGGCATCCGCCTGCGTGATGCCGCTCACAGCGTCCGCCGACGCGCTCATTCCGATGACGATTCGCACCGGACAGTCGACCATCGTCGCGACGCCGCACCTCACGCGCGTCGCGGTCGGTGACGGAAAGATCGCCGGCGTGCTCGCGGTCGGAAACACGGAGATCGTCGTGAGCGGGCGGGCGGCCGGGCGCACGACGCTGCTCGTGTGGACCGGCGCCGGGCGGCGAAGCTACGACGTGACGGTCACGGAGCAGAGCCTGGAGAGCCTGCGCCAGATGATCGAGCGCGCGATCGCCGATCCGGCGCTGCACGTCGAGCAGTTCGATCGCTCGGTCGTGATCAACGGAACGGTCCCCAACGGCGAAAGCCTCGTGCATTTGGGCGAAGTCGTCTCGCACTTCGAACCGGTGGCGGCGGGGCAGAAGTTCACCGTCGTCAACGCCGTCACGGTCGCGCGCCCGCTGGGGCCGCTCCAGACGGAGCTCGCCGCGGCGCCCGAGACGGCGGGCGTGCGCGTGGACCGCGACGCGAAAGGCAATCTCATCGTCAGCGGTCAGGTTCACGACCGCTCGACCGCCGAGCACGTGCTGCACCGGGTGCGCGCGCTGGCCGGTCCGTATCTCGCGATCGACGGCAAAGTGGTCGACCGTATCGAAACCAAGACCGTCAGCCAAGTCGACGTCAAAGTGTACGTGCTCGAGGTCGACGAGACCGCGTTGCGCCAGCTCGGCGTGAACTTGCAGTCGGCGACGTTTCACCCCGACGGCACCTACACGCTCGGCGGGCCGCAATTCCCGGTCGTCGAGGATCCGGTGGTCGGCAACAACGGCCGGCGCGGTCCCGGGTTCCCGGGGAACGCGCTCACGATCGGCGCGTTCTTTCGCACGATCACGCTCGCGCCGACGGTGAACCTGGTGCTCAACAGCGGTCACGCACATTTGCTGTCGTCGCCGAACCTCGTCACGATGCCGGGACGGCAAGCGGACTTTCTCGTCGGCGGCCAGATCCCGGTCCCGTACGCCTCCGGACCGCAGCAAATCGCGATCCAATACAAGGACTTCGGCGTGAAGCTACAGGTGACGCCGACGATCCTCGGCGACGGCGGCGTGGAAACCGTGATCGCGCCGGAAGTGTCCGATCTCGACTTCCAGGACGGCGTCTCGCTCAACGGGTTTGTCATACCGGCGCTCAAAGTGAGCCGGTTGTCGACGGACGTCGTGACGCAATCCGGCGAATCGATCGTCATGGGCGGCCTGCTGCGCCGCCAGGAGCAGCGCGTCATCGACAAGATTCCGGGCCTCGGCGACTTGCCGGTGCTCGGCAAGCTGTTCCGCTCGACGCGCTATCAGAGCTCGCAAACCGACGTCGTCTTCGTGATGACGCCGCAGATCATCACGCGCTGAGGTTATCCGGAGGGAAACGACATGGCCGCCGACTCGATTCGCAAACGGCATGCGCGCTCGGGCGAGCGCGGGCAGGTGCTGCCGCTGTTCGCGCTCGCGATGGTCGTTCTGTTCGGTGCGGCGGCGCTCGCCGTGGACGCGGGCTATTGGCGGTACCAGCAGCGGCTCGCGCAGTCGGCGGCCGACAGCGCGGCGGTCGCCGGCGCGGGCGAGCTCGCGTACCCGGGTGCGGCCGACGTCACCGCGGCCGCGCAGAGCGACGCGACCGCGAACGGCTTCACCGACGACGGCGGCACGAGCGTGACGGTCGCGGTGAACAACCCGCCCGCGACCGGCGCGTACGGCGGAAGCGCCGGTGCGGTGGAAGTCGTCATCCGCAAGAAACAGCCGAGCTTCTTCAACGCGGTGTTCGGGATGACGCAGTGGATCAGCGCGCGCGCCGTCGCGACGCTGAACACGAACGGCATCTACTGCGTCTACGCGCTCGCCGGCGACATCGACCTGCGCGGCGGCGGCCGCGGCGGCATCAGCGCTCCGGCGTGCGGCATCATCACCAACCAGGATCTCGTCGTCACGGGACAAGCGAACGTCGACGCGCGCACCATCGGGTACGCAGGCAGCGGGCCGGGCGGCGGCTCGTATCCGGACGCGCAGCCGATGAAATCCGTGCCGGTCACCGATCCGTGCCAGACGATCGCCGGCTGCGCATACCTCACCGATCTCACGCTCAACCATCCCGGCGTGCTCCACAGCGGCTGCCAGCCGTACCCTGCGCCCAACCCGTTGCCGCCGGGCGAGTACTGCGTCGCGCTGACCGGGTCGATCACGCTGTCGCCCGGGCTGTTCGTGCTCGATCAAGGGATGACGAGCGGCGACATCACCGGTGACGGCGTCACGATCTACAACGCCGGCGCCGGCGGGCTGCGCTACAACGGAAACGTCAACGTCATCCTCACCGCGCCGAGTACCGGGCCGACGGCGGGGATGGTGTACTACCAGCCGCCGAGCAACACGGCCGACTTCACGAAGAACGGTGCCGCCGGCACGGTGAGCCTCACCGGGGGTTTCTACGCGCCGTCGTGCGACTTCACGTTCAACGGCAACTTGCCGTCGATCACGCTGCTGGTTGCAAAGTCGATTCGCATGAACGGCGGCGGTTTGACCGTGCCGAGCGCCGGCGGGCTGGCGCGCAGCGGCCACGGCGTGCTCGCGGAGTGACATCGTGCGGTTGATCGATCTCCGGCGCTTGGCGCGCGCCGACGGTGGAACCGCGGTCGCCGAGATGGCCGTGATCGCGCCGCTGGTGATCCTGCTGCTGGTCGGGCTCATCGAGGTCGGCCGGTGGGCGCACTACAGCGTCCTGGTCGGCAACGCGGCGCGCGCCGGCGTGCAGTACGGCGCGCAGAATCTTGCGACCGCGGCCGATTCGAGCGGCATGCAGGCCGCCGCGCTGAACGACGCGCAGAACGTCGCCGGGCTGAGCGCGACGGCGACGTCGTTCTGCCGCTGCTCGGACGGAACCGCGTCGACGTGCCAGCCGTCGGACTGCGCGAGCAGCCACCGGCTGGTGTTCGTGCAGGTCGACACCACCGGAACGTTCCGATCGCTGCTCCACCTCGCGATCGTCTCGGACACGCAGACGATCACCAGCCGCGCGATCATGCGCGTCGCGCAATGAGCGGGCGCGAGCGCGGAAACGCGCTGGTGGAGTTCGCGATCGCGAGCACCGCGGCGCTGACGCTGATGCTCGGCATCATTGACTCCGCGCGGGCGCTCTACACGTATCATCTCGTCTCGAGCGCCGCGCGCCAGGGGACTCGCTACGCGATGGTGCGCGGCTCGAGCTGCACTGCTGCCGGCTGTCCCGCGAGCGCGGACACGATCCAGACGTACGTGCGCGGTCTGGCGCCGGGCATCGACCCGAGCTCGCTCGCCGTCACGACGACCTGGAGCAGCGCTTCGGGCTGCACGGATCCGGCGAACCAGGGAGCCGGCTGCGTGGTCGCGGTGAACGCGTCGTATCCGTTCCGGTTCATCATCCCGCTGCTGCCGCGCTTCACGATGACGATGTCGAGCACGTCACAGATCGTGATCTCGCAGTAATGCGGCCGAACGCGCGCTGGACGTGGCTGCTCGCGCCCGCGATCCTCGCCGCGCTGATCGCGCTGAACCCGCTCGATCGGCCGACGTATTTGATGGGCGACTTCCGGGCGTTCTATTGCGCGGGCTCCGTCATCGCGCAGAACGCGAACCCATATCTCGAGGAGCCGCTGCGCGGCTGCGAGCGCGAGGCCGGGCCGCCCGCCGAACCTGCGTTCTTGAAGCCCGTCGCGCTGCCCGCGCCGCTGCCGCCATACGCGCTGCTGCTGTTCGTGCCGTTCGCGCTCTTGCCGTTCCCCGTCGCGGCCGCGCTGTACGGCGCGCTGCTGATCGCGGCCATGGTTGCGGCGACGGCGCTGTTCGCGCGTGTCACCGGCGCATCGAGCGTCTTGCTCAACGTGGTGTTCGCCGCGATCACGGCGACCGTCACGTACTACGTCGGCCAGCCCGTGCCGCTGGTGCTCCTCGCGATTGCAGCCGCGGCGCTCTTCGCGCGCAACGCGTGCTGGTCCGCGGCGGGCGCCTGCGCGGTCGCGGCGAGCATCGAGCCCCACGTCGCATTGCCCGCGATCGTGGCGATGCTCGTCGCGCTGCCGCGCACGCGGGTGCCGATCGTCATCGGCGGCGTCGTGCTGGGGCTGGCCGGCGTGCTCGCCGTCGGCCTGCCGGCGAGCATCGCGTACGTGCGCGACGTCGTCCCCGCGCACGCGCTCGCGAACGCGTACGAGTGGCAGTTCAGCCTGACGTCGGTGCTGACGTCGCTGGGCGTCGCGGCACCGCTCGCGATCCGCTGCGGCGAGCTGATGTTCGCGGCGATGATCGCGCTTGGGGTCGTCGTCGCGCGGCGCCTGCGCGCGATGACGGGCGATGCGGCGGTGCTGGTGATCGTGCCGCCCGCGTTCGCGGTGTTCGGCGGCGTCCACGTGCACTTCCAGCAGCTCGCGGTCGCATTCCCGGCTATCGTGTTCGTGCTCGTTCGCTATCCGCGCGTCCGCACGCTTGCGGCCGGCGGGCTCGCGTTCGCGATGATCCCGTGGAACGTCATGGGCTCGACGGTTCTCGCAGGCTTGACGCCGCTGCTCGTCGGCACGTTCGGCGCGTTGACCATCGGCCGCCGCGCCGGATTGGTGTTCGCGGTGACCGCGGCGTGCATCGGCTTCTCGCTCCTCGCGCTGGCGCTCATCGGGCTGGGTCCGGCGCACGTCGAGTTCGTCGCGAAATCGTACCCCCCGGATTCGCTGGCGGAGCTGAGCTGGGGCGACTTCTCGCGCGCCGCGCTGATGCGGCCGTCGCTGATGATGCACTGGCTGCGCCTGCCGACGCTCGCGGGTCTCGCCTGCGGCCTGCTCGCGATCGTGCGCGTCGCGTACGGCGAGCGATCGGCGGCGAGTACTTCAGTCACCACAATCGCTACCGGCGCCGCAAACGCTTCCCGGCCGGCACGGCGTGCGGCAGCGGTGTTGGCAGCGAGCGAGTGATGAGGATGCTGTGAGCGACGACGATGCGATGACGGTCATGCGGCGGCCTTTGTGGACCGATCCCCGCGAGCTGCTGCCGTGGGTCTGCGTCGTCTCGGTCGTCGCGTGGCTCGGTGCGCTTGCGATGCGCTTTCCGGCCGGTGACGGCGATCTGCTGTGGCAGCGATGGCTAGGCGATCGCATTTTGCGCGAGCACGCGATTCCGCGCGCGCTCGGCGACGAGACGTTCGCCGCGTCAGGCGCGCCATGGACGCCGCACGAATGGCTGTTCTCCGCGGCTCTCGCGGCCGGCGCGCATCACGGGGCGACATGGCTCGTGCCGCTCGTGTGCGCGCTCGCCGTCGGTGTCGCGCTCGCGACCGTGGTGCTGCGCTGCCGCAGACGCCGCCTCTCGAGCACGCTGACGTCCGCCGCCGTCCTGGTGTGCGCGCTCGCGACGATCCAGTCGTTCGGCGCGCGCGCGCAGGTGTTGGGGTGGGCGGGCGTCGCCATGGTGGTGTGGCTGCTCGAAAGCGAGGGTCCGCTCGCGTGGGCCGCCGTGCCTGTGACCGTGATGTGGGCAAATCTCCACGCCAGCGCGTTTCTCGCACCGGCCGTCGCGGCGCTGTTCGCGTTCGCCGCGGTGCTGCGCGATCGCGCTTGGTCACGCGCGGTTCGGCGCGCCCTCGCGCTTGCCGTCGCCTGCGGCGCTGCGACGCTCGCCACACCGCTCGGCTTCGATCTCACGCGCTACGCGCTGGCGCTGCTCGCGAGCCCGATTCGCCATTCGATCAGCGAGTGGGGCGCGACGAGCGCCAGCAGCTATGCGTTCGTCGCGGGTGCGTTGCCGCTGTTACTGCTCCTGGCGGCATTCGGCGTGCGCGCGTCGCTGCGCGACCGGCTCCTCGCGGCTGCGTTCACGGTGCTGCTGTTCGCCGCAGTCCGCAACGTTCCGGTGTTCGCGCTCGTTGCCGCACCGATCGCGCTGGCCGCGCTGCCTCGCTCGCGAGCGCACGAGCACACGTCGATAACCATGGCGGTGCGCGGCGCGGCGAGTGCAGGCCGTCGTGAGACGTTTGCGGGCTGGGTGACGCTCGCCGCGGTCGCGTGCTGCGGGGCGCTGATAACCACGTTGTCGTGGCAGCGCGTGCCGTCCGCCGAAAGTACGTTGCCGTTGGGGACGGCACGTGCGCTGATGGCGCAGGCGCACCTTCCGCCCCGCGTGTTCTGCGAAGACTTCGCGTGGTGCAGCCTGTTCTTGAACGAGCCCGCGCGGTTCTTCATGGACGGGCGGTGCGATCCGTACCCCGCGCCGGTGTGGCGTGACTACCGCGAGGTGATCGACGGAAACCGCCGCTGGTCGGCGATTCTCGACCGCGAGCGGATCGATGCCGTGCTGGTGCGCCGGAACGGCGCACTCGACAGCCTGCTCGCCGAGCGGCGCAGTACGTGGCGGCGCATCGCGGCGGACGCCGTCTCCGGCTTGTACGTCCGGCCCGCGGTCGTCGCGTCCGCGAGCGCGCACGCGCGATGACGCACCGGCGAGATCTGCTGCCGGCGCTCACGTCGCTGCGGTTCGTCGCCGCGCTGCTCGTCTTCACGTGGCACTGCGTTCCGACGCGCCGAGTGTCCGTGGTGTTCTCGCTCGGCTACACCGGCGTCGCGTTTTTCTTTCTGCTGTCCGGGTTCATCCTGACGTACACCTATCACGGCACGTTTCGCGACCGGCTGCGTCTCGACGCGATTCGTGCGTTCTACGCGGCGCGGATCGCACGCGTCTACCCGCTGCATCTGGTGATGATGCCGCTGATGATCGCGTGCCTTGTGTACCTGGGCTCGAACCCGCTGTGGAGCGGTGTGGATCCGCAGACCCGGCTGCATGCCGTCGCGGCGCAGGCACTGCTCGTGCAGAGCTGGATTCCGGTGACGGCGATCTACTTCGGCGTCAACGGACCGGCGTGGAGCATCTCCGTCGAGGCGTTCTTCTATGCCGTGTTTCCAGTCGCCGCGTTCGTGCTGCTCCGCGTGTTTCGCGCCGCGCCGCCGTACGTGGTGCTCACGTTCGCGGGCGCGATCTGCGCGGCGGAGATGGTTTTGCTGTGGCCGCAGCATGCGACCGTGGACGACTGGCGGTGGTACGTCTTTCCGCCGAGCCGGCTGGCCGACTTCGTGGTCGGCATGCTGCTCGCGATCGCCTACCTTCGGTCCGGCACGCGCACGCGCGCGGCGCTGCAGCCGACCAGCGTCGAGGTCCTCGCTGTCGCGGCGGTCGTGCTCGCGGTGTACGTCTCGCCGTTCGTTCCGCTCTCGCTGCGCTTCTCCGCGTGGGTCATGCCCGCGTGGGGTTTTTTGATCCTCAGCATGGGGCGGCAGCGAGGCGCGGTCTCGCGCGCGCTCGCGCACCCCGTCCTCGTGCGGCTCGGTGAGATCAGCTTCGCGTTCTACCTCTGCCACATCGCCGTCATGTCGCTGCTGGGACGCGTGCTCGCTCCCGACAGCGCGTCGTTCGTCCCGCTCGCGCTCGCGAGCACGCTGCTGGCCAGCTTCGCGCTGCACCACGGCGTCGAGCTGCCGCTGCGAACGCGTGTGCGCACGTTGCTCATGCCGCGAGCGATGTCCGGTGTGCGCGCGACCGCCGGCTCGAGCGCCGCTGCGCGGCCGAGCACGATGCTCCCGGCGGCGGTCGAGGCATGAGCGGTTCCCCGGCCGGCGTGCGAATCCGGATGCGGTGTTCACGCGGTCACCCTTCGGCCAAGTTGCGGCGCGGTAGGTATCTTGGCAAGCAGGGTATCGTGCTCGTGTGAGCGCCGCGGAAGCCGCCGGCAAGAGAGCACGATCCGGGCAGCCGCCCGCAAGCCGGGCTATCCGCTTCCTGCGAACGCTCGGGCCCGGAATCATTACCGGCGCGGCCGACGACGATCCGTCCGGCATCTCGACCTACTCCGTTGCCGGTGCGACAACCGGTCTGTCGACGGTTTGGCTCGCGCTGATCACGACGCCGATGATGGCCGTCGTTCAGGGGATGTGCGCGCGCATCGGGATGGTCACGGGCGTTGGCCTCGCGGCGGTGATGCGGCGCGTGCTTCCGCGCTGGCTCGCGTTCGCGCTCGCCGGCATCGTCATCATTGCGAACACGTTTAACATCGGCGCGGACCTCGCCGGCATGGCCGCATCCGCGCATATGGTGGCGGGACTTCCGGTCGTGATCTGGGTCCTCGCGTTCGCGAGCGTTCTCTTGCTGACCGAGCTCCTCTGCTCGTACCAAGTCCTCAGCAGCGTGCTCAAGTGGCTCGCGCTGGCACTGTTCGCGTACATCCTGACCGCCTTTCTGGTGCATCCCGATTGGGGCATGATACTGCGCCATGTCGTTGTGCCGGAGTTCCACACGGACCCGCGCTGGATCACGACGGTCGTCGCGCTGCTCGGAACGACGATCTCGCCATATCTCTTTTTCTGGCAGTCGTCGATGATGGTCGAAGAAGAGAAGGACCGCGGCCGCAAGACCGTCTCGCAGCGAAAAGGCGCGACGAAGAACGAGATCGCCGACGCGCACGCGGACGTGAACGCCGGCATGGTCTACTCGAACCTCGTGATGTTCTTCATCATCGTAACAACTGCCGTGACGCTGGGCGCGCACGGCAAGCACGACATCGCGACGGCACAGGATGCGGCCGAGGCGCTGCGCCCGCTCGCGGGCAATTTCTCGTACATCTTGTTCACGCTGGGAATGGTCGGCACCGGCCTGCTCGCCATCCCCGTTCTCGCGGGTTCGTCGGCGTACGTCGCGTCCGAGATGATGTCGTATCGCGAGGGTCTCGGCGAGCCGCCGAGGCGCGCGCCGCGGTTCTACGCGATTCTCGCCGCCGGAATCGTCGTCGGCGTGGTGCTGAACCTGATGCGGCTCGACCCGATCAAGACGCTGTTCTGGTCGGCGGTGTTCAACGGCGTCGCCGCGGTCCCGCTGGTGTTCGCCGTCGTGATGATCGCAAGCAACTCCAAGATCATGGGCAAGTGGACGAGCTCGCTCGTAGCCCGCTGCTGGGGCTGGCTCACGTTCGCGCTGATGAGCGCGGCAGCGATCGCGATGTTCGCGTTCTGGAACAAGCAGTAGGGTCAGCGCGCGGGGATCGCGAGAGTCAGCGACGTTGCCGGATGATGTGGCGCGCTCAGCGTGCCGTAAAAGCCGGTAGACCCGTCATCCCCAGCGCCTCGACGACGATCTCGTCGCTGAGCGGCGCCTCGACCGAATTGCCGTCCGCGAACTTCAGCTGAACGCCTCGCGCGCGGTAGACCCCGGCCCCGCAATCCGGCCACCAGAGGAACCGCCGAAAATGGTATGCTCCGTCCAAGAAATCCGTTTCGGTGGCCATCGTGCGCAAGGAATGCACTCCGCCGCCGGACTCCGCCGTCCGGTTGAAGACCAGCGTGAGCACCGTCACGCCGTCGAGCGGCTCACTCGTCGCGAGCGCGACCTCGTCTTTCGGCTGACCGTTTATCGTGATCGTCAGGTGATGGCGCATTGAAATCCTCGTGAGAGTCGCGATGCGCAGCCACCCCCGGCCGCCGCGACGGCTCTTCGCGGTGTTCGGCGGTTCCCCCGCCGGTGTCACAGACACATCGTTGGATGCGATCGAGCGCGTCGACGATGTGGTGCAGCGCGCCGGCGTGCGCCGCTTGTTCGTCTTCGATGTGCTCGACGGCTTCGGCCAAAAATGTCCGAGCCGGTTCGCGCCTAGACTTGCTCCACCGCGCGGATCTCCGGTACGTCCTCGCGGACGACCGCTTCGATGCCGCCTTTGAGCGTCGACAGCACCGCGGCGCAGCCGCCGCAGGCGCCGATCATCTGCACGTACGCGATGCCGTCGTCCACCTTCACGAGCCACACGTCGCCGCCGTCGCGGCGGATCGCCGGGCGGATGCGGTCGAGTGCCGCTTCGATGCGGATCGCGAGCGGGTCCGGCGTCACCGCCGGAGCCGGCAACGAAGTCACTACTGTCCGAACTCCTTCATCAGGTCGTGCATGCGGCTCGCCATCCCGAGCGCGTCGTCCCATTTGCGCTGCCACATGTTGCGCCCGAAGATCAAGCCGACGCAGCCCGCTTCCATCGCGAGGCGCGCTTTGTGCACGGTGTCCTCGTCCGACAGCTTCGAGCCGCCCGACACGAGCACGAGCGTGCGCCCCGCGGACTTCACGACCTTGCGCAAGCCGTCGAGCTCGTCCATCTTGAGCGTGTTGTACGGTTTGGGCGCCGTCTCCGCGGCGACTTCCGAATGCGGCACGTTCAGCTTCACGATGTCCGCGCCGATCTCGCACGCGACGCGCGCCGCGTAGTCGACCGCGTACAGCGAGTCTTGTCCGCCCTTCGCCTTCACGGCGGAGCCGCGCGGATACGCCCACACGATCAGCGGCAGGCCGTACTTCTCGCACGCGCGCCGCACGTCGTTGGCCTGCTGGATGTCGCGGTCTTGCGCGGGCGAGCCGACGTAGACCGTGTAGCCGACCGCATCCGCGCCGAGCCGCACCGCGTCTTCGACGCTCGACGTGAGCGGGCTGAACGACTGGTCGTCGGGCGGAACGTTGGTCTTGCCGTTCACCTTGAGCACGAGCGGCACGCGGCCCGCGTACTGCTTGTGATACTTCTCCGCGAGCCCGATGTGATAGGCGATGCCGGAGAAGTTTCCCTCGACCGCGAGACGCAGCACCCAATCGGTGTCGAGCGCGTCGGGATTGTCGAAGAAATCGATCGGACCGTGCTCGAGACCCTGGTCGATCGGGAGCAGCATCAGCGTCCCGTTGGCGGGGCCGTGCCCGTACATCATGTTGTAGAGGCGGGCGCGCTTGCCGGTGGAGAGGTTGAGGTCCTCGAACGTCGGCCGGCGGATCGAAGCAAGCATCCTGTCGGTTCCCCTTGGCGAGTGGATTCTGGTCGACCGGACGGCTTCGCCCGCGTCGCGCCTGAGCCATTGTGCGCCCCGAGAACATGCCCATGCAACGACGGTCGTCGCTAGATACCGGGCGGGTGGCCGTCGAAGTGAGCCGCCGGAGAGAGGGTTCGCAATGAAGAACGTGTTCGTCACCGGCGGCAGCGGCTTCATCGGCGCCGCGTTCGTGCGCGCAGCCGTCGCCGCGGGCTGGGACGTTCGGGCGCTCGCGCGATCGACCGCGTCGGCGGACCGGCTGCGCGCGCTCGGCGCGACGCCCGTCGCCGGCGATGCCCTCGACGAATCCGGCGCCTGGCGCGCGGTCGCCGCGGACTCCGATACGGTCGCGCACGTCGCGCAGCCGCAGACGTACGGCGGCCGGATCACGGAAAAACGCGCCCGGCGCTGGCGCGACGAACGGCTGCAGATGGATCGCGCGCTGCTGAGCGCGCTCGATCCCGCGCGCGTCGACCGCGTCATCTACGTCGCGGGCACCAGCTACTACGGCGACTGCGGAGCCGACGCGCCGCACGACGAGGACGTCGCGCCGGTCCCGCGCGGATGGGGCCCGTACATCGCGCCCGCGCTCGACGTGCTGCGCGCCCACGAAGCACGCGGCGTCCGGATCGTGCAGGCGTTTCCGGGCTGGGTCTACGGCCCGGGCTCGTGGTTCGCGGAATACGTGCTGCAGCCGCTGCACGCCGGCAAGCGCGTCACCGGGCTAAGCGGACGCGCTCGCATCACGTCGCTCGTGCACGTCGATGACTGCGCGCGGGCTCTCGTTCACCTGCTCGCCGCGGGCGAAGCGGGGGAACGTTATTTCATCGTCGACGACGCGCCGGCGGAGAACGACCGCCCCGCGCGCGCGGCCGCGGTTGCGCTCGGCGTGCCGTTCCGCTCGCGCTCGGTGCACCCGCTGATATGCCGGTTGCTGCTCGGGCGCATCGTCACCGAGAGCTTGCAGTACGAGAACCGGCTTTCGAACGCGCGTCTGCGCGCGACGGGCTTCGTGCCGCTGTTTCCGACGTACGAGCGCGGCGTTCCGGACGTCGTCGCGACGTGGTTGCGCGAGACTCAGACGGCGGCGCTGAGCGCGTAGAACGCCGCCAGGCCGGTGACCGTCGCCGCGTAGAGCGCGACGCCCCAGAACGCGGTTCCGCCCGGCGACGCGCGCCGCAAGGAGCGCCACAGGGGCACGACCGCAGCCGCGGCCGGAGCGAGC
>JAQBPK010000399.1 GCA_028287565.1 Vulcanimicrobiota bacterium
TGGCCGTGCAGCGCGCCCGGCGCGGCAACGCGCCGGCGCTGATGGCGGTCATTTGTCTGGTTTTTTTCGCCTACTTCTTCGTGAGGATGGCCGACTACGCGCTCTACAAGTCGGCGTCGTACATTCAACCGTTCGCGATCTGTGCCGCGATCGCGTCACTCGAACGCCTCGGTGCGGCGCGGACGGTTCCGCGCGCCGGCCGCCGGCTGCTCGCCGTGGCGCTCGCGATCTGTTTCGCGCTTTCGGTGTGGACGTCGGGCTTCTACCTGCGACGAAGCCTCGATGCGATCGGCGACGCCGACGCGACCTTCATCAACGGCCGCTTCTTGACGACGCAGCGCATCGTCGACCGGCTGGAAGCCGCCATGCGCGCTTCCAGCGCGGGCGTGGTTATCTCCAACGCGGCACAGCTCTCCGTACAGCGCATCATCGCCGACGCGGCACCGCGCAAGAACGTGTTCTTCGTAACGTCGAACCTCGTCGAGCACGCCCAGCCCACGAAGGCGCGCGACTACATCAAATGGCGCCCCATCGGGCTCATCCCCGTCGGACCGCGCGCCGCGGATCTCGCGGGGTTCGTGGTCGAGAACCGGCCGGCGGCGCCGAGGTTCCGGAACGCGGCGCGCGACTACCTCATCGTCGGGCCCCGCTACAACGTGTTCAACCGCGCCGCGCCGTGGCGCCAGGACCCGTTCTTCTCGCTCGTGCACGAAGCGGACGTGACGAACGCCCTGGCATACGTCGATTCCACCCTGGGCGTCGCCGAGCTCGGTGACCCGCACAACTCGCTGAGCACGCTGGAGCGCGACTATTTCGCGCCGCAGGAAACGTACGCGGGGATCGGGCGCTACCTGATCTTCGAGATCGTGCGGCCGTCGAAGCGCGTGCGGTTGCTGCTCGACTTCACGACGATGGGTTTCGACGCGGTCCACGAGTTGCCGCCGGCGAGCATCATCGGCAAACGGCGATACGACTTCCCCGTGGTGGGCGGCGGCTCGGCTCGCGTTCTGTCCCCGCCGGTCGAACCGTTCGTGACGCACGGGCACGCCTACGTCTGTCTCGACATGGGGCGGGAAGGCGCGTTGCGGCACTATCCGCGCCGCGGCTTGCTGGCGCTTTTCGGGCGAAACCTCCCGCTCGACGAGCGGCGTTTGGTCGCGTATCTGCGCGATCTGTCGGCCGTGTCCGGCGAGCGCGCGCCCCGCGTCGCGGCGCTGGAGAACGTTCGGCGCGACCTGCGGGCGTCCGGCGTTCTCTACTCCGGAATCTATGACGACGGCTGGCTCGGACGCCGCAGCTACGTGACGCTCTCCGCGCGACGGCCCGGACAGCATCTCCGGCTCAAAGGTTTCGTGCCGCTCACCGCGCGCGGCGACTTCCACACGCGCATCATCGTGCGCGTGGACGGCCGCGTCGTCACCGATCAGGACGTGCTGCCGGGCGAGTTCGCCGTCGAGCCGCCCGATGCGCTGCGCGCAGGCGTGCACCATGTCGCGCTGGAGTTTTCGGCGCTGCAAACGCTGCCCGGCGACGACGGGCGCCACGTCGGCGGTGCCCTCACCTCGATCGCGATCGCGGACTGACGTGGCGGTCTACGACTGCTTCACCTTTTTCAACGAGCTCGAGCTGTTGAACGCGCGCCTGCACATCTTGTCGGACGCCGTCGACAAGTTCGTGATCGTCGAAGCCGACCGCACGTTCCAAGGCGCCGAAAAGCCGCTGCATTTCGCCCAGAACCGGGACCGGTTCGCGCGTTTCGCGGACAAGATCGTTCACGTCCCGGTCTCGCTCGCGCCGTCCGCGGACCCGTGGAGCCTCGAGCGCGCGCAGCGAGACGCGATCGTCCGCGGCCTTTCGAGCTGCGCGCCCGACGACACGGTGATCGTCTCGGACGTCGACGAGATCCCACGGCCGTCGCGCATCGCGGCGGGGATCGCCGCGCAGCCCAGCGTCTGCCGCCAGGGGCTTTACTACTACTACATCAACCTGCGCCTGCGCCAGCGCTGGTACGGAGCCGCGCTCATGGCGCTGCGCTACCGGTCGTGGTTGAACGGCGACTGGCTCGGCAGCGCCGTCGTTCGTTTCCACGACCTGCTCGCAGCGGGCGGGCCGCAAGCCGTCCGCGACAAGCGGCACCATTTCAGCGTGATCCAAGACGCGGGCTGGCACTGGAGCTATCTCGGCGGGGTGGACGCGGTGATCGAGAAGATACGCAGCTACTCGCACACCGAGGCGAACACGGAACGCATCATCGACCGTGCGCGGATCGAGCGGGCGTTGCGCGACGGGACGGATTTTCTCGGGCGCTGGTACCTCGGGTACCGGTTCGAGACGACGCCGCTCGACGACACGTATCCCGCGTTCGTGCGCGACAACCAGCCGGCTCTTGCCGCGTGGATCCGCTCCGATTAGAGCCGCTGAAGCACGAACACTTCTTTGTTGTGCGCGAAATATTGCCCGACCAGGCGCGGCAACGGCTCGGCATAGTGCTTCTCGAGCCGGAACCGGCCCGGGATCAGCCGCTCGATCTCCGCCGCGGTGACGAAGAGCACGTGGCCCGAGCCGTTGTTGACGCCGAGCTCGTAACCGCGCGCGTTCGGCACCCACACGATCAGCCGGCCGCCCGGGCGCAGGACGCGGTGGATCTCCGGCACGAGCCCCTCGAGCTGCGCGAACGAGAAGTGCTCGAACACGTCGTGCGCGACGACGACGCCGAACGACGCCGGCGCGAACGGCAGGCCTTCCAGCACGTTCGCCCATTCGACCGCGTAGCCGCGCTCGCGCAGCTGCGCGACCGCCTGCGGGTCGCCGTCGACCCCCCGCGCGCGCGGGTTGATGCTGAAGTAGAAGCCGTACCCGCAGCACAGGTCGAGAACGTCCTGCGAGCGCGGAATCGCGCGCGCGGTCCGCTCCAGGAACCGGGAGCGAATGAACTTGCGCAGCGGGCTGGGCGCGTGGATCGTCGGCGCGACGGGGTGCATCGCGGCGCTCAGATGTGCGTGAGGATCCGCGCGCGGCGCGACCGCGAGCGCGCACCGGCTTCGCGCAGGATGATGCGCGACGATTGCACGTCGTACATGAGGGCGCTCACGGCGAGCTGCAGCCCGATCATCAGCGGAAGCACGGCCAGCATCACCGTTCCGGTGGTTCGCGGGATTTGGCTCACGAGCGACTGGACGTACTCGACGGCCGCGAGCCCGACCCCGAACGAGATCAGAAGAAAAGCGAACACCATGAACAGCGTGCACAGGTTGAAGTCGAACAGGAAGTACTGAAGCGTCAAGCGCCGTACGAACGCGAGCAGCATCTTGGGCGGAAACTCGAAGAGCACGCGCCGTATCGACAGCGAGCTGGGATGCGGGCCGTAGCGGGCCGGCATCTCGATCTCGGCGATCTGCGCTTGGTGCAGGCCGAAGTCGCACAGCACGCTGATCTCGAAGAAATAGCTGTTCGAAAACCGCTCGATATCGTCTTTGGTCAAGAAGTCCGCGCGAAACGCGATGTAGCCGTTGGTGGGATCGAGCAGGTTCCAGTACCCGGTCGCGAACTTCGCCATCAGCGACAGCGCGGCGTTTCCGAGCAGCCGCAGCCGCGGCATGTTGCTCAATATGCTGGAGTTGACGAAGCGGTTGCCCTTGATGAGGACGACGTCCGAATGCTGCGCGAAAAGCGCCAGCATGACCGGAACGAACGTGACGTCCATTTGGTCGTCGGCATCGAGCTTTATGATGACGTCCGCACCGGCTTCCAGCGCCGCGGTGAGACCCGTTTTCATCGCGGCTCCGACGCCGCCGTTCACCGAGCGCTTTATCACCGTGACGCGTTCGTCGCCCGCGAACGCCCGCAGGACGTGGTCGCCGCAAGCGCGCGGACAGCAGTCGTCCACCACGATCACGAAGCTCACGAACTCCAGCGCCTGGGCGACGACGGCGCAGACGGAATCAGCCGCGTTGTACGCGGGTATGACGGCGCACGACCGCACCTGGGCCTCACGGTCGTGGTTCGACCGCATCATGACCGCCGGCGAGCCGTCCGGCACCGCGACCGCGCGCTGATCGAGGCTCATACCGGGAAACCCCTGGCCGAGCGAAGCATGCGGCTCTTGGCTCGTGCGGCGCGAAGGCGCCCGGCAAGAACGTCCTTCGCCATCGACACGACGATGTTGCCGCGGACGCAAAACATCACCCGTGCCGCAAACGCCGCCCGGTGAAAACCGTTCTCGACCGCACGCCGCTCGACCATGCGGTGGAACTCCGTCTCCTCGGCAAACCGGTAGCCTGACCGGTCGAACACCGCCGTCGCAGCGGCCGGATGCCGCCGGTACCGGTAGCCCTCGTTGCGCGTACCGTAGATGCGCGCGCCGTCGAACAAGGCGCCGACGATGAAATCGATGTCGAGAACGAACCGATGGGCGGTGGAGAACCGGCGGCCGCCGATCGCCGAGCGCCGGTACACGACCGTCGGGCACATGATGAAGTCGCCGATCATGAGACGGCTGATGGCCCGTTCGCCCACCAGACACACGTCGCGCCCGCCCGGCTGGATGACGCGCTTCACCGCATCGGCGAACGACCACATCGGGTTGCCGTCGTCATCGATGATGGACGCACCGCAGAAGTACATCGCGCCGTCGGGCCGGTGCAAGGCGAGGTCGTGCATCGAGCGGACGTAGTGCGGCAACAGCTCGTCGTCCGCGTGAAGAATCGAGAACAGATCCGTCGTTGCCGCCTCGATGCACGCGTTCCAAGCTGCGCCGATGCCGTGCTCGCCCCGGTTGCGGACGTACGTGATCCGCTCGTCCCCAAACGAGCTCACGAGCTCTTCGTACGTGCTCTCGCCCACGGCGTCGTCGATCACGACGAGCTTCCACCGGTCCGTATCCTGGCGGATGACGCTCGCGATCGCCGCCGCGAGATGCGCGCGCGACTGCGTGGAGACCGGCACGGCGACGGTGAGCAGCGGCGAACGGTGGGTCTGCATGTTCGGCGTGTCGTCTATCCCAGGCCCGTCGCAAGCGCGTTCACCGGGGCGGCGCCCGCCGACGATTCGTACCAGTCGATCGTGCGGCGCAAGCCGTCGCGCAGCGACGTGCCCGCGTGCCAGCCGAACTCGCGCTCCGCGCGCGTCGTGTCGAGCTTGCGGCGCGGCTGGCCGTTGGGTTTGCTCGTGTCCCACACGACGCGCCCGCGAAAGCCGCACAGCTCGGCGACGAGCTCGACCAGCTCGCGGATCGGGATCTCCTCACCGCTGCCCAGGTTCACCGGCGCTTCGCCGTCGTAACGTTCGGTGGCGGCGACGATCCCCTCCGCCGCGTCGCCGACGTACAGGAACTCGCGCGTCGCGCTGCCGTCGCCCCACACCACGAGCTCGTCGCTGCCGGAGTCGCGCGCTTCGAGCGCCTTGCGGATCAGCGCCGGGATCACGTGCGAGGAGCGCGGGTCGAAGTTGTCGCGCGGACCGTACAGGTTCACCGGTAGCAGGTAGATCGCGTTCATCCCGTACTGCTCGCGATAGGCCTGGCACTGCACGAGCAGCGCCTTCTTCGCGATCCCGTACGGCGCGTTCGTCTCCTCGGGATAGCCGTCCCACAGCGACTCTTCCTTGAACGGTACCGGCGCGAGCTTCGGGTACGCGCAGACGGTGCCGGCGACGACCGTCTTCTCAACCGAAAAACGGCGGGCGTGCTCGATGAGCTGGATGCCCATGATCGCGTTCTCGTAGAAGAACTTGCCCGGGTTCTCGCGGTTCGCGCCGATGCCGCCGACGACGGCCGCCAGATGGATCAGCACCTCGGGCCGCTCGCGCCGGAACAGCGCGTCGATCGCGGTCGCGTCGGTGAGGTCGAAGTCGCGGCTGCGCGGCACGGCGATCCGCGCGCATCCCCGGCGGCGCAACGTCTCGACGACCGCGCCGCCGAGAAACCCCGCGCCGCCGGTCACCAGAATGCGTTTGCCGCGCAGATCGCGCGCGCCGGGATCGTACATCAAGTCAACTTGCTCCACTTACCGCTGCCGAACGGCTCGGTTTGGCCATCGCGGCGATCTCTACCCGCCGAGCGCGGCGCGCGCGGGCGAACCGACCGAGCGAGAGTTTTTCGCGAACCATGGTCGAAGCCGCCTGACCGATGCCGCCGGTACGCGCCGTTGCTTGAAGCGAACAACCCCGACATCGACGTGGACGCGTTGATGGCGCGGGTTCAGCACGAGGTGCTGCGGCGCCAGTTCGGCGACCACGCGGCGTCGAGCGGCGGCATCGACACGATCGACACGGTGATGCTGGACAGCTTGATCGCCGCGGCCGCGCTGCGCGCGTCGGCGCGCAACCGCTGGCCGGCCCGGCTGAATTTCTTTCCGTTCAGCCTGCGGCCGCTGCAGCGCTTCGTGCTGCGGGCCATCGCGTGGCTGTTCCGGGACCAGCACGCGTTCAACGCGGCGCTGATCGAGGCGCTGCGCGAGTCGGTGACGCTCAACACGCGCATGCACGCGTCGCTGCGCGAGCTCGAGGCGCGGCTGCGGCGGCTCGAGCAGCGTGGCTGACGGCACGCGCCGTCTCGCCGTCGTCACGCCGTGGTTCGGCGCCGAGCTCACCGGCGGCGCGGAGCGGCTGGCATGGCAGGCCGCGCACGGGCTGGCCGAACGCGGCCACGCCGTCGACGTGTTCACCACCTGCGCGCGCAGCTTCGCGTCCGACTGGAGCGCAGCCGCGCACCCCGCGGGCGCGCACGAGGAAGACGGCGTCGTGGTCCGGCGCTTTCCGGTCGACGAGCGGGCGGCGAACGCGTTCGACCGCGCCAACGAGATTCTCCTCGGGCGCCCGCTCGCATACTACCGCGAGCGCACCGCTGCCATCGAGCCCGGCGTCGCGCACGACTTCATTCGCGGCGGCATCAGCTCAACCGCCGCCGTCGATGCGCTGCGCGCGGAGCTCGCGCGGTTCGACGCGGTGCTGGTCATCCCGTATCCGTACGGGCTCGCGCTTGCGGCGCTCGAGGCCGCCGGGCCGCGCGCGATGCTGCAGCCGTGTCTGCACGACGAGCCGTACGCGTATCTGCCCGAGGTCGAGAACGCGTTTCGCACCGCAGGCGCGCTGCTGTTCAACAGCCCCGCGGAGCGCAGCCTCGCGTACCGGCTGTACGGCCCCGCGATCGCGCTCAAGTCGGTCGTCGTCGGCCATTGGATCGAGGCGGAGCCGCGCGTGCTTGCGCTGCCGCAGCGCGTGCACGGGTTCCGCCCGGCCGATCACCGCTACGTCCTGTATCTCGGGCGGCGCGACGCCACCAAGAACGTGGACCTGCTCGTCGAGAGCTTCGCGCGGTTCCGGCGGCACTGCCGCATGCTCAACCTCGAGCTCGTGCTCATCGGCCCGGGCAGCCGTTCGCTGAGCGATGCGCGCCACGGAATCCACGACCTGGGTCTGGTCGGCGAAGCGCAGAAGGCGGCGCTGCTCACGGGCGCGCTGGCCGTCGTGCAGCCCAGCGTGAACGAGAGCTTCTCGCGCGCGGTGATGGAGGGCTGGAGCGCGGGCAAGCCGGTGGTGGTGAACGGCCGCTGCGCGGTCACCGGCGACGCCGTGCGCGAGTCGGGCGGCGGGTGGCTGGCCACGACGAAGGCCGAGTGGTCGGCGCTGTTCGAGCAGCTCGACGGCATGCCGGAGGAGCAGCGGGAAGAAGCCGGCGCGCGCGGGCGCCGCTTCTTCGAAGAGCAGACGTCGCGCGAGCGCATCCTCGACCGCTATGAGGCGGCCATCGAGGCGCTGGCGACCGGACCGCTTGCGACGGGCTTCGACGTCCCGGCCGCGGCCGGGCTGGTGCGCCGGCTCAGCGACGGCCGCCGCACGATCCTGTTCGCCGGCCCGCTCACGGAGGCGTCGTGCATCATGCAGCTGCTGGCGGGCTTCGCGTTTTTGCTGTCGCACGGCATCGACGCGCGGCTGGTGCTCGCCGGCGAGTTCGACCTCGACGAAGGGCTGGCCGACCGCTTCTACGAGGTGGTCGCCCACACGCAGCTGACCGACCGCGTCGTCGTGCTCGACCGCTCGCGCCAGGACGTCGTCGCCGCGTGCTTTCGCAGCGCGGACCTCTTCTGGTCCGCCTCCGAGGACGGCCCGGCGGGCGAGCTCGTCGATGCGCTCGGCTTCGGCGTCCCCGTGCTCGCCTTCGGGAACGCGGTCTCGCGGCGCGTCCTCGGGAACGCGGGGATCCTCTTTTGCGACAAGTCCGACCCGCGCACGCTCGCCGGCGTGGCGGCGCTGCTGCTGACGGATCGTTCGCTGCGCCAAACGCTGCTCGAAGGCCAGCGGCGGCGTTTCGAAGCCCTGCGCGGCGACGGGGAGCTCGAGCGCGCTGGCTGATCTGACGCACCCGCGGCGCCGGATCGCGGTCGTCGTCCCGTACTGCGGGGCGACGACGTACGGCGGAGCGGCAACGCTCGCGCTCGCGGTCGCAAAACAGCTGGCCGTGGAGTTCGACGTGCAACTGCTGACGACGTGCGCCACGGACTACGAGACCTGGCGCAACGCCGAGCCCGCCGGACACGAGCGGATCGACGGCGTGCACGTGCACCGCTTCCCGGTCGATCACGAGCGCGACCGCGCGCGCTTCGAGCGACTCTCCCGCAGCCTCATCTACACGCCCGACGCCCCGCTCGAGCTGCAGGAGCGCTGGATGCGCGCGCAAGGGCCGCTGTCGACGGCGCTCGTCGACTATCTGGACACGTTCGGGACGCGTTACGCCGCCGTCGTCTTCTTCAGCTATCTCTACGCGACGACGTATCTCGGCCTGCCGGTCGTCGAGGACCGCGCCATCCTCGCGCCGCTCGCGCACGACGAGTGGCCGCTCGCGTTCTCGCTGTGGGACCGGTTCTTCGCGCGGCCGGCGTCGTTCGTGTTCGTCAGCGACGAAGAGCGCACGCTCGTGCAGCGCCGGTTCGCGGCGCTCGGGATCGACGGCCCGGTCGCCGGGATCGGCATCACGCCGCCCGCGGACGTCTCCGCCGAACGGTTCCGCCGGACGACCGGCATCGCGGAGCCGTTCCTGCTCTATCTCGGCCGCATCGACCAGGCCAAGGGCTGCGACGAGCTGCTGGCGGACTACGCGCGCTTTCGCTCCGGCGCGACGGCGCCGCCCCGGCTCGTCCTGATCGGCGAACGCCACATGGATGTCCCCGCAGCGCCGGGCGTGACCGTGCTCGGACCCGTCGGCGAGCGCACGAAATGGGACGCGATCGCGGCGTGCGACGTCTTCGTGATGCCCTCGCCGTACGAAAGCCTCTCGATCGCGGTGCTCGAAGCGTGGAGCCAGGGGCGGCCCGTGCTCGTCAGCGGCCGCTCCGAGACGCTGATCGGCCAATGCCGGCGCGCGGGCGGAGGCTTGTGGTACGTGAACGGTGATGAGTTCGGGGTGGCGCTGGAGATGCTCGATCCCGCGACGCGGGCGCTGCTCGGCGCGCGCGGCCGCGCGTACGTCGAGCAACAGTACACCTGGCACCGCGTCGAGGCCGTCTATCGCGGCGCGATCGACGGTCTCGCGGCGAGACCGGCATGAGAGCCGTCGTCCTACACGCCGGCGGGCTCGGCGACATCGTCCTCGTCGCGAGCTTCGTCGCGGCGCTGCGCGAGCGGCATCCGGGCGCGCGGATCGAGCTCGTGTGCCGCGCGGACGTCGCGCCGGTCGCGGCGCTGTACGCCGAGCCGCCCGACGCCGTCCACGCGTTCAGCTTCAACCCCTATCACTGGGCGCTGCCCGACGACCGCGCCGCGCTGGAGGCCAAGACGCTGCTGCGCAAGCTGCGCGGCGAGCCGGCGGATCTGTTCGTATCGGCCGAGCTGCGCGCGACGTGGCTGAGCGAAATCCTCGCCGCCGCCCTGGCGCCCGCCGAGGCGCTAATCTCCGACGACCGCAAGCCGCGCCCGAGCGACCTGCTGATCCTGCTCGCGAAGCTCCGCCTGCGGCGCAACGGCGCCGTGCGGCGGCTTCGGGCGGTGGCCGGCGAGCACGAGCTCGACCGCTATGCGCGGCTCGCGGGCACCGGCGCCCGGCGGCTGCCGGCGCTGC
>JAQBPK010000031.1 GCA_028287565.1 Vulcanimicrobiota bacterium
CAGGGCGCCGCGCGTCTGGGCAGCGCGGTCACGATCGTCACGCCGGACGATCGCATCGTCGCGCGCGAAGAGCTCGACGTGTGCAGCGTCATCACCAAGTCGTTCGCGCGCGACGGCATCACAACGCTGCTCGAGCGCCGCGCGACGAAGGTCGCGTACGACGCGGGCACGTTCACCGTCACGCTCGATGACGGCCGGCAGCTCACCGGCGACGGGCTGTTGGTCGCGATCGGCCGCCGCCCGAACATCCCCGCCGGCACCACCGGCAAAGCCGGCATCGCGCTCGACGGCCGCGGCTTCATCAAATGCGACGGTTATCTCGAGACCACCGTGCCCGGTCACTACGCGCTCGGCGACGTGGCGGGACAGCCGCAGTTCACGCACGTCTCGTGGGAAGACTATCGCCGGCTCGACGCGATCGTCGGCGGTGCCCGCTCGCGCACGCGCGACGACCGCGTCCTCGCCTACGCGATGTACACCGAGCCGCAACTCGGGCGCGTCGGGATCACGGCCGATCAGGCGGTCGAGCGTGGCATCGCGCACCGCGCCGTGACGCTGGCGCTCACCGACGTCGCGCGCGGGCCGGAGTGGTCGCTCGAGGAAGGCTTCTTCCGCTTGGTCGTGGACCCCGCGACCGATGCGATCCTCGGCGCCACGTTCGCCGGGTACGAAGCGGGGGAATTGATCCACGTGATCCTCGCGCACATGGAAGCCGGATCGTCGTGGCGCGTCCTCGAGCGCTCCGTCCACGTCCACCCGACCTTCTCCGAAGGACTGCCGTCGCTCGCCCGGCTGCTTCTGTGATCGTCTCCGAGCGTTTGAAAGCGATCGAGCTCGGCCGCGAGGGCGATCCGTTCGCGGTGCTCGGGCCGCACCCGCTCGGCACGGGCGTCGTCATCCGCGCGTTCTTACCGGGCGCGCGCGACGTCGCGGTGGTCGACGAGGACGACAACGTCATCGCCGAAGCCGAGCGCGCCGGCGACGCGGGTCTGTTCGAAGCGTACGGCGCCGCGATGCCGCACCGCTACCGCTTGCGCGTGGGCTACCCGCTCGGCCCGGTCACGATCGACGATCCGTACCGCTTCGGTCCGCTCCTCGGCGATCTCGACCTGTGGCTGTTCGCGGAGGGCAACCATCTCGATCTGTACCGCGTGCTCGGCGCGCACCCCCATGAGATCGACGGCGTGCGCGGCACGCGGTTCGCGGTGTGGGCGCCCAACGCGTCACGCGTGAGCGTCGTCGGCGATTGGAACCACTGGGACGGGCGCGTGCACGCGATGCGGCTGCGCCGCGACGCCGGCGTGTGGGAAATCTTCTTGCCGGGCGTCGGTCCGGGCGCGCGTTACAAGTACGAGCTGCTCGGTCCGAACGGCGATATGCTGCCGCTGCGCGCCGATCCGTTCGCGCAGCGCAGCGAGAAGCGACCTGCGAACGCTTCCGTGGTCACCGCGCCGTCCGCGTTCGCATGGAGCGACGACGCGTGGCTGCAATCGCGCGCGGAGAAGCAGCAGCGCGACGCGCCGATCCAGATCTACGAAGTGCATCTCGGGTCGTGGCGGCGCATCCCCGAGCAGGGCGATCGCTTCCTGACGTACGGCGAGCTCGCGGAGCAGTTGATCCCGTACGTCGCCGAGCTCGGTTTTACGCACATCGAGCTGCTGCCGGTCACGGAGCACCCGTTCGATCTGAGCTGGGGCTATCAGACCACGGGCTGGTTCGCGCCGACGAGCCGCTTCGGCGATCCCGACGACTTCCGCGCGTTCGTCGACGCCGCGCACCGCGCGGGAATTGCGGTGATCCTCGACTGGGTCCCGGGACATTTCCCGACCGACGCGCACGCGCTGGGGAAGTTCGACGGAACGCCGCTGTACGAGCACGCCGACCCGCGCGAAGGCTTTCACCGCGAGTGGGGCACGTACGTGTTCAACCTCGGGCGCAACGAGGTGCAGAACTTCCTGATCGCGTCGGCGCTGTACTGGCTGCGCGAGTTCCATCTCGACGGGCTGCGCGTGGACGCCGTCGCGTCGATCCTGTACCGCGACTACTCGCGCAAAGAGGGCGAGTGGGTCCCCAACAAATACGGCGGGCGCGAGAACCTCGAAGCGGTCGCGTTCCTGCAGCGGCTGAACACGATCGTGTACGGGCACGTGCCGGGCATCGCGACGTTCGCCGAGGAGTCGACCGCATGGCCCGGCGTCACGGCGCCGGTGGAGTTCGGCGGGCTGGGCTTCGGCTACAAGTGGAACATGGGCTGGATGCACGACACGCTCCATTTCCTCGAGCGCGATCCGCTGTACCGCGGCCACCATCTCGACGGTATCTCGTTCGGCCTCGTGTACGCGTTCAGCGAGAACTTCGTGCTGCCGCTCTCGCACGACGAAGTCGTGCACGGCAAGCGTTCGCTGCTCGGCCGCATGCCCGGGAACGAAGAGCAGCAGTTCGCGAACCTGCGGTTGCTGTACGCGCTGATGTGGTCGCATCCGGGCAAGAAGCTGCTGTTCGCGGGCGGCGAGTTCGCGCAGCGCGCCGAGTGGCGCGCGCAGGCGTCGCTCGACTGGCACCTCGCGCAGTACGGCCCGCACGGCGGCGTGCAGCAGCTCGTGCGCGACGTCAACCGCATCTCGCGCGAACGCGGTGCGCTCCACGAACGCGACTGCGAACCTTCAGGCTTCGAGTGGATTGCGTACGACGACTGGCGCAATTCCGTCGTCGCGTTCGTGCGCTGGGATGCCGCGCGCGACGGCCACGTGGTGTGCGCGTTCAACTTCAGCGGCGTGCGGCACGACCGCTACGTGCTGGGCGTCCCGCAGCCGGGCGCCTATGCGGAGCTGCTCAATACCGACGCGGCGGCGTACGGCGGTGCGAACCTGGGTAACGGGGGCTCCGTGACCGCAACCGACCGCCCCGCTCACGGCCGTCCCTTCTCCGTGTCCCTGACCCTGCCGCCTCTCACGGCGATCTGGCTCGCCCCATGACGGAGTCACGCTGCGCGTGATCGCGGCGCGGCCGCGCGTCGAATCCGGGTTGCCCTACCCGCTCGGCGCGACCTGGGACGGCAAGGGCGTGAACTTCGCTTTGTTCAGCGCGAACGCCGAGAAGGTCGAGCTGTGCACGTTCGACCCGCGCGGGCGGCGCGAGATCGCGCGCGTGACGCTGCCGGAATACACGGATGAGATCTGGCACGGCTACCTGCCCGACGCGCGGCCGGGCATGCTGTACGGCTACCGCGTTTCGGGCCCGTACGACCCGTCGCGCGGCCACCGCTTCAACAACAACAAGCTGCTGATCGACCCGTACGCGAAAGCGCTCGCCGGCAAGCTGCGCTGGACCGACGCGCAGTACGGCTACCGCATCGGCTCGCAGCGCGAGGACCTGTCGTTCGACCGGCGCGACAACGCGACCGGTATGCCCAAGTGCGTGGTGGTCGAAGAAGCGTTCACCTGGGGTAACGACCAGCGCCCGGCGGTGCCGTGGACCGACACGGTGTTCTACGAGCTGCACGTGAAGGGGTTCACGGTGCTGCATCCCGGCGTGCCGCCGGCGCTGCGCGGCACGTTCGCGGGGTTGGCCTCGCCGGCGGTGGTCGACTACCTGCAGAATCTCGGCGTGACGACGCTCGAGCTGCTGCCGGTGCACGCGTTCATCGACGACCGGCGCCTAGTCGAGCAGAAGCTGCGCAACTATTGGGGCTACAACTCGATCGGGTTCTTCGCGCCCGAGGCCCGCTATCTGCAGGGCGGCACGAACGAGTTCAAGACGATGGTGAAGCACCTGCACGAGGCGGGGATCGAAGTCGTGCTCGACGTCGTGTACAACCATACCGCGGAAGGGAACCATCTCGGTCCCACCATGTCGTTCAAGGGGATCGACAACGCTTCATATTACCGGCTCAGCCAGGACGACAAGCGCTATTACGACGACGTCACCGGGACGGGCAACACGCTCGACCTGCGCCATCCGCGCGTGCTGCAGATGGTGATGGACTCGCTGCGCTACTGGGTCGAAGAGATGCACGTCGACGGCTTTCGCTTCGACCTCGCACCCGCGCTCGCGCGCGAGGACGTCGGCTACCGGCGCGACGGCGCGCTCTTCAAGGCGATCCAGCAAGACCCGGTCCTCTCGCGCGTCAAGATGGTCGCGGAACCGTGGGACGTCGGCCTGGGCGGTTATCAGCTCGGCAACTTTCCGCCGGGCTGGTCGGAGTGGAACGGAAAGTACCGCGACGTCGTGCGGCGGTTCTGGAAAGGCGACATGGGCGTGCTGCCGGAGTTCGCGTCGCGCCTGGCCGGCTCGTCCGACCTGTTCGAGCACCAGGGCCGCCGCCCGCGCTCGAGCGTCAACTTCGTCACCGTGCACGACGGCTTCACGCTCACCGATCTGGTGTCGTACAACCACAAGCACAACGAGGCGAACCACGAAGGCAACCGCGACGGAACCGACGACAACCAGAGCTGGAACTGCGGCGTCGAAGGCCCCACCGACGACCCTGCCATTCTCAATCTGCGCGAGCGGCAGAAGCGCAACCTCATCGCCACCGTGCTGCTGTCGCTCGGCGTGCCGCTGCTGCTCGCCGGCGACGAGCGCGGCCGCACGCAGCGCGGCAACAACAACGCGTACTGCCAGGACAACGAGATCTCGTGGCTTGACTGGAGCAGCGCGACACCGCACGACCTGGCGCTGACGGAGTTCGTCAAGACGATGCTGCGCATGCGGCGCCAGCACCCGGCGTTCGCGCGCGATGCGTTCTTTCGCGGCCGGCCCGTCGATGCGCGCGGCCACAAGGACATCGCCTGGATCAAGCCGGACGGGCACGAGATGCAGGCCGCCGACTGGACGCCGGAACGGCGCACGATCGGGCTGTTCCTGGGCGCGCGCCCGATGCTGTTCGCGGCGATGAACGCGTCGCCCGACGACATCGGCTTCGCGCTGCCGGACGTAGAGAACGTGACGTGGTCGCTCGTGCTCGACACCGGGATCGAAGGCGGCGAGCGGCGCGACGTCCCGAGCGACGACGTCCTCGTGTATCCGATGATCTCGCGCTCGCTCGCGCTCTTCGCGGGGCGCGCGCGGTGAGAGCCCGCGTCGCGCGCTCGTATGTCGACGCGCTCGGCACGCCGCGCAGTGCCGCGCCGGAGACCGTCGCGCGCTTCGAGGAGCTGCTGCACGAAGAGCCGCACCACTTCGTCGCGCCGGCGGTGGTGCTGCGTGACGGCGAGACGCTCGCGATCGACGTAACGCTGCCCGCGATGAGCTGGACGGAAAATCTGCGCTGGGAGCTCGTGCGCGACGACGGCACCACCGAGGAAGGCGTCGTCGCGCTGCGCGAGGCGCCGGTGCTCTCCGCCGACCACCGCGTGGAATCGACGTACGACACGCGCCGCGTCGCGATCGCAGGACCGCAGCCGCACGGCGCGCACCGGCTCACCCTCATCGTGGACGCGTACGCGCGCGCGGTCGTGCACGTCGTCGTCGTGCCGGAGCGCGCGTATCCGCCCGCGGGGCGCACGTGGGGGATCGCGTTTCAGCTCTACACGCTGCGCAGCGAGCGCAACGACGGGATCGGGGACTTCGCCGACCTGCGCGCCGTATGCCGGCTGCTCGGCGAGCGCGGCGCGGCGTACGCCGGCATCAACCCGCTGCACGCGACGTTCCGCAGCGATCCCGAAGCGGCGAGCCCGTACGCCGCGTCGTCGCGCATCTGGCTGAACTGGCTCTACATCGCGGTCGACGACGTCCCCGAAGCGCGCGATGCGAGCGTGCGCGCGATCGCCGAACGCCCCGCACACCGCGAACGGCTCGTAGAGCTGCGCGCGACGGAGCTCGTCGACTACGCGGGCGTCGCGGCGGTAAAGGACGAGCTGCTGCGCGCGTGCTTCGCGGTCCTCGCGAGCGACGCGGAGCGGCTCGCCGCGTTCGACTCGTGGTGCGCGGCGAAAGGCGAGCCGCTGGTGCGCTTCGCGACGTTCGAGACGCTGGTCGCGCGCTACGGCCGCGACGTCGCGGCGTGGCCGCAGACGTTCCGCACGCCCACCTCGCCGGACATCGCGCTGTTCGCGGCCTCGGAGCACGACGAGGTGCGCTACGCGATGTACCTCCAATGGATCGCGGCCGGGCAGCTCGCCGCGGTCGCGGACGACGCGGCGAAGCACGGCGTGCGGCTGTATCGCGATCTCGCCGTCGGCGTCGACCTCAACTCCGCCGACGTGTGGGCCGACGCGAACGCATACGTCGCCGAAGTCTCCGTCGGCGCGCCGCCCGACGTGCTCAACACGCTCGGCCAGGACTGGGGGTTGCCCCCGCTCGACCCGCGCGGCCTCGCGCAAGACGGGTATGCCGAGCTGCTCGCGCTCGTGCAGTCGAACTGCCGCGACGCCGGCGCGCTGCGGATCGACCACGCGTTCTCGCTCGCGCGCCTGTACTGGATCCCGCGCGGCGGCGACGCGCGCAGCGGCACGTACGTCGAGTACCCGCTCGACGACGTGCGCGGCATCGTTGCGCTGGCGAGCACGCGCGAGCAGTGCGTCGTGATCGGCGAGGACCTCGGCACCGTACCGGAAGGCTTCCGCGAGAAGATGGAAGAGACCGGCGTGCTCTCGTACCGCATCGTGTTCTTCGAGCGCCGGCTCGACGGCACGTTCGTCCCGCCCGAGGAGTACCCGGCGCTCGCGCTCGCGGCGTCGGGGACGCACGATCTGCCGACGATCCCCGCGTGGCTGCGCGGCGAGGACGTCGAGCTGCGCGACCGTCTCGGCCTGCTGGAGACGCCGCTCGAGCAGGAACGGGCCGCGCGCCGCAAAGACTGGGCGATGTTCCTGGACGCGCTGATCGCGCACGGCGACCTCGCGCCGGGCGAGCGCGACGATGACGTCGCGGTCGTCGTCGCGGCGAACCGCTACCTCGGCGCGACGCCGTGCGCGATCGTGATGGCCCAGCTCGACGACATCCTGGAGGAGCGCGACCCGGTCAACGTCCCGGGAACCTCGACGCAGTACCCGAACTGGCGCCGTAAGCTCAGCACGAACGTGGACGCGCTCGCGTCCGACCCGCGCCTGCGCCGCCTCTGCACCGCACTCAACGAGATCCGCCCGAGAGACACATCGTGAAAGCCGTCCTCATGGCCGGGGGAGAGGGGTCCCGGCTTCGTCCGCTGACGTCCCGCCGCCCCAAGCCGCTCGCGCCGGTCGCCGGGAAACCGGTGATGGAGCTGATCGTCGAGCTGTTGAAGCGGCACGGCTTCGATGAGATCGTTGCCACGCTGCACTATCTCGCGGACGAGATCGAGTCGTATTTCGGCGACGGCGACGCGCACGGCGTAAAGATGCACTACGTCGTCGAGGACACGCCGCTCGGCACGGCGGGCGCGGTGAAGATGGCGCACGAGCTGCTCGGACGGGAAACGTTCCTGGTGATCAGCGGCGACGCGCTCACCGATCTCGACCTCTCGGCGGTCGTGCGGCATCACCAAGAGCAGGGCAACGATGTAACGATCGCGCTGCAGCGCGTCACCAACCCGCTCGAGTTCGGCGTCGTCGTCACGGACGAGTCGGGCCGGATCGTGCGCTTCTTGGAGAAGCCGTCGTGGGGCGAAGTGTTCTCCGACACGATCAACACCGGCATCTACGTGCTCGAGCCGGGGATTCTCGACCGCATGCAGCGCGGCCGCGTCTACGACTTTTCGAAAGATCTCTTTCCCGACATGCTGCGCGACGGCGCGAAGCTCGGCGGCTACGTCATCGACGCGTACTGGACCGACATCGGCAACCTCGAACAGTACCAGCAGGCTAACTACGACGCCGTCGAGGGCAAGGTGCGCATCGCGTTCCCGGGCGGCGAGATCGCGCACCGCGTGCACGCGGGCGAAGGCACGCGGATCGACCCCGGCGCGCACGTGGAAGGCCCGGTCGTCATCGGCCGCGACTGCCGGATCGCCGCGGATGCGCACATCGTCGGTCCGGCGGTGCTCGGCGATCGCACGATCGTGGAGCGCGGTGCGACCGTGTGCCGCAGCGTGCTGTGGGAAGACGTGTACGTCGGCGAGGAGGCGGCGCTCAACGACTGCACCGTCGCCGACCGCAACATCGTTCAGAAGCGCGCGAAGGTGAACGAGAACAGCGTGATCGGCCGCGGCTGCACGATCGGCGCGGGCGCGACGGTCAACGCGCATTTGAAGCTGTGGCCCGACAAGTGGGTCAACGCCGGCTCGATCGTCTCGATGTCGCTGATCTACGGGCAGAAGTGGCCCGGCTCGCTGTTCGGCTCGGGCGGGATCAGCGGCCTCGCGAACCTGGAGATCACGCCGGAGTTCGCGCTGAAGCTCGGGCAGGCGTTCGGGACGGCGCTCAAGCCCGGCCAAACGGTGATGACGAGCCGCGACACGCACCCGGCGTCGCGCGTGATGAACCGCTGCATCATCTCCGGTCTGCTCGCGGTCGGCGTGAACGTGCTCGACCTGCGGTCGTACCCGCTGCCGCTCGCGCGCTACGCGGTGCGCGTCGGCAGCGACGGCGGCATCCACGTGCGCGTCGCGACCGACGATCCCAACGCGATCGTGTTCGAGTTCTTCGACCACACGGGGATCGGCATCGACAAAGGCGCGGAGCGTAAGGTCGAAAACCTCTTCTTCCGCGAGGACTTCCGGCGCACGCCGATGGACGACGTCGGCCGGCTCGACTTTCCCTCGCGCGCGCTCGAGCGCTACTCCGCCGCGTTCGTGACGGCGCTCGACGCACACGCGCTGCGCGACGCGAACTTCCGCGTCGTGATCGACTACGCGTTCGGCAACGCGTCGATCGTGCTGCCGCAGATCCTCGGCGCGCTGGGGGTCGAGCAGATCGCGCTCAACGCGTACTTCGATGCGAGCAAGGTGCGCACGTTCCGCGAGGACCGCGAGCGGCATCTGCACCAGCTCGCCTCCGTGGTGACGTCGCTCGAAGCAAACCTCGGCGTGCTCATCGACGCCGACGGCGAGACGGTGACGCTCGTCGACGACGCCGGCGAGATCGTGGGCCGCAACCGTTTGATGGCGCTGTTGGTGCTGCTGGTCGCGCGCGCGACGCCGGGCGCGCGCATCGGGATGCCGCTCACCGTTCCGACCGCCGTCGACCGCATCGCGGCGGACAACGGCGCGGAGATCGTGCGCACGCGCAGCGACCGGCGCTCGCTGATGGCGCTCGCCGAGCAGGAAGGCCGCGCGCTCGCATTCGCCGGCGGCATGAACTACGAGCTGATCTTCCCGGAGTTCCAGCCGGCGTTCGACGGCATCTACGCCACCGCGAAGATCATGGAGCTGCTCGCCGCCGAGCGCCATAAGCTCTCCGAGCTCGTCGCGATGCTGCCGCCGTGGCATGTCGCGGGCCGCGTCGTGCCGTGCCCGTGGGACCGCAAAGGCGCGGTCATGCGCTCGCTGCACGACGAAGCCGCGCACGGCGGCAACGGCAAAGTCGAGACGCTGGACGGCATCCGCCTCCCGCGGCACGACGGCTGGGTGCTCGTGCTGCCGGACGCGACCGACGCCTCGGTCAACGTGTGGGCGGAAGGAGCATCCGACGACGAAGCCGCGCGCTACGCAGACGAGATCGTCGCCCGCGTGCGCGCGATCTCTTCCGCATAGCGCTCGCCTCGTAACGCGGATCATAGTTTTTCGCGAATTGCTCCAATTACGACGTTTCGCGGAAGGACGACATTCGTCGCGTGCCGATTACCGCGTCACCGGCGCATGGTTAGCGTCAGATTAGGCACGAGCGAAAGCGACCGGGTCTTTCTCGCCATACATGGGGTGTTATTCAAATGATCTCTCGGAAGCGGGTGTATTCCGCATTGTCCGCCGCGTGCGTTTCGCTCGCGATCTTCGCCGGCGGGTGCTCCGGCGGCGGCGGCACGACCGCCGTCACGCCGAACCAGCCGCAGGCCGCCGCACCGGGCGGGAGCGCAACGCAGGGCGACGAGCGCATGGTGCAGACCCTCAGCGTCGACAACGCGGCGGCAAAGTCCGTCATGTCGGCGGTCACCGGCGCAGCGGCATACCGCTTGCCGCTGCAGGGTGAGCCGCGCCAGCAGATCTCGGTCGGCCGCGCGATTCGCACAGGCGGCATTTACGATCTCGCGTACTATGGCGGCCCGTACCTGACGAGCTCCACGTCGTACAACATCTACGTCAACTGCGCCGGCACGTGCTGGGGCAGCACGTCGCCCGGAACGTCGCTGGGCCGCCTCGCGTCGAGCACGTTCGTGCACGTGATCGACCAGTACACCGGGTCGACGGCCAACGGCCGCTACCCGTACGGCGGCGGCTACCAGGTGAACTACAGCACCTCGGGGACGCTGCAGGACCAGGACATCTACAACATCATCCACGCCGTCGCCGTGAGCGTCGGCACCGGGTACGGCAAGATGTACCACGTGTTCCTGCAGTCGGGCGTGCATCAGTGCAGCGCGAGCGCGGGCGGCTGCTACGCGCAGAACGGCGGCTACTGCGCGTACCACGGCAACGTCAACTTCGGGGACATCGGCCACACGATCTACTCCGTCGAGCCGTACCAGAACATCAGCGGCTGCTCCGCGCCGAGCGGCAACGTGATCGATTCGACCCTGTCGACGCTCGGTCACGAGTACTTCGAGGCGATCACCGACCCCGACGTTCCGAACAACGTCGCCTGGTACAACAACACCGGCGGCGAGATCGGCGACATCTGCCGCAACAGCTACGGCACCGTCAACCTGAGCGGCTTCAACTACAACTCGCAGCGCGAGTATTCCAACCGCGTCAGCGCCTGCACGTTCACCCAGTAGCCGCCAACCTGCTGCCGCGCGCGAGGAACCGCGCAAGCCTCGCATAAGCGAAGCGGGATGCGACGTTCGCTCCCGCTTCGTCTCGCGTTTGTGGCGCCGGCGCTCGCGCTGCTGGCTGCCGCGGCCCCGCTCGGGACGCAGCAGCCCGCGCCGCCGCCCCCGCCGGCGGTGCGGCCGGTCACCGAGACGCACTTCGGCGTTGCGGTGACCGACCCGTACCGCTATTTCGAGAACCCCAAGGACACCGGGCTCGCCACGTACTTCAAGGCGCAGAGCACGTACACGCGGCAGGTGCTCGACAGTTTGCCCGGACGCGCCGCGCTGGCGCAGCGCGTCGCGCGGCTCGACAACGCGACGGAATCGCTGAGCGACGTGCAGCCCGTCGGCGGAACCTACTTCTACCAGAAACGCCCGGCCGGCGCCAACACGACGCGCCTGTACGCGCGCGCGATCGCCGGCGGCCGCGAGCGGGTCGTGTTCGATCCCGACCGCTTCGCGCGTTCGC
>JAQBPK010000157.1 GCA_028287565.1 Vulcanimicrobiota bacterium
GACGTGGAGCGCCTCTTCGAGGACGTGGACGACGTGGGCATCGTGCGCCTCGACGAGAACGACGTCGTGCGCCATCCGCTCGTCGGCCGCATCGTCGCGGCATACGGCCGCCTGTCGCGCGAACGCGACGGCTAACCCGTCCGCATTGATTTACCTGGACAACCAGACGCGCGGATCGGGTCTTGACACGCGCGCGCTGGTGCGCGTACTGGAACGATTGCTCGCCGCGATCGGCGAGGGCGGGACGAGCGTCTCGCTGACGTTCGTGCGCGACGCCGCGATGCGCGAGCTCAACCGCGAGCACCGCGGTAAGGACGCGCCGACCGACGTGCTCAGCTTTCCGATGCACGCGCCCGACGCGTTCGACCGCAGCGGGCCGACGCGTCCGCTCGCGCGCACGGATGCCGCGGCCGAGGCGCGGGACGGCGTGCCCGAGCGCATGCTCGGCGACATCGTGGTGAGCGTCGACACCGCGCTGCGGCAGGCGGCGGAGTACGACGCGCCGCTGGAGCGGGAGGTGCAGCGCCTGTTGATTCACGCCGTGCTGCACTTGGCCGGGCACGACCACATCGAACCGGCCGAGCGCGCGGTCATGGAGGCGGAGGAACGGCGTTTGGCGGACGTGATCGGAATGCCGTGGCCCTACCTCGAATCGAGCGCACGATGATCCGTCCGTTCTTGGCCGTCGTGCTCGCCGCGGCGCTGCTCGCCGCCGCTCCCGCGCCGCTGGTTGCAGCCGCTCCCACGCCGCCGCACCACGGCTCGCCGCAGCAGACCGTCGCGCAGCAGACCGCGCCGCCGCAGCCTTCGACGGTGCAGGAAGCGCGCGCGCACTGGGCCGTGCAAGGCGCGGACGACGAGACGCAGCGGCTCGTCGACCGCGGCGTGATGATGCTGTACGCGTTCGACGTCGGCGAGGCGCGCGTCGCGTTCGGCAAAGCGCTCGAGAAGAATCCCGACACGGTGCTGGCCTACTGGGGCCAGGCGGAAGCCGACACCATCGACATCAACCAGCCGCAGACCGACGCCGGCGACAAGCGCGGCGGCGCAGCGGTCGGCGAAGCGCGCAAGCACATGGCCCACGCGAGCGAGGTCGAGCGCATGCTGGTCGACGCGATCGCCAAGCGCTACGGCCGCGGCGACCGCAAAGACCGCTTCGCGCGCTACGCCGATGCGCTGAGCGCGTGGACGAAGACGCACCGCGACGACGCCAACGTGCTGACCGTCGCGGCGTACGCGATCTGGAACGCGGAAGACGCGCTGTTCGACGGCCACGACGCCGTGACGCCGAAAGCGAAGGAGATGCTGGCGGATCTCGACGACGCGCTCAAGCTCGAGCCGGCGAACCTCGGCGCGCACCATCTGCGCATCCATCTGCTCGAGCAGCTGCGGCGCGCGCACGACGCGGTCCCCGACGCGGAGGCGCTCGGCTCGTACGGCTATCCGCCCGGAACGTCGCACCTGCCGCACATGACAGGTCACATCTGGGCGCGCATCGGCGAGTACGGCAAGCTGATCGACGACAACGAGCGCGCGGTGGCGAACGACCAAGCTTGGTTCGCGCAAGGCGACGGTCCGGGCCAGCACTACATGCGCAGCTATCACGATCACGACGTCGACTTCGTGCTGTACGGTCTGACGACGATCGGGCGCAACGACGACGCGCGCAGCTTCGCGAAGAACGAAGACCGGATGATGCAGGTCAAGACGGCGCTGCGCCTGCACGACGACGCGCGCGTCGCCGAGCTCGCCAAAGCCGGCGGCGGCGGTGGATACTATGCGTTCGCGAGCTTGGTCGCGGCGGCGCGCCGGGGCGACGCCGACGCGGTCCACGCGGCGAAAGCGAAGCTGGACGAAGACAAGAACCGCGCCGCGGGGACGGGCGGCGCGCTGACGGACGCGATGCTCGCGCTCGTGAAGCACGACGAGACGGCGCGCGCCGCCGCCTACGCGCGCGCGTACAACGCGACGAAGAGCGATTTGCCGGGCGATCCGAAGAACTTCTGGGCGACGCCGGTCGGCGAAGGCTACGCCGCGGCGCTGCTCGCCGCCGACAAGCCCGCCGAGGCGGAGAAGGTGTTCGCCGCGGAGCTCAAGCGCTTCCCCAACGATCCGCACCTCGAGTTCGGGCTCGCCGAGGCGCTCAAGGCGCAGGGCAAAGACGACACTGCGCCGCGCGCCGCGTACAAGTCGCACTGGAAGGGCAGCCGCGATCTCGCGCTCGCCGATCTCGGCTGATCCAAGGCCGCCGCGCCGCCACTCGCTTGCGGCGGCGTTCGGCTACGCGTTCGCCGGCCTCGCCATCGCCTGGCGAACGCAGCGCAACGTGCGCATCCACGCCGGGTGCGCGGTGCTCGCGGTCATCGCCGGCGCGCTCGTGCGGCTGCCGCCGCTCGGCTGGGGCGTGCTGCTGCTCGCGACCGCGCTCGTGCTCGTGGCGGAGCTGCTGAACACGGCGCTTGAGGCCGTCGTCGACCTCGTCTCCCCAGAGGACCATCCGCTCGCCAAAGCGGCGAAGGACGTCGCGGCCGCGGGGGTCCTCGTCGCCGCGGCCGGCGCGGTCGCGGCCGGGATGGCACTGATCGTCTGGGCGGCGTTTCCTCACTGAAGGTATCCCCATGCTTGTCTTGAAGAGCTTCAGGACCTAGGGGAGAATAGCTCATGAGACGATTTCTACCTACTCTTTTGCTGCTGGCGCTCATCGTGCCGTGCGCGGCCGCCGCGCACGAGCACGTTGCAGCCCCGGCCAACGCCGACTGCACGTCGCCGAATGCTGCGGTGTGGAAGCTACCGACACCGCGGACGTCGCTGGTGCGCTGGCTGGTAAAGGGCGCCAAGCCGGACGTTCAGCGGTGCATCGATCGCGGCGTGGCGATGCTGTACGGCTTCAGCGTCGGGCAGGCGCGTGAGGATTTCGCGCGCGCGAACGCGCTGCAGGCCGCCTCCCCCGCCGGCCCCGAGCTCGCCTTGCCCTACTGGGGCATCGCCGAGTCGTGGACAATCGACATCAACCTCCCCTTCTCGACGCCCGACAACGAACTCTTGGCGGCGAAGGCCGCGCAGAAAGCCGCCGAGCTCAGCGAAGCCCCGGGAACCGATCCCGAGACGCGCGCGCTCGCTCAGGCAGCAGTGCTGCGTTTTCCGATGCCCCCCGACACCACGTCGCCGGCGCCTGCGCCGACGCCGTCACCGGATCCGTGCATCGCGGACAACATCATCAACCAGCAGTTCAGCGCGTACGCGCATGCGCTCGACGACTACGTAAGCCAAAACTCCGCCAGCGCCAACGCGTATGTCGTCGCCGGCTTCGCCTGGTACACGATGGAGCAGAACCCGGTCGTCCCGTGCACGAAACTCGCGTCGAAAAAGTCCGCCGCGAAGCGGTCCGCGCGGGCGCTCACGTTCGCGGGGATCGAGGACGCGCCGGCGCCGGCGCCGACGCTGTGCCCGCGAACGGACAAGGCGATCCTGGACGCGGATGCCGGGATCAAGCGCGACCCCGACAATCCCGGACCGCATCACCTCGGCGTGCACGCGCGCGAAACGTGCGGGCTCAGCCACACTCCACCCGCGGTCGACGACGCGAACGCGCTGACCTCGTACATGTACGGGCCGGGGTTGTCGCATCTGCCGCACATGGCGTCGCACATCTACTCGCGCCTCGGTGCGTACGAGGAAGGCATCCGAAGCATCATCCCCGCGAACAAACGGGCCGTCGACAACGATCACGGCTACTACGATCTCGGGGACGGCGGCGGACAGCAATACCTCAACCGCTATCACGCGCACGACATCGACTTCTTGCTGTATGCGTGGACGACGATCGGCCACAGCGCCGAAGCGGTACATTTCGTAAACACCGAATATCCCAACGGCCGGCCGCTGCTCAGCTTGATGCTCCGCTTGCACCGCACACCGCCGTCGCCGCATCCCGACCAGTCGATCCGCGAGCCGTGGCGCACGCGGCTCGGCGCGCTCAGTGCTGCTCGCCAAGGCGATAGCGCGCTCGCGCTCAAGGTCGCCCTCAAGGTCGCCGGCACGGATCCCGTGCTGCTCCCGCTCGTCAAATCGCAGCTCGACGTCGCCGCCGGACCGTCGGGACGCGCCCAAGCGATCACCGATTACGGCGCGGCGTACTGCGCGCAGTACTACCCGAGCCTGCCGGGGTGCCCGAGCTCCTTGCCGCCGCCGTCGGCGTGCAATCCGGTTCACGCCAATCCGGGCGACCCCAAGGACTTCTGGTACGTGCCGATCGGCGAGGGCTACGGCAAGGTGCTGCTCCAGGCCGGGCGTTACGCCGAAGCGGCGAAGGTGTTCACCGCCGACGCGTGCCGGTTCCCCAACGACCCGCGCCTGGAATATGGCGCCGCCCTGGCGTACCGGGCGCTCGGCAACGTGTCCCAGTCCCGGCTATGGTTGAAGCAGTCGCAGATGTACTGGAAGGGGAAGGCGCCGCTGCGCCTGCGCGACTTGGGCTGAACGCGCCCTCGGGACAGGCGGGCCGGGCCCGCCTTCCCGGGCGTGTGCTATAATGACCCCCGCTTGAGTACCGACCCTCACCCATCGGGCCGCCGCCCGACCCCGCCGCGATGACGGCGGAGGCGCACTGGCCCGAGATCGCTCTCCTCGTCGTCCTGGTGGGCGCGGCCGCATTCTTCGCGGCCTCCGAGGCGGCGATCGTGTCGATCAACCGCATCCGCGCGCGCGCGCTGGCGGAGAAGAACATCCGCGGGTCCGACCGGCTCCAGAAGCTGCTCGAGAACCGCAACCGGACGCTCACTTCCGTTTTGATCGGCGCTACGTTCGTGCTGCTCGCCGCGGACTCGGTCGCGACGGCGCTGTTCATCCACCTGAACATCCCGAAAGCCGCGGTGTGGTCGACGATCGTGATGACGGTCGTGATCCTCGTCTTCGGCGAGATCCTGCCCAAGACGATCGCGGTCGGCTCAGGAGACCGCATGGCGCTGCGGCTGGCCCCGGCCCTGAACTTCGTGACGCGCCTGCTCTCGCCGCTCACGTCCGCGTTCTTGTGGGTCACCGACAACCTGATCCGCCTGTTCGGCGGCACGCGGCACATCGGCCCGTACGTCACCGAAGACGACATCAAGACGATGGTCAACGTCGGCGTCGAGCAGAACGTGCTCGAGGAGCAGGAGCGCGAGCTGATCCACTCCATCATCGAGTTCGGCGACACGATCGTGCGCGAGGTCATGACGCCGCGCACCGACATGGTGACCGTCAGCGTGACGTCCTCGCCGCGCCGCGCCCTCGACCTCGTGATCGCCGAAGGCTACTCCAAGCTGCCGGTGTGGGAAGAGACGGTCGACAACGTCATCGGCGTCGTGCACGACCGCGAATTGCTGATCGCGCTCTCGAACGGCACCATCGCGTCGACGAGCCTGCGGTCCTTGATGCGCCCGGTGACGCTCGTCCCCGAGAACAAGCGCATCTCGGAGCTGCTGCGCGAGATGCAGCGCGGCAAGTACTCGCTCGCGATCGTGATCGACGAGTACGGCGGCACGGCGGGTCTGGTGACGATGGAAGACTTGCTGGAGGAGATCGTCGGCGAGATCCGCGACGAGCACGACGAAGGCGAAGAAGAGCCGATCCGCCGGCTCAGCGACGAGGAGTGGGTCGTCGATGCCGGGACGAACATCGAGGACGTGAACAACGCGCTCGGGATATCGCTCCCGCACGAAGAGTTCGAGACGATCGGCGGCTACATCGTCGGCCTGTTCGGGCGGCTTCCGCGCGAGAGCGAGGAGATCGAGGCGACCGACGGCGTGCGCTTGCGCGTCGACCGCACGCGCGGCCGCCGCATCCTCGCGGTGCGCGTGCTGACCGACCGCCGCCGCGAGCGGTCCCAACCGACCGAGGAAGAAGCCGCCGGCGTTCGTGACTGACCGGTCCAGCGTAGTGTCCGTACCGCAGCGAAGCGAGGAACGGTAGTGTCCGTACCGCAGCGAAGCGAGGAACGGACAGGTGAGTGAGCGCAGCTCGACCACCGACGCGATCGTGCTGCGCGCACGGCCGCTCGGCGAGGCCGATCGCATCTACACGCTGCTCACGCGCGAGCGCGGCAAGGTCGACGCCGTCGCCAAGGGCGTGCGCCGGCCACGCAGCTCGATGAGCGGCCGCCTCGAACCGCTCGCCGAGGTGCGCGTCGCGCTGCACAAAGGCCGCTCGCTCGACGTGATCACCGAAGCGCGCACCGTGAAGTCGTACTGGACCGGCCTTGCGCGGCCCGACGCGCTCGCGACGGCGTCGCTGTTCGCGGAGACCGTCGACTTGTTCATCGAGCCCGATCTCGCGCTGCCCGAGATCTACGCGCTGCTGACCGGTGCAATCGCGGCCGTCGCGGCGAGCGCCGCGCCGGCGACGCTCGTGCCGCGCTTTCAACTGCGGCTATTGCACGCGCTCGGGCTCGCGCCCGCGGACGACGCCTGCGTCCGCTGCGGCGACGGTTTCAACGAGCACGGCGCATGGCTCGATCTGGAAGCCGGGGGCCTGGGCTGCGAGCGCTGCTGCGGCGCGCGCGGCGACGCGCACTCGCTCGACGCGGCGGACGTGAGCAACTTTCGCGCGCTGGGCGCGGAACGCGGCACGGGCGCCGCCCTAATCGCAACGATGCAAGTGGCGCGCGCGGCGGACGACATCGTAACGTGGCACCTCGGGAAGCGTCCGAAGGCGCGCGCGCTGGTGTACGAGTTCTCGTGAGCACGGCCATTGCGCTGGACGTCGGCTCGAAACGCATCGGCGTCGCGGTCGGCGAGGGGACGTTCGCGTTTCCGCACTCGACGATCGAGCGCACGAACGTGCGCGATGACGTTGCCGCGATCGTCGCGCTGGCGCGCGAGCGCGGCGCGCGCACGATCGTCGTCGGCGATCCGCTCACGATGAGCGGCGAGCGCGCACTGGCGAGCGAGCAGATCGACGCGTTCGTCGCGCACCTCGCGCGGGCGTTCGACGGCGCGATCGAGCGCATCGACGAACGCTTGACGACCGCCGCAGCGCAGAAAGCGCTGATCGGCGCGGACGTGTCGCGCGCGAAACGCAAGAAAGTGATCGACCAGCTCGCGGCCGTGGGGATTCTCGAGACGTGGCAAGCCCGCAGGGCTCGGTGAACCGCGCGGCGCGCGCACTGCTCGGCGCCGCGGTCGCGATCGTCGTTTGCGTCGGCCTCATCGTCGGGGCGGCGTCGATGTGGTTCCGCGACGCCGTGTACGGCGACCACGCGAAGCCCGAGCACCAGACGGACGTCATCATCGCGCGCGGCGCCACGTTCACCGAAGTCGTCGCCGCACTGCAGGACAAGGGCGTGCTTCAGCACGCGCTCGCGTTCCGGCTGCTGGCGCGGCTGCGCCACGTCGATGCCGACGTGAAAGCCGGCGAGTACCGCTTTCCCGCTCACCAGACGACCGACGAGATATTGAAGCGCCTCGTGCGCGGCGAGCAGTTCGCCGTGTGGGTGACGATTCCGGAAGGCTACACCGCGCGCGAGATCGCGCGCACGCTGGCGAGCCGCGCGCTCGGCGACGCGAGCGCATTCGACCATGCGTTTCTGCACGCCGGCGGCACCACGGTCGCCGGCGCCACAACGCCGAACCTCGAAGGGTATCTCTTCCCCAGCACCTACCTGATCCCGACCGGCGACTCCCCGGGCCAGGTCACCAAGATCCTGGTCGACCAGTTCCACAAAGAGCTTCCGCGCGACGCCGCCGCGCGCGCCAAGGCGCTCGGCCGCACGGTCCCCGAGGTCGTCGTGATCGCTTCGCTGATCGAGCGCGAGGGAAAAGCGGACGAAGACCGCCCGCTGATCGCGTCCGTCATCTACAACCGCCTGCGGCTGGGGATGCCGCTGGAGGTGGACGCCTCGATCGAGTACACGTTCGCGGAACATCACGACGTCATCACGAAGCGCGATCTCGAGATCGACTCGCCCTACAACACCTACCGGCACACCGGCCTCCCGCCCACGCCGATCGCGAACCCCGGCAAGGCCTCGCTCGACGCCGCGTTCCGGCCGGCGACCACCGACTATCTGTACTATGTGGCCAAACCAGATGGCCATTCGGCGTTCGCGAAGACGCTGCAAGAGCACAACGCGAACGTCGCCCGGTACCTCAAATAAGGAGATCGTCATCGACACCAACGGCACCGCCGGCACGAACGGAAGCGGCAGCGGCGAGAAGCAGCCCCTCGACCTCAAAGACGTCCTCGAGCTGCACATGGAGGACGGCACCGCGCTGCACTTCGAGGTCGTCGGCCTGGTGGAAGACGATGAGAACAACGCGTACGCGGTCTGCTACAACGAGCAGAACGACGAGTTCGTCGTGACCGACCAGTTCGGCGAGCTCCTCGACGACGAAGACCTCGCGCAGGAGATTCTCGACGACTTCTTCGTGCTCGCCGAGGAGTCCGGGCCGCCGGAGGAACAGGCGTAGAGCCTGTCCTGAGCTTGTCGCAGGGCCCCGTCCTCTTCCTCTCCGCGCGCGTCGGCGAAGGCCATCGCACCGCCGCCGACGCGGTGCGCATGCGCCTCGCGGCGCGCGGCATGCGCGGTGAGGTCGTCGACAGCTATCGCTACGCAGCCTCGCTGTTCTCGAAGGTCGTCAGCGACGGCTACATCGGGATGGTGCGCACCATTCCGCAGGTGTACGGGTTCATCTACGATCGCGCGGAGCGCGCCACGGCGGCGGGCGGTTTTCGCGTGTGGGCGAGCGAGTTCACCGCGCGCAACCTGCGCGGGCTGATGGAGCGATTGAGGCCGAGCGCGGTCGTGTGCACGCACGCGTTTCCGTGCGGCGTGATGGCGGCGTACAAACGCCTCTACGACCCGTCGCTGCCGGTGATGGGCATCGTCACGGACTTCGTCGTGCACCCGTTCTGGATCTACAAGAACGTCGACGCGTACGCGGTCGCGACGCCTGAGATTCGCGCCGCGCTGGTGGGCCGCGGGATCGAGCCCGAGCGTATAGGGGTCGACGGGATCCCGGTCGACCCGCGCTTCGGCGAGCTGCCCGAGGACCGCGGCGCGCTGCGCGAGCAGCTGGGGCTGCCGCGCGACGCCACGGTCGCGCTGGTGATGGGCGGCGGCCTTGGCCTGGGGCCCGTCGCGGCGACGGTGCGCGCGCTGGCACGAACGGCCCTGCCGGAGCGCGGCCGGGCCGCGCCGGTGATCCCGGTCGTCATCGTCGGCAAGAACAAGCGGCTCGAGCGGCGCCTGGCCGAGGAGGCGCGGCGCGACGGCGCGGACGTGCGCGTGCTGGGCTTCGTCGAGAACGTCTTCGACTGGATGCACGCGGCCGACGTGCTGGTGACCAAGCCGGGTGGGCTCACAACGTCCGAGGCGCTCGCGGCCCGCGTCCCGCTGGTGCTGCTGCGCCCGCTACCGGGCCAGGAGGAGCGCAATTCACGCTACCTGGTCTCGCGCGGCGCCGCGCTGCGCGCGCGCGGCGGCGGCGACCTCATGCGCGTCGTGGACGCGGTGCTCACCGGCGAGCGCGTCGCCGAGCGCTTGCGCGAGAACGCCGCGGCACTGGCGCACCCGGACGCAGCGGAGCGCATCGCGGCGCGGATCGCGGCGCTCGCGCACGCGGCCGTCAGCGCCTGACCGTCACATCAAGACGAAACTCAGCGTAGCCCGCGTCGTCACCGGCCGGCGTACCCGGCGCGGATGGTCTTTATCGTTCGGTTGGTTTATATTGAGGGGCAAGAGTCTATCGTTTCGAGTGCGAATAACCGGCATCCGGACGGAACCGTTGAAACAACGTTGGGAGCGGTATGCGATCTGGCGTTCTCATCCCAAAAGAGCGGGCGGCGGCATTCAGCCCTGCGAGTTCGCGCGCGCCAGGAACCTCCGCGCGAGCGGCGCGGTCGTCGAGCCACGACGCACGGCCGGAGCTCGGACTCCCGGTGCAAGCGAAATTGGAAGTCGGCTCGGTCGACGATCCGCTGGAGGATGAAGCGGATCGAGTCGCCGAGCACGTGATGCGGATGCCGGATCCCGCGTGGCACATCGGCGCGAGCGGTCCCAAGGTGAGCCGCACGTGCGACGGCTGTGCAGCAGAACGGGGCGGAGCCGCCGCGCCGCAGCTCGTGCAAGAGGTAGCGGGCTCGCCCGGGCGGGCACTCGACGCATCCGCGCGTGCGTTCTTTGAGCCGAGATTCGGCCACGATTTCAGCCGCGTACGCGTCCATACCGATGACCACGCGGCTGAATCCGCACGGTCTGTCGGAGCGCTTGCCTATACCGTCGGGCCGCATATCGTTTTCGGCGAAAACCGGTACGATCCGAGCTCGGCTTCCGGTAGCCGCCTTTTAGCGCACGAACTGGCGCATGCGGTTCAGCAGGGCGGCGCCGCCGGATCGCCGGTCGTTCAGCGCCAGGCGGCGCCGGCCCGACCCGCGACACCGCATCTGGGGAGCTGCCGGCCCGTACAGGACGATCTCCGTCCAACTGCGCCGTGGGCGGATTTGCAACGCGGGTATCGCAGACGGTGCGGCGCTGCGGTCGCCGACGTCACCGGCCAGCTCGGAAGTTCGATCGATGATCTCCTGCATGGCCGCATGCCCCGCACGCCCCATCTCCCCGATGCACGCTCGACGGTGGACTGTGCCTGCGCGAACTTGGGGCCGAAGGAAGCGGCGTGGGCTGCCGCCGGGGCGCTCATTATCGCGGGGCCGCTGGCCACGCGTCTGTATGCGCATTTTCTCGGCGCCAGCGGCACGCCGATGACCATTGACGTCGCGGACATGATAGCTCGCTCCGCGGGCGTTCGAGCGAAGATCCTCACAGCCATCGGCCGCGGCGGGAGGTCGGGAACCACGCGGTTGGAGCAGGACGACTACGGCATTCGAGACCTGCAGTTCGCATATGGCGCGATCGATTGCGTCCAATGGGAAGCCTTGCCGCCGGCCGCTGGTTCTTGGCGCCGCAATCCGGCGACTCGGATCCGCGTTTCGATGCTCGATTACTACGAGTTTCACCCGGACCGATTGGGTGTGAGCCAGTGCGCCCATGCCGCCTGTGTCGAGTCGGTGGCGCGCGGGGACGCTCGAAATTTCTGGACGAGCGGGGTCGCGGTGGTGCGCTTGAGCGACCTTCAGCCGTGAGCCCGCGGCGGGGAACCCGATCAGCGCAGCCGGGCCGCCGGATGCCCAGTCGCGAGAGGAGAAAAAGTCTCGCGCGCTAACCAGAAGGCGCCGCGTGGAGAGGTGGCCGAGTGGCTGAAGGCGGCGGTTTGCTAAACCGTTATACGAGTTACATCGTATCGAGGGTTCGAATCCCTCCCTCTCCGCCAGCAGCTCCGCGACACGGAAGGGATCGTTTGCGGAGCGCCGTATCCCACGAGGTCGCCGCTGAGACAGCGAACGACGCGCGCGGTCGTAGCTCAATTGGATAGAGCAACAGGCTACGAACTTGTAGGTTGGGGGTTCGAGTCCCTCCGACCGCACGTTTACGCAAAGAGGCCCGCACCGTATCGGCGGGCCTCTTTTCGTTTCTAGTAGTTTTTGCGCGGGATCATGACGATGATGCCGTCCGGGTAGTCGAACACGTAGTTGAAGGCGCGCATGAAGTCGAGACCGACGAGGATCTCGTTGCGGTAGAGTGACGACGAGTCACACGCCGCCGGCAGGTTGTAGCGAACCGGCCCCAGCGTCAGCGACTTGAGCTTGCCGCAGTTCTGCACCTCGGTGCCGCCGATGCCGGACGCATAGGCTTGGTACTTGGTCATGAACGTGAGCTTCTCACGCCGAATCAGATCCTCCGAGAGCAGCACGTCGGCCGGGTTGCCGGTGTCGAGCGTGGCGATGACGTCGACGCGGTCGTTGACCCGCATCGGCACGCGGATGTGGTGGTCTGACAGATCGGCGTGCACCACCATGCCGGCGCGCTCGTCGGGCGCGACCTTCGCCGGGTCCATCAGGCGCAGGGTCTTCGCGTCGAGGCTCAGCTCGGCGACCGTCCCGGCGAGCAGGTCGAACCCGATGATACCGACGATGCCCGCGCGCTTCCACTCCTCGTCGAGGCCACTCGAAACGATGACGTCGTGAAGCGTCGAACCGCCCACCCCGATCGTGTCCACGCGGAACACGTTCGCCTTAGCGGTGTTTGGGCCGATTCCGCCGATGTCCATGCTGGAGAAGCGCTTCGCGCCCGCCGCGCGCGCGAACGAGTCGAGCATCACGATGCCGTCCGCACCGGTGTCGAAGATGAACTTGCCCTTGGTGCCGTTCACGGTGACGTCGATGAAGATACGCGGATAGGGCTGGTCGCGGTACTCGATCTGCGCCGGAGCGTCATCGAAGGTCCACGTCGCCGTCTGTTTGGGCGGGCGAAGATCGTCCGGCGCGATCTCCGCGTTCGGCTCGATCTTCGTATACGAATAGCGCGTCTTCGCATCAAAGTGGTGCCAGGCCGACAAGAACCGCTTGCCGCCGGCCGCCGTGTATTGCATGCCGTTGAAAACGTCTTCGTACTTACCGTCCGGATCGATGACCGCGCGACGGTATTGCCCGGTGGCCGGATCGACGTAGACGTCGATCGGAAAGCCGACTTGCGACGTGAGGCGCACGACGGTGCAGTCGACGCCGTCGACCTTCTCGTTGCGCCGAACCGACGGCGTGAACGCAGCCGTCGTCGTCGTTTCCGCGAAGAGCGCGTCGCGCGCGAACTCGTAGCGCACGATTTCGCCGACCGGGCGCACCGTGAAGCCGTTCACGTTCGACGTCCACGACACCGTGCCGGTGAAGCCCGAGTCGCTCCGCAGCCCGTCGGCGTTGATCGACGTGTTGCGGAAAGCGACGCCGTAACGCAGCGAGGTCACCGTCGCGCGCGGCTTGCCGTCGCGCGTCGCCTCGCCGGTCGCGCGCAGCGTCTTGACGACGCCGTCAGCGGCGTGCCAGCCGACGTATGCCGCGTGCTTCGCGATCAGCGCCGCTGCATCGTCCGCGGCGCGCGCCGGCGGGGCAGGCGTGACGAGCGCGCACGCAATGAGAGCGGCGACTGCGGCGAAGCGTCGCATCGCGCTCACAGCCCGTTCGGCGTCAGCACGACGCGCGAGCGCGGGTAGTCGAACGTCCAGTTGAAGTGGCGCAGGAAATCGAAACCGATCAGGCCGCCGTCCTTGCCGAAGACGCTCTCTTTCCCCAAGCACACCGTCACGTTTTCGTACCGGTACGGCCCGATCGAGGATTCCTTGATGTCGTAGCACGACTGCGGCTCATTGGTGATGCCGTCGACCCCGGTGAAATACCGCAGCGTCTGCGAGACCGCGACGAGCCGCCCGCTGGTCTTGAGGCTGTCGCTGAGGGACATGAAGAAGTCGTCGCCGGTGTCGAACGTCGCGCGCGTCTCGATTCCCGCAACTTTCACGCGCACCTCGGGCGTGTTGTCGGAGAGGCTGACGGGAAACGCGAACGCGCCTTTTCCGACGGTCGGCTGGACTTGCGCGGGATCGCCGAACGCGATCGTCTCGTGCGCGAGATCGACGTGCACGACCGCACCCGCGAGCAGGTCGAAGCCGATGATGCCGTCGACCGTGTCCTTTACCTCACGCTGGGGAACGGCGACGATCACGTTCGAGAGCGTGCTGTCGCCGATCGCGATCGTGTCGGCGCGCGCGAAGCGCGAGGTGCGCACGCCGCCGTTGATGCCGGAGTAGGACGTGTTGCCGAGCATCGCCAGCCCGAGCTTGTCGGCGTACGGGCGGTAGAGCAGGATCTGGCTCGCGCCCGAGTCGAGCAGAAACGTCCCGAGGCGGCCGTTGATGGACGCGTGGATGATGACTTCGCGCCCGCCGGAGTACGTGCGCCGGTGGATCTCGATCGGTGCGCCGGCCGTGCCGAAGCTCCAGACCGGAACCGGCGTGGGGCCGCGCAGCTCGTCGTCCGACACCGCGCGCACGGCGCCGCTTACCAGCGTGAGCGTCGAATTGCGGCCGGCCTTGAAGCCGGACGGGACGCGCACGCCCGGCGCGATCTCGGTGTAGCCCGTGATGTGCTGGACGTCCTTGCGGTACGGAACGTCCGGATCGTACGTGACCTCGACGGCGGCGCCCGACGCGTCGATCGCGAGGTCCACCGGAACCCCGCCTTTCGGCGTGACGCGGACGACGTCGGCCTGCTTGCCGTCGATCGTCTGCGTGCCGCGCGACTGCACCACGGCGTCGCCGAACTCGTGCGTCTCGACGGCGTTGTCGGTGATCGCCCGCTTCGCCGCGTCTTCGAGCGTGAGGACGGTATAGCGGTTCTCGTTCGACGTCCAGAACGCGCGGCCGTTGAAGCCCGACTCGGTGCTCACGCCTTGTGCGCGCTCGACCGTGTGGTACAGCGCGCCGCGCCGGTACGTGGTGATCTCGGCCGGCGGGAACGAGGGCGCGGGCGACGCGGCGGGGCTGGGTGCCGGGGTCGGGGTCGCGCCGGGCGCCGGCGTCGGCGGGACCCGCACGAGTTGGTACGTGGTGACCAGCGCCTCAGCGCGGCCGGCGAAGGCGGCATGGCGTGCCAGGGCATCGTGGGCGGGATCGGCGGCGCGTGCCCCCGGCGGCGTGACGGAGACGATAGAACATGCGGCGACCACCGCGACGAGAAGCACCCGGCGTAGCATCCTCAGGACTTGGCGGCACGCCCGTTGGAGCCCCTGCCTGCGCCGGTGCAGCCGTGGAGGTTCTTGACGGGTTCTCTATAATCGACGTGCGATTCGTGCTTCAGCGAGGTCCGGAACGGCACGCCGCACGCAAACGGCTCGGTAGCTCAGCGGTAGAGCGGGGGACTCATAAGCCCTAGGTCGTAGGTTCAAATCCTACCCGAGTCAGGTTTTTCTCGAGGTACAGACATGTCGACGATCCCCTGCGATTTCTGCCCGCACCCGGTCGACCGGGCGCAGATGGAAGAGATTGAAATCAGCCACTACGTGCCGGACAGCTCGGGGGACGACCTCGCCTACGCGCGCACCTACTTCTTCGGCCACCCCGACTGCGTGCGCAAGTTCTACCGCGGCCTAGTCGAACACAAGCTGGACCTCTTCAAGCACATCCCCACCACGGGCCCAACGGGCCCAGCAACAACCGAAGGCGGCCGCTAGAGATCCGTCGCCAGCCGCCAGAGGTCACCTCGCCATCCGCCACGCCGCCAAACTGGCTGACCCGCGTCGAACGCGGGTCATGCCGGCCTACAGCGAGCCAAAGGCGAGATGTAGGCTGCGCTCCCGTAGCTCAATTGGATAGAGTGTCGCCCTCCGAAGGCGAAGGTTGCCCGTTCGAGCCGGGCCGGGAGTATATTTCCCCGACGGATGCCGCCGCGGCGGCGCCGGGTGGGGGCGACGAAACGGCGATGCGCCGCGCGATGGCGCTGGCGGACGAAGCTGCCGCGTCGGGCGACGTTCCGATCGGCGCGGTGCTGGTGGTGGACGGGCGCGTGTTCGAGGCGCGCAACCAGAAGGAGACGCGTCCCGACCCGACCGCGCACGCCGAAGTGCTGGTGATCCGGGCGGCCGCGGAAGCGCTCGGCCGCTGGCGCATCGGGGGCTCGCTCTACGTCACCAAGGAGCCGTGCGCGATGTGCGCGGGCGCGCTCGCCGCGGCGCGCATCGAGCGGCTCGTGTTCGGATGCCGCGATCCGAAGGGAGGGGCAGCGGGGTCCGTCATCGATATACTCGGATCGGCCGCCGTGAACCACCGCGTCGACGTGATCGACGGGGTGCTCGCGGAAGAAACCGCCGCACAGCTCCGCGGGTTTTTCGCGGAGAAGCGGCGCACGGAGAGGTGGTCGAGTGGTTGATGGCACCCGCCTCGAAAGCGGGCGAACGTTGATAGCGTTCCGAGAGTTCGAATCTCTCCCTCTCCG
>JAQBPK010000116.1 GCA_028287565.1 Vulcanimicrobiota bacterium
TTGTGCACGGTGACGTCGACGACGAACGAGACGACGCGGTCGTGCAGCGGACCGTGCGGGACGTAGAACGTCTCGGTGACGTGCAGGTCGCGCGCGATCGCGAACTCGGCGATCTGCGCGTACGGCAAGAACGTGAACTCGCGAACGATCTGGTGCGGAAAAAGCGTCTCGGCGTCACCCGCCCGGTACGCGATCTGGTGCGCGCCGAAAATGATTTGGTCGGTGTCGGCGTCCCAGAGCCCGCGGATGCCGCCTTTGGGCGTGGACGTGGCGAACGTCTTGAAATTGCCCAGCGTCATCCCGAACGGCGTCTGCTCCTCGCGGAGGACGTACGCGCTGAGCTCGTTGCGCTGCGCATCAAAAGTCGGTCCCACCGGGACAACGTCTACCCGCGCACGCCCGCATCCGCCTCCCTGCTCCGGGGAAGGAGCGACGAGCGACGAAGAGGCGCGAGCGTGGAGGTTCGCTCGCTCGCTCGCGTACTGGCCCCGGCGAAGATCAACCTGACGCTGGAGATCCTCGGACGGCGTGAGGACGGCTACCATGCCCTGCGCAGCATCATGGTGCCGATCGCACTCGCCGACGAGCTCGTTTTCGAGCCTGCGGAGCGGTTCGCGTTCGCGTGCGCGCCGCCGTCGCTGTCGCAGGAAAATCTTGTCACGCGAGCATTCGCCCGCATCGGGCGAGACGATGCGCCGGTCAGCGTCACATTGCGCAAGCGGGTGCCGGTGGGCGCGGGGCTCGGCGGCGGGTCGAGCGATGCGGCGAGCGTGCTGCGCGCGGCGATGAGCGGCGCGTTCGGCGACCCCGGCGCGCGCGATTGGATTGCCGACGCGCGCGCGCTCGGCAGCGACGTCCCGTTCTTTCTCGCCGGCGGCCCCGCATTGGTTGAAGGCACCGGCGAGCGCGTCACGGCGCTGGGCCATGCGCCGCCATGGTGGGTGGTGTTGCTGGTGCCGGACGTGCACGTCGCAACGGCTGCGGCGTACGCCGCGCTCGCGGCGTCGCGCACGAGCTCGCCCGTGCCGACGCGGCCGCGCAGCGGATCGGCGACGCTGCGCTGCGGCGAAGCGCTGCAGCGCGGCGACTACGGCGCGGTGCTCGCGGCGATGACGAACGACTTCGAGCCTGTCGTTCGCACGGCGTACCCGGCCGTCGACGCCACGCTGCGCGCGCTCGACGATTCCGGCGCGCCGGGGCGCGCGATGCTGTCCGGCTCGGGCGGTGCGTGCTTCGCGCTGTTCGCCACCGAAGACCACGCGCGCGCGTTCGCCGCGCGGTTGCGCGCGCCGGACGGCTCCGCCGTCCACGTCGTACCGTTTGCGACCAGCGCCGCATGGGTGGACCCGGCGGAGAGCGGCCCGTCGCGGTCCGCGGCGCGCTGCGATGTGCCGGCGTGAGCGCCGTCGACGCGATCGTGCTCGCCGGCGGCGGCGCCGACGCCGTGTCCGCGCTCGAGCCGGGCGCGCCCAACAAGGCGTTCGTGCGCATCGGCGGCGTGCCGCTGGTGCAGCGCACGATCATGGGTCTGCGCGCGTCGTCGCGCATCGACCGCATCGTCGCCGTGGCGCCGCCGTCCGCCGCGGCGCATCCGGCGCTTGCGAACGCGAGCGAGGTGCGCGGCGACGGCGCGCGCATGCTCGAGAGCCTGCGCTCCGGCATGGCCGGCTTCACCGAAGACGCGATCGTGATCGTCGCGGCGTCGGATCTGCCCGCGCTCGACGCGCTTGCGGTCGACGAGTTCGTCGACGCGGTGCTCGCGCGCGACCTCGACGTCGCGTACGCGTGCTTGGAGCGGCGTTACCACGAAGCGGCATATCCGGAGTTTCCGCACACGTGGGCGCGCATGCGCGACGGGCGCTACTGCGGCGGCGGCCTGGTCGCGCTGCGCGCGCGCGTGCTGCCCCGCCTCAACACGTTCATGGACGCGCTCGGCAAAGCGCGCAAGTCGCCGCTGCGGCTCGCCGGTTTGTTCGGCTGGGACATGCTCGCGCGCTTCGCGATCCGCCGCCTCGCGATCGAGCACGCCGAAAGCCGCGCCTCGAAGCTGCTGGGCGCGCGCGTCGGCGCGATCCGCTGCACGCACGCGCAGGTCGCGCTGAACGTCGACCGCCCCGAAGACGTGGCGCTCGCGAACGCGCGCTTCGGCGGCTGACACGAACGGCGGCACCGCGCCGAACGTTCACCGCACGATGCGTCTTCTCGCGCTGAGCGCCGCCGCGCTCGCCGCCCTCGTCTCGGTGCCGGCACTCGCCCAGACGCCGGCCGCACAGCCGGCCCTGCCCGCCGTCTCGCTCCCACCGGCCGGCATGTCGTCATGCGAGGCGAGGCAGAGCACGCTTGCCGGCGGCGTCGGCCGCGCGATCGTCGTCGCATTTACCGGGCCGGTGTTCGGCGCGCGGGTCTGCGCGACGGTGGCGAACCTCGCGTTCGACGGGTTCACCGCGCGCATCGCGGACGCGCCGTCGAACGATGCCGTCGTCACCGCGGCGCTGTCGGACGGCGGCGCGGTCAGCCTGGCGCTCGAAGGCGCGACGGTCACCGGCGCCGGCCCGTACGTCGTCGCGCCGGGCGGCGTCTTTCCGTCGTTCGGCGGCGAGACCGCGGAAGCGCCGCGCGTCGTGATCGCGTACGCAGGCCAGCGCGTGCTCGTGATCGCGACGACGCCGGTCGCGCTGGTCGACTTGGCGCGCGCGCTGCGCGATCATCCCGGCTTGTTCGACGCCGATGCGATCGAGCGCGCCGTCGTCGTCGCAAGCGGGCCGAACGCGACGGTCTCGCTGCGCACCGCGGACGGTGTGCTCGGCGCGCCGACCGTCACGACGTCGAAAATGCTGCTCCTGATTAAGCGCGGCTGAAGAAACGGCGGGAGCACGACTGCTCCCAGCGGTTTGCCAGGCGAGCGGGGTACCACGACGGAGATGCGCGCCGTCATGGTGCTCTGCGACCGCGTCGGTGACGTGGGTGGCGCGGAACGCTATTGGGAAACCGTGCTGCCCGCACTTGCGGGCCGGGGCTCGCGCGTCCGGGTGCTCGCGCGCACGATCGAGGACGGCTCGCGCTTTGCCGATGCGCGCGCGATCCGCTGGGCGGACGACGACGGCGCGCCGTCGTCCGACGCGGCGCGCGACGTCGCGGACGAGCTGCGCCGCGAGCGGCCCGACGTCGTGGTCACGGCGAGCGTATTCGATACGACCGTGCTCGACGCGGTGCGCGCGCACGCGCCGCGCTGGTTCGTGCGCGTGCACGACCACCGCTCGTTCTGCCCGACCGGCGACCGCGTGTACCCGCAGTTCGAGGCGGTGTGCAGCGCGGCGATGGGCGCGGCGTGCCGCGGCGCGACGATCGTGCGCGGCTGCGTGCACGGGCCGCGGCCGTCCTCGTTCCGGCGCATCGCGGCGCGCGAGGCGCTGCGCGAGCGACTCG
>JAQBPK010000133.1 GCA_028287565.1 Vulcanimicrobiota bacterium
TCGGGTCCAAAGGATCGGGGATCGCGTACATCCCGTCGCCGCCGCTGATCGCGAACCAGTCGCGGTTCATCAGCCCGATGCCGTTGCGCGCGGTCGTGGGCGCGCACCACGAGCTGTTGTCTTGCAAACCGCCGCAGATGAGGTACGGTTTTTCGTTCGAGAAGCCGACGTGGTAAATCTGCGCGAGCGGGATGCGGTCGAGGAACGACCACGACTCGCCGCCGTTGCGGCTGAGGATCGCGCCGCCGTCGTTGCCTTCGATGATGCGCGTCCCGTCGGCCGACCACCAGATCGCGTGGTTGTCGACGTGCACAGCGCCGGTGAGGTGCTTCCACTCCTGGCCGCCGGTCTTCGTCACCGTGAGGTACATGGACAGCGAGATGACGCGATTGCGGTTCTTCGGATCGACCGCGAGGTGGCTGAAGTAGAACGGGCGCTGCTCGGGCCGTGTGTCCTTGGAGACGCCCCGCCACGTGTCGCCGTTGTCGTTCGAGCGCCAGAACGTTCCTTGCTTCGACTGCACGACGGCGTACACGCGATTCGGCATGCTCGGCGCCACCGCGACGCCGATGCGGCCCAGCGTGTCGGTCGGGAAACCGTGTCCTTGAATCTTCGACCACGTGCGGCCGCCATCGCGCGAACGATAGAGGCCATCGGCCGGGCCGCCGCTCGTGGCGATCCACGGCTCGCGCCGGAACTGCCAGATCGCAGCGAAGATGGTCTCCGGATGCTTCGGGTTCCACGCGAGATCGGCCGCGCCGCTGGCGGGTCCAACGTAGAGCGTCTTCGCCCACGTGCGCCCGCCGTCGCTGGTGACGTAGACGCCGCGCGCGGTGCTGTCCTTCCACGGGTCGCCGAGCGCCGCCACGATCGCGCGCTTCGGGTTCTTCGGATCGACCAGGATCTTCGCGATGTTCGAGGTGTCGTCGAGTCCCGCGTGCGTCCAGTGCTTGGCGCCGTCGCGCGTCAGCCACACGCCGTCGCCGTACGACGCGTCGTTGCGCGGGTTGGCCTCGCCCGTACCGACCCATACGGTCTTGTCGTCGCTCGGCGCGACGCTGATCGCTCCGATCGCACCGAACTTCGATGCGTCGGTCCACACCGATTGGAACGACGCGCCGCCGTCGGTCGACTTGAACACGCCCCCGCCCGCGCCGCCGGCGTAGTACAGCGCGGGATCGCGGTCGCTACCCGCGACCGCCGTCACGCGGCCGCCGGAGATCGCCGGGCCGATCGCGCGGAACTTCACGCCCTCGGTGTCCGGGCCCGGCGACGGGCTCGCCGCCGGCTTGGGGCCGGGCTTGCGCGGCGCGCCGGCCTCGCCGCCGCCGGGCGGCGCGGCCCGGACGGCAAACGGAGACGCCGTCACGAGCACGGCGACGGCGGCAAAGATCAGACCGGTACGCATCGCGTCCGTCCTTCCCAGCGCGCGCGGCCGTTCCCGCCCGACCGCTCGGTAGGGGCGCCGCCGCGCCCGCGGAAGGCTCCCCGGCGATGGCGATCACCACCCCGGCCGGCACCGGACTCACGCGCGAGCAACTGCTCAAGCTCTACCGCGACATGCTCACGCAGCGCGCGGTCGACACGCGCGGCTTCCAGCTCAACCGCCAGGGCAAGATCGGGATCGCGATGGGCTCCGAAGGCCACGAGGCCGTTCAAGCCGGCACCGGGCTCGCGTTCGAGCGCGGCAAGGATCTGCTCTACCCGTACTACCGCAACACCGGGATCATCCTCGCGTGCGGATTTCCGCTGACCGATCTGTTCCGCTCGCAGCTCGCGCGCGCCAAGGACACCACCGGTGGGCGCTCGATCATCAACCACGTCACCGCCAAGCAGCTCGGTATCGCGTCGATCTCGTCGATCATTGCGGCGCACTGCACGCACGCGGTCGGCGCGGCGTGGTCGATCAAGCGCAGCGGCGCGACGGACCGCGTCGTGTTCTGCCAGTTCGGCGACGGCGCCACGTCGCAAGGCGAGTGGCACGAGGCGATGAACTTCGCCGCGGTCCATACGCTGCCGGTGCTGTTCCTGTGCGAGAACAACCAGTGGGCCATCTCGACGCACATCAGCAAGCAGATGCGCGTGCCGACCGTCGCGACCAAAGCGGCGGGATACGGCATGCGCGGCGTGACGTGCGACGGTTTCGACCCGATCGCCGTCTACACGACCGTGCGCGACGCGCGCACGCACGCCGCGGCGGGCAACGGCCCGGTGCTGGTGGAGTCGCAGTGCTATCGCTTCCTCTCGCACACGACCGACGACGACGACCGCACGTACCGCACGCGCGACGAGGTCGCGAAGAACCGCCCGAACGACCCGGTCCCGAAGTTCGAGCAGTATCTCCTCGCCGGCGGCGTCGTGACCGAAGACGAGACGAAGTCGATCAAACGCGAGATCACCGAGCTGGTGAACCGCACGACGGACGAAGTGGAAGCGGAACCGTACCCCGAGGCGCAGACGCTGTACGGCAACACGTACGCGGGGCCGGACGACGCCTGGGTATGAGAATAATGGCGCGACGGCGTGACCCGCGTGGATGCGAGTCGACCACTGCCGCACGAGCATGATATGATAGCCGCGAGATGAGCGTTCCGCCGTTCCGAATCGCCACGCCTGAGGAGCGGGCGGTTTACGAAGATATCCTCTATCCGCTTCAAGACCGGATTCTCGACGTCGCTGCGACGTACGAGGACGCGCTGGTGCTCACCGGCGGCACCGCGCTCGCACGCCTGTACCTCCACCACCGCTATTCAGACGATTTCTTCACGCTGCACGGGCATGCCGGAATGCTCGGCCGAGACTTTGCAAATGAGCTGCTGGCGGCGGGATTCACGGTCGAACCGGTGACCGAATCGGTCGCGTTCATGCGTATGTGGGTTGGCGACGGAACGCAACGCATTCAAGTCGACGTCGCGCCCGACCGCCGGCGTGTCGAGCCGGCATCGCGATCGGCGCTCGGTGTCCACGCACACGCTTTGCGCGACATCGCCGCGAACAAGATCGGTGCGTTCGAGGACCGCTCGGAAGTCTAGGACGCGGTTGACCTCTACCACCTGACGCGCCGTTTCACGTGGTCGCAGCTCTTCGAGCACGCCGAGCGCAAGCGTGTTCCGATCGCGTACGACGACCTGCGTCACTTCCTGGAGACGCCGCTGCGCGGCTCGGCACTGTTGACCGAGCCGATCGACGAAGCGGACTTCGCGCGCTTCGTCGTAACGCTGCGTGAGAGATCGCAGCCGAAATCAAAAAAAAAGTCGCTGAGTACCGTTTGCGGCTCGACGCGGTCGTCTCGAGCTTGCTGTGGGACACGCCTTCAGAGCTGCGGACGATCAACGAAGCAACACGCGCGGTCCTCAAACGGCGCGCGTCGCAGCTCCCGCTCCCGCAACGAATCGCATTGCTCGAAGCGCTCGCCGCATAGCCGCACGTTCGGATCGTCGAACGCATCGTCTAACGATGCAACGTGATCGAGCCGTTTACCGTGTGCAGGCTCAGGCGGCGGGCGCCGTCGCCGAGCGTGGATTTGGAGCGTGCGCCCGGGCCGTAGCGCGGGCGGTCCACCGACGCGCCGGCCGCGCTGATGTCACCGGTCAGCGTTCGCGCGTCGAGCGCGACGCCCGTTCCTTCGGGCAGCGCGACGTCGATCGAGCCGTTCACCGTGTGGGCCGAGATCGCGCCGCGGCTGCGGTCGAGCACCTTCACGTTGACCGAGCCGTTCACCGTGTGCGCAGTGCGCACGTCGCGCGCTTCGAGGCTCACGCTGCCGTTCACCGTCGACGCGTCGGCGGGCCCGTCGTTGATCGCGTCGACCGAGCCGTTCACCGTCTGCGCGTCGAGCACGATGCCGTGCGGCACCGTAACGTCGAAGTCGACGGCCGTGTCGTTGTCGTTGTTGCCCTCGTGCCGGTCGCCGCGCGTGTCGCAGCCGCGGTTCGCCTCGGGCGGATAGCGCACGCACACGACGACCCCGTCGCTGCGGTTCTCCACGTGAATCGCAACCGCATTCGGATCACCGCGCTCGGCGTGCTTCGTCGCCCGGATGGCAAGCCGGTCGCCCGTGCGAACGCGCACGCTCCCGTTCACGTCGCGGATCGTGAGCGTCTGTCCCGGGCGCAGCGCGCCGTCGTAGCTGAACGGGACTGAGGCGAGCGCTAGAACTAAAAACATAGTTGAACTCTACGCCCTCGGCGGCCGTCCTGTCAAGCGGGCGGGCCGGGCGGCACAAATCCGGCGTCGCGCTGCGCCTGGAGCTGGCCGCGCTCCGTGTACAGCCGCAACTCCGCGATGTCGCGCGGGAAGATCAGCCCGAGCGTCCAGTCGAACGCGACGCGCACCTGGCGGTCGAGCCCCGGCAACCGCGCGAGATAATACGTCCGCCACATCACCCACGCCAGAAATCCGGTGACCACGAACCCGCCCGGCAGCTGCGCGACGCCGCGGCGCGCGCCGAGCGACGCCATCGTGCCCAGCGACGTGTAGTGGAACGGCTTCGTCGGTTTGCCGCGCAGCGTCGCGATGATGTTGTCGGCAAGCGCGGGGCCTTCGCGGATCGCGTGCTGCGCGGTCGCCGGATACCACGCCGTTTTGTCGGTCAGGTCGGCGTCGGGCTTGTCCGGGATCCACGCCGCGTCGCCGAGCGCCCACACGCCGGGCTGTCCGTCCACCGACATGTCCTGGTTCACGACGATGCCGCCGTTGCGCGCGTGCTTGCAGCCGGGCAATTCGCGCAGCACGGGCGACGGCCGCACGCCTGCGCTCCACACGACGGTGCCGCACGGAATGTTGCGCCCCGACTGCAGCGCGATGGTGTGCCCGTCGATGCGCGTGACGCCGTCGCCGATGACGAGCTCGACGCCGCGCCGCGCGAGATTGCGCGTCGTGTAGCGCCCCATCTTCTCGGGGAGATCCGGCAGCAGCGCCTTCCCGCCTTCGATCAGGATCATCCGCACGTCGCCGAGCTGCAGCGGCCGGTAGAACGGCACGATCGAGTGGAAGAAGTCAACGAGCTCGCCCGCGCACTCGCAGCCGGTGTAGCCGCCGCCGACGACCGCGAACGTGAGCAGCCGGTCGCGATCCGGTCCGGCCGGCGTGACGACGGCTTGCTCGAGCGCGGCAATGATGCGGTTGCGCAGCGTTTCCGCGTCCTCGAGCGTCTTCAGCGGAAGCGTGTGCTCGGCGACGCCGGGGATCCCGAACGTGGACGTGACCGATCCCAAAGCGAGCACGATGTGGTCGTACTCCAGGCGCGTGACGTCGCCGGTGATCGGATGGCGCGCCTCGACCGCGCGCTCCGCTAGATCGACGCGCGCGATCTCGCCGAGCACGAACTTCGTGCGGCGCAGCTGCGCGCGCACCGGCGTCGCGACGTGGCGCGGCTCGAGCCCGCCCGAGCTCACCTCGGGCAGCATCGGCGTGAACAGCGTGAAGTTGTCGCGGCTGACGATCGCGATCTCCGCCTCGTCGCGGCGCAGCTTCTTCTCCAGCCGCCGCGCGACCGAGACGCCGGCGAACCCGCCGCCCAAGACCACGATCCGTGTCATGCGCGGCGGGTTCGCGACGGTGCGGCGTTACCCCGCGACGTCAGGTACGGACGCCGGTCCAGGGATGCACCCACGGGTGCCACGTCATCACCACGACCAGCGCGATCCCGAGCGCGAGCAGCAGCCACAGCACGGCGTTCGCGAACCTGCTCACCGCGCGTCCGCCTGCGTCAGCGTGCGCGCGCGATCAGAGCGCTGATGCGGCTGCGGAACCAGTCGCCGGTTCGCGTGGCCTCCGACGGGTCGAGCGGCTCGGGCGCGGGCTCGAGCCGCGCGATGTCCCAGCGCTTGTGACCCGGACCGTGTCCGAAATAGCCGTCATCGAGCGCCGCCTCGGCGTGCGTGCGGATCGCCGCGACGCCGATGCCGTAGAATGCCGCCAGCTTGGCGGCAACCTCACACAGCGCGTCGAGCTGCGGCGGCGTCACGGGACACGGCCCGAAGTCGAACGGCGTCGCGTCCTGCATCGCCGCGACCGACAGCCCGATCGACCACGAGTTGCGCCGCGACGTGTGCGGCGCGTACGGCAGCGACGGATCGAGCCGCACGTCGCGCATGTTGTCGCGCAGATCGTGCGTGTGGTGAACCAGGACGTCCTCGGCGCCGCTGACGCAGAAGTGGTAGGCCGGGAACACGTCGTCATAACCGTGCGCCGTCCAGTGCAGGGAGATCGAGCGAAGATCTCCTGCCGGGAGGACCGGGTGCCATTCACGGAGCGGGACGGGTGGATCGAGAACTACCGGACGATGCATGACGAGGAGCGGCCGGACGAGCGCAAGGCGAAGACGGAGCGGCGAGGGATGGGCGCGGTCGGCGGGATCCTGGTCGCGCTGGGGCTTGCGGCGGCGAAGTTCAAAACGCTGCTGGCGGTCCTGTTCAGCTTCAAGTGGTTATTCCTGGCCCCGAAGCTCCTCCTGAGCTTCGGCTCCATGTTCCTGTCGGTCTGGCTGTACGCGCAATGGTTCGGCGGCTGGAAGATCGGGATCGTGTTCGTGCTGATGATCCTCGTGCACGAGCTCGGCCACTTCGTCACCTGGCGGAACTACGGCGTGAATGCGTCGCTGCCGATGTTCATTCCGGGTTTCGGCGCGTTCGTCAGCGCGCCGGCCGGCGGAACGCCCGCGCAGAACGTCGCCGCCGCGCTCGCCGGACCGCTGTTCGGCGTCGCGGCCGCGGCCGCGTGCTGGGTGTACGGCATCGTCGCGGGCGAGCCGTCGATGATGCCGCAGGCGCGGTTCTGGACGGGCTGCGCGTACATCGGCTTCTTCCTGAACCTCTTCAACTTGATCCCGACGCCGCCATTCGACGGCGGCGCCGTCGCGGGCGCGGTCGATGCGCGGCTGTGGATCGTCGGCGTGGTGCTGCTCGGCGGCTGGGTGCTGCTGTTCGGGCACAGCGTGTTCGGCATCGTGATCCTGCTGCTGATGCTGGTTACCGCGGTTCCGCGCATCATCGGCATCTTCCGCGGCCACATCGACCCGCACGGCAGCGGGCTGCTGCCCGTGCAGCGCGCCGTAACGCTGGTCGCATATCTCGCGATCGTGTTCGTCGCGATCGCCGGCGCGGCCGCGACGCACATGGAGCGCGCCGCGTGAGCGACGACGAAAAGCCTGCGCCCGACTTCGCGATGAAGCGCGCGGTCGACATCCTCGCGAGCATCTACGAGACGAACCGCGCGCGGCGCAACGTTCCACCCGCACCGCTCGACCGGCCCGTCGTGCTCGCGAACGAACGGCTCGCGTTCGCGCTCGGGACGACGACACGCGAGCAGGTCGAACGCGTCTTCGGCGTCGGCTTCGCGTACCCGATCCGCGGCTGGCACACGTATGCGGCGCGCGAGGACGGCGCGCGGCACTTCCTCTCGCTGTTCTACGCGAACGGTGCCTCTCCCGAGCCGGGTGACGGAGTGCTCGTCGCGCTCGAACACTACGTTCCCAAAGCGAACGGCGTGCCCGGGCTCGCCGCGCGCGATTACGGCGCGTTCCGGCTGTCGCCCGGCGACGTCGCGCTCGGCGCCGCGACGGCTACGCTCGACGAGCGCTATACCGTCGCGGTCGGCGGTCCGGCGCCGGTGGTGTACGCGGAGGCCTATGAAGCGCGCTTTCCGGGCGGCGTCGCGTACGTCATGGGCAACGCGGGGCGGGTCGAACGCCTGGGACTCTACGCTGCGACGTGAGCTCGCGTTCGCCGGCGTGGCGATTGCGCTCGTGCTGGCGTTCACGCTGTTTCGCCCGCCGCCCACGCAAGGTCCGTTCGGGCGCGACTTCGAGGCGTACTACGCGGCCGGCGCGACGTGGAACGCGGGCGGCGACCCGTGGTCGCGCGCGGTATGGAGCGTGGAACGCACGATCGGCGGCGTCGACGCGTCGCGGGACGAGCTGCTGCCGTACGTCGGCCCGGCCGCCGCGCTGCCGTTGTTCGGCGCGCTCGCGCGGTTGCCGCACCCGGTCGCGGTACGGATATGGTCCGGCCTCATCGCCGCGGCGCTGTGCGCGCTGATCCTCGCCGCGCTCGCGCTCGCGCGCACGCGGCGCATCACCGTGCTGCTCGGCGCGTTCGCGCTGGGCATCTGTAGCGCACCGGCGATGAGCGACATCGCGCTCGGCCAGGTGGCGCTCCTAAGCGCCGCCGCGGTCGCGTGCGCGCTGCTGGCATACGAGCGCCGCGCGGTCGCGGCCGGATCGTTCGCGACGCTACTCGCCGCATTGCAGCCGAACCTCGCGCTCGTGCTCATCGCGCGATTGCGCGACCGCACCGCGCTGCTGTGCGCGGCGCTGGGCGCGCTCGCCTTCGCCACGCTCACACTGATCGCGGGCGGCGGCGGGCCGGGCTTCGTCGCGTACCTGCACCGCCTCGCGGAGCACGGGAACGCGGAACGCTTCGTCACGATCCAGCACACGCCGGCTGCGATCGCATGGTCGCTCGGCGCGTCCGCCGGCGTCGCGACCGCCGCCGGGACGGTGTGCGCGCTTGCCGCGATCGCCGCGACGGCGGTCGCGACCGTGCGCGCGCGGCTCGACGCGCGCGACGGAACGCTGCTCGCGATCGCGGCGCTGCCGCTCGCGGTCCCCTTCTTCCACGAGCACGACTTCGTCATCGAGCTGATCCCGCTGCTCGTCCTCGCGGTGCGCGCGCGCGGAACGGCACGCGTACTCACCACGGTCGCAACGGTGCTGATCTGCGTCGACTGGCTCGGCCTCGCGCAGCGCCCGCCCGCGGCGGCGCAGATCGTGGCGCTCGGTCTCGCCGTCGCGTGCGCGCTCGTCGCGCTCGGCCCGGACACGCGCACCACGCGCGCCGACGTCGTGCCGTTCGCCGCGCTGCTGGCGCTGGCGTGCGTCGCGCTGCCGGCAGCGCACGCGCACCCCGCGCCGACGTGGCCGGACGCGCTACCGGCAACCTACCACGCGCCGGCAAACGCGGACGCAAGCGCGGTATGGGCGGACGAACAACACGCGGCAGGTCTCGACGAACGTCAGCCAGCGTGGGGAATGCTGCGCGCGGTTCCCATCGCAGGCTGCATCATGCTAGGCAGCGCGATCATCCTGACCCACAGGGCGAAACAAATGAAACATACCACCGCGCCGTAGCGAAAGCGGAGGCGCTAAATGTCAACGTTGAGGAAGTCGTCGAACGGCGTGGTGTTGTTGGGGTGCCAGCCGGTCAGGTCTTTGTTGAACGCGTGCACGTCCTCGGAGACGTACAGCACCACGTACGGTACGTCGGCCTCGACGATGTTGAGCGCGTCGGCGATGATCGTCTTGCGCTTCTCTTCGTCGTACGCGGTCTTCTCTTGCTGGAGCACTCGCTGCAGCTTGGGATCGCACAGCCGCGTGACGTTCTGGCCGTTCGGCGGCATCAGGTCGCACGCGTTGTAGGGGTTGAGGTCGGCGTCCGGCGTCATCTGCCAGCCGAACGCGGTCACGTCGAACTTCCCGCCATAGAGAATCCCGGTGCGGAGCTGGAAGAACAGCGCCGAGTTGTAGTGCTTGACGTCGAGACCGACGCCGATGTCCTTCCACGTGCTGCGAATGAGCTCGATGCGCGTGTCGGCGTCCTGGCTGCCCGTGATCGCGGCCCACTCGAGGTTCAGGCGGACGCCGTTCTTCGCGCGGATGCCGTCAGCGCCGCGTTTCCACCCTGCGCCATCGAGGATTTGGTTCGCCTTCGCCGGGTCGAACGGCGTGAGCGGGGGCGGCGTGCTGTAGAACGGGCTAGCCGGGCTCAGCGGCGTCTCCTGCATGATGCCGACGCCGTGGCTGACCTTCTGCATCATCGTCGGCCGGTCGAGCGCGAGGCGCAGCGCGGCGCGGACGGCTTGCTCTTTGAGCGCCGGATGCGCGGTGTTGAAGTCGACGTGCTGGTACAGCATCGACGGCCCGCGCTTCTGCGCAAGGTTCGGCAAGGCGGCCGCGCGGCCGACATACGCCGCCGGGACGTAGTTCCACATGTCGAGCTCGCCGGTCTGGAGCTGCGTGAGCAGCGTGTTGCGGTCGGGCACGATCTTGAAGACGATCTTCTTGATCTTCGGCTGGCCGCGCCAGTAGTACGGGTTCGCCTCGAGCGTGACGTGATCGCCGCGGACCCACTCGGTGTAGCGGAACGGCCCGATCCCGACCGGCTTGGCGTTGTACGGCGCGTCGTTGATGTTCGGCAGCGACGCGAGAATGTGCTTGGGGAGGATGCACGGGTTCGCGCCCGCGCTTCCGAAGAACGTCGGCAGATAGCCCGAGTACGGCTTTTTGAGGTGATAGATCACCGTGTACTTGTCCGGCTCGTCGATCTTGGTGATCAGATCCCAGCCGTCGCGTCCCACCTCGTTGTTGGCGGGGTTGTTGACCGCATTGGTCGACCACACGACGTCGTCGCCGTCGAACGGCGCGCCGTCGGACCACTTCACGTCCCGGCGCAGATGCCAGGTGATCGTGAGGCCGTCCGCGCTGATCCCGCCGTTCTTCTCCGTCGGCACCTCGGTCGCGAGCTCCGGCACGGGCCGGTTGTCGGCGCCGTAGCGCACGAGATACGCCATGGTGAGCTGCGCGAGGTTCCCCAGCGTGAGCGCGGTCGCGAGATGCGGGTTGAGCGTGTCGAAGTCTTGCGTGTCGCCGATCCGCAGCGTGTGCGCAATGGTGCGCGCGTTCGGCGCGCCCGCCCCGCCGGACGTGGACGCGACGTTCCCGGTCTTCGCGCACGCAGCCAGCAGCAGCGCGGCCAGAACCGTTGCAAGGGCTCGTTTCACGGTCGTCTCCTCTAGATGTCGGCGTCCACGAGATCGCCGAACGCGGTCACTTGATTGGGCGCAAAGCCGTGCAAGTCGTCGTTATACGCGTACAGATCCTCGCGCGCGTCCGTGACGATGGTCGGAACGTCGCGCACCAGCCGCTCCTGGATCAACCGCATCTCGCGCCGCTGCGCGTTCTCGTCGTACGTCTCGTCGAAGCGGCGCAGCGCGGCGTCGACGTCGCGGTCGCAGTAGCGCGGGATGTTCGCGCCTTTGGGCGGAAAGCGGTCGCACGCGAACTGGTTGGTGAGGTCCGCGTTGGGACCGAGGATCCAGGCGTACAGCGTCACGTCGAACTTGCCGCCGTAGATGATGCCGCCGCTCGGCGCGGGCGCGAAGTAGATCGGCGAGGTGTAGCGCTGGACGCGCAGCGACGCGCCGATCTGTCCCCACGACGCGCGCAGCAGCTCGATCACCGCGTCGGTGTCGGGCACGCCCGTGATTCCGGCCACGTCGAACTCGAGCCGCTCGCCGTTGCGCGCGCGGATGCCGTCGGCGCCGCGCACCCAGCCGGCGGCGTCGAGCAGCCGGTTCGCCGCGGCGACGTCGTACGGCACGCGCGGCACGTCGACGTGGAACGGGTGGGCCGGCGAGATCACCGTCTCCTGCAGGATCCCGATCCCGTGCCGGATCTTCGTTGCGATCGTCACCCGGTCGGTCGCGAGGCGCAGCGCGCGGCGCACCTGCACGTCGCGCAACGGTCCGTGCTCGAGCTCGAAGTCGATGTGGTTGTAGCCGTACGAGCCCTGGCGCACCACGCGGATCCCCGGGATCTCGCGGACGCGGTCGTAGTACGCCGCCGGCACCGGCAGCCACATGTCGAGCTCGTGCGTGCGAAGCTGCGTGTACACCGTCTCGCGGCTCTGGATAGTCTTGAACACGACGCGCCGCAGCTTCGCCTTGCGCCCGAAGTACAACGGGTCGGGGACCATCTCGACGCTGTCGGAGCGTTTCCACGACGCGTACTTGAACGGCCCGATGCCGACCGGCAAACCGTTGTACGGCGCCTCGTTGATCGACGCGAGCTTGCCCAACAGGTGCTTGGGCAGGATGCACGGCTGCCCGAACGCCGAGCCGAAGAAGTTCACGAAGAAGCCGGCGTGCGGGCGCGTCAGGTGCAGCACCACGGTATATTTGTCCGGCGTGTCGACGCGCGTCACCAAGTCGAAGCCGACGCGGGTCAGCTCGTTGTTCGACGTGTTGCGCACGACGCCGACCGAGAACGCGACGTCGTCCGCGGTGAACGGCACGCCGTCCGACCACTTCGCATCGTGCCGCAGATGGTACGTGATCGTCTTGCCGTCGCGCGAGATCCCGCCGTTGGCGCGCGAAGGCACCGCGGTCGCCAGCTCCGGCACGGGCCGGTTGCGCTTGTCGTAGCGCACGAGCCACGCCATCGTCAGCGACGACATGAACGACAGCGTGAGCTGCGGGTTCAGGTGGGGGTTCAGCCCGACGATGTCCTCGCCCGTCGCATAGCGCAGGACGTGCGGAATCGTGTACGGATGGCGCGCCCCGCGCTCGTCCTTCGGTCCGGTGCCGAGCGTGCCCGGAACGACGGCCGTGCACGCGGCGAGCGCGAGCGCAAGCGCGCGCGACCTCAGTAGTGGTACTCCCAGGTGTTCCAGAACGGCGTGAGGATCACCGGCGTCGTGCTGAAGTTCTGGAGCCGTTCGTCGTTGGTGATCACCTGCTTGCGGAACCACAGGATGATCGAGGGATCGTCCTTTGCGAACTCTTCCTGCACCGTGTGGTAGAGCGCGATGCGTTTCTTCTCGTCCACCGTGGCGTTCGCATCGTCCATCGCCTTGGTCGCCACCGCGTTCTGCCAGACCGGATAGTTCTGCCCGTGCGGGGGCAGGAAGTGCGCCGAGTAAATCGCGCTGTTGTCGACATCAGCGGCTCCCGACCAGGCGTAGATCGCCGTATCGTACTTGCCGCCCGCGAGCACGCCGTTCGTGGTCTGGTCGAAAAAGAGGACCAGCGGATAGTTCTTGATCTGCGCATCCGCGCCGACCGCTTTCCAGTACGTTTGGACTTGCTGCTGAATCGCGCGGCCGGTCGTCGACTCCGTCTGGGTGGAAAGCTGGAACGAGAGGCGCTGCCCGTTCTTCACGCGGATGCCGTCCGGACCCGTCTTCCAGCCCGCCTCGTCGAGCAGCGCGTTCGCCTTGGCGGCATCGTAGGGGTATTTCATGATGTTCGGGTCTTGCGCGTCGGGGGAGAGCGTCGGGTCGAGGAACGTGTTGCTCAGCTCGCCCAGGCCGTGCTGCACTTTGTCGAGTATCGTCGCGCGGTCGATCGCGTACGTCAGCGCGCGTCGCACGCGGACGTCCGCGAACAGCGGCCGCTTCAAGTTGAAGTCGACGTGGTCGAACAAGTACCCCACCGGCGCGACGACCTTGACGCCTTGCAGATTCTGGAGGCGCGCGTACTGCGCGGACGGGATGCCCCAGCCGACGTCCAGCTCACGGGTCGTCACCTGCGTGGCGAGCGTGTTCCCGTCGGGGATGACCTTGTAGACCACCTCGGCGATCTTGGGCTTGCCGAGGAAATAGTCCGGGAACGCTTCGAGCCGGACTTGGTTGCCGCGGTCCCACGACACGAACTTGTACGGGCCGCTGCCGACCGGCGCGGCGTTGAACGGCGCGGTGTTCATGCTGCCCTTGTCGTCGTTGTACTTGTCGATGACGTGCGCCGGCAAGATCGGCGAGTTGCCGTTGACGCTCCACAGCTGCTGGAGGAACGGCGCGTACACGTTCTTCATGTGCACGACGGCGACGTAGGGATCGCTGCAGTCGATGTCCTTGATCGACGTCCAGCCCACCGTCGTGTCGATGATGTTCTTCGGGTTGATCATCATCTTCCACGTCGAGCGCATGTCGTTGCAGGTCAGCTCGCCCTGACCGTCATGCCACTTGATCCCGTGGCGCAGCTTGTACTTGAGCGTGAGCCCGTCTTTGGAGACGTCGCCGTTCTCGAGCGTCGGAATCTCGCTCACCGCGTCGGGGACGGGCCGTGCCTTGTCGTCGTAGCGGACCGTGTACGAGAAGATGAACGCCGAGAGCTCGAGCGTCGGCGTGGCCGAGGCGAACGCCGGGTTGAGGCCTTTCGGGTCGCCGAGCGCACCGATCACGAGCCGGTCCGGATGCGGCCCCGAGGGACCGCTCGCGCCGCCGCCGCTGCCCGACGAGGCCACGGTGTCGCCCACCTTGGTGCACGCGCAAAGAGCGAGCGCAAGCAGCGCGCCCGCGGTGAGAACGCGACGAATCATGAGCGCATCGCCTCCGGATCGATTTGGTGTGCCGTGCAGAACTCGGCGTACGCGGCCGGCGCGATCTCGGACGGCTTGATCTCGCTGCGCCCGCCCCAGAACACGTTGGTGTAGCCGAAATCGATGCCGGCTTCGCGCAGGTGCGCGTCGATCGCAGCCTTGTGCGCGAGCACGGCGTCCTTCTCCGTGCCGTGCGCGACGCCCATGACGTTGACGCCCCGGAACTCAGGCCCGCCCTCGCGCCAGTACGCGTGCGTCATGATGTAGTGCCGGCCCACCTCGCGGCCCGCGTCGAGCTCGCGGCCCGGCGGCACCTGCCAGTGGAACAGCGCGTTGTAGCGCGTCACGCTCTGCCCGCCCGCGTCCGCGTTCGGCTTCACGTGCTCGAGAAAGGTCGAGAAGCGCCCGATCACGCCTTTCTCGTTCAGTTCGCGACCCACGCGCGCGAACTCGTCGAGCGGCACGCCCGCTTCGCGCGCGCGCCCCGGCCACACGTCGCGCACGATCTCGTCCGCGGCCAGCTCGCGCTTGATCGCCGTCAGCACGCGCCACTCGAGCGCGGTGAGCTCGACGATGTTCGTGTCTTTCACCTCGGCGAGCACGTCCGCGCGCGCGCCCGGCTCGAGCCCGCGCCGCCGCACGTGCCCCACGCCCAGCGCGAACAGCTTCTTGGCCGGCATCAGCCGGTACGCTTGCGCCCCGATCGTGCGCGCGAGGAACGCGGCGTGCTTGTCGATCGAGAAGCCCTGCGGCACTTTGAGCGTCGTCCAGAGGCGGTAGTTCGAGCCCGGCGTCGCCGCATCGGCCGTGCGGATCACGACGTGCCCCGAGAACGGGTCTTCGCGGAACAGCCACTCGAACGCATCGTTCAAGCGGTCCTGCGGCACCTGCCACGCGCACAGCGCGCCCGCGGCGAGGTTTGTCGCCATGAGCGTCTGGCGCACCCGGCGGATCGTCCCGGAACGCAGCATCGCGACGATTCTTTCGATCACCGTTGCGGCGGGGATACCGCTTCGCTCGGCGATCTCACCGAACGGGTCGAGCTGAAAACCCTGGAGGCGATCCTCGCTAACCGCGAGGATCGCCGCGTTGACCGGGTCGTCGATCCAGACCGGGACCGTTGAAGTCATACCGCCGGGGACTTCACCCGTTGGCGTTCGCGCCCTCCGCGAACAACAGCGCCTGCTCGGCCTGGCGGACCGTGTACACCGACGTAACCTCGTCCGTGAGCGCCTGGGTGAGGCCGACCTGCGCGTTGAGCAGCAGCGGCAGCGTCGTCACGCCCGCGCGGTACTGCGCCTGCGTCGCTTGCAGCACTTGCTGCGCTTTGCTGAGCTCCGCGTTGGTCTGGTCGAGCGCCGCGTACGCGGACACGAGGTTGACCAGCGCCGTGCGAACGTTGAGCTGTACGCCCTGCTGCGCGATCTGCAGCTGCGCAAGCGCACGGTCGACCTGGCCCTGCGCCAGCGCGGTCTGCGCGCGGGTCACGCCGCGGTCGTACACCGGGATCGTCAGCGCGACCCCGATCGAGCTCGAGTTGCGGAACGTGCCGCCGCCCGGATCGGTCGACGCGACGCCGTAGCTTCCGGTGCCGTTGAGGTTCGGAAAGTTGCCGAGCTTGGCGGCGCGCAGGTTCTCCTGGAGCGCGACGACGTTCTGCTGCTGCGCCGTGAGATCGGGCCGCAGCGCGAGCGCGCGCGTCACCGCGGTTTGGTACGACGGCGTAGGAAACGCCGGGTTCACCGTGAGCGTCCCCGCCGTCGCGCTCAGCGCGGGCACGTCGTCCTTCGGCTGAACCGCGATGTCGGCGTCGAGGCCGAGCGCGTTGGCGAACGTCGCAAGCTGCACTTGCTCGTTGGCCTGCGAGCGCACGACGGCGACACGAGCTTGTGCCGTGGGAAGCTGCGCGGTGGCGAGGTCCGTTCGCGCGGCGGTGCCGGCGCGAATCTGCGCGGTGACCAGAGCCTCCTGAACCTGGTCGAGCGTGACGGTGGTGAGCGCGACCTGCGTCTGCCGCTGCGCCGCGAGCGTGTTGTAGTACGCGGTCGCGACGTTGAACGCGACGGTCTGCAGCTGGCGCTGGTACGTCGCGACCGACGCCGACTGCGTGGCGCGAGCGCTGCGTATCTGCGCCGCGACGCGGCCGCCGTCGAAGATCAGTTGCTGCAGCTGCAGCGAGAGGCTGTTCGAGGTCGTGTTCGGCGAGAGCGATCCGGTCGCGGTCGTGCCGGTGCCCGTGGTCGTGCTCGAGCCGGACTCGCGGTGCGAGCGCGTCGTGGACACGTTGCCCGTGACGGCGGGGAAGAGCGCGCTTTGCGCCAGCCCGACCGGTGCCGTCGCGATGGCGACATCCGCGCGCGCGGACGCGAGGATCGGCGACCGCGCGTACGCGATCAGCGTGGCCTGCTGCAGGGTGATGACCTGCGGGACGCCGGGCGCCGTGCGCGTCTCGGACACCGGAGCCGGCGTTCCGTACGCGGGATACGGCAGCGGCGAGCGCTGATCGGCCGGGGCCAGGGTGGGAATCGCGGTCGCGTTGATCGCGCCCGACCCGCCCGAGGGATTGCCGCCGGACGGCAAGCCGGGCGCGGGCGTTCCGGCGGCGCCGGGCAGCG
>JAQBPK010000139.1 GCA_028287565.1 Vulcanimicrobiota bacterium
GTTACGAGATCGTCGCGCGGCTGCCCGCGCACGTTCCGCGCACGTACGGCGTTACCGAACCGTGATCCATGCCCTCACGTTCGCGGCGTACGCGGTCACCCTCGACGGCAAGACCGTTCTCCCGCACGCGCGGGCGGCCGTCGCCGATGGTCGCGTGCTGCTGCCGGTGCGCACGCTCGGCAACGCGCTCGGCGCGGACGTCGGCTACGACGGGCGCGCGCACACGATCACCGTTCAGCGCGGCGCGCACGTCGCGACGATCCCCGCGCGCGGCGCGGTTCGCATCGTGAACGGCACCGCGTATGCACCGCTGCGAGCCGTCGCGACGGCGTTCGGCCTGGGGGTCGGCTACGAGGCGCGCACGCGCACCGTCGCGCTCGGCGATCCGCGCGCCGCCGCATCGTCGGGCGATTCGCGCGCTGCTGCATCGTCCGGATCGGGTGCGCGCGGGGCGCAGCAGCCGGTGGATGCAGCAGCGCCGGCTCCGCGCAGCGGCACGTTCGTCGTCACGGAAACGCCTCGCAACGCGGCGCAGGTTCACGAACCGTACCCCGCGATCTCCGCGCGCTTCGCCGGTGCCGCGGCGATCGATCCGCGCTCGCTACACGTGGTGGTCGACGGGCGTGACGTCACGGGCGATGCGTCGATCGTCGGCGACCAGGTTCTCTACACGCCGCGCACCGCGCTCGCGCCCGGAACGCATTACGTCGTCGTGACCGGCCGCGACGCGAGCACCGGCGCCGCGCTCGGCAACTCATGGTCGTTCGAGGACAGCTTCGACTTCACGAGCGCGCCGGCGCCGACGCCGTTTCCGGTAGGCGCGATATGGGTCGACCGCTGGATCGTCCCGGGCACGAACGCGTTCGACGTGTACGTGGAAGGCGCGCCCGGCATGACGGGGTACGTCGGCGTCGACGGCGTGGGCGGGTTCTTCCCATTGCGCGTCAACAGCGCGAACTCGTACGTGGCGCACGTCGTCGTTCCGAACGGTGTGAACCAGCCGTTCGCGCGCGTCGCCGCGCGCATCACGCTGCCGAACGGACAGCAGCAGTTCATCGTGCTGCCGCAGCGCTTCAACCTCGTCACGCCGCCCATCGTGCTCCCGGCGACGCCGCCGCCAGCGCGCGTCGCTCAGCCCACGCCGACACCGCAGTCTATTCCGATCCGGCGTTCCGTGAACGTCCCGACGCCGACGCCGGCCGGTGCGACCTCCGCGCCGACGCCGCCGCGCCGCCGCATTCTCGACGCGACGCCGGCGCCGTCCCCAACGCGAACTCCGACACCGCCGCCTCCGCGAACCCCTACGCCGCCGCCGGCGCGCACGCCGTCGCCGCCCGGGTCGCGTACGGCCGTTCCCGCCGCGGCGGCTACGCCCGGCGCGACGCCGACCCCGATTGCGTCCCCCGAGCGCACGCGACGTCCGCTGATCAAGCGTACGCTTCCGCCGAAGCCGACACCGGAACCCGCAGCGCAATAGGGCGCGAGCGCGTCAGAGCAGTTTTAGTTCGGCCGTGATTGCGTCGACCGCGTCGCTCCACGCAGGGCCGATTGCGACTGCGGTGCGCGTTGGGACGCCGCCGAACTCCGTGCGGCCCGCGTCCGTCACGAGCGCGCACGGCAGCGATGCGGCGCGGGCGCGCTCGTAGACGTCGAGCAGCGCTTCTTCGCTCGGGACGGAGACCGCGATCTTCGTGCTCGCGCCGTTTAGCCAGTCCAGGAGCGCGGTGTCTTCGGGGTCGGCTTCCATGAAAGCCGCTAGCGACGCGTGCGCGCCCTGTGCGATCATCTTTCCCTTGCGCATGTTGAGGTCGTTGCGCAGCACGATGACCTGTTTGCTGTACTTCGGGCGGTCGTCGTCGCTCGTCATCGCAGCGCCGTCGCTCTCATCGCAGCGCCGCCACCGCATCCGCGAGCCGCAGCGTTCCTTCGTACAGGGCACGGCCCGCGATCGCCGCGTCGACGTTCTCGGGCGTCCCGTCGCGCAGCGCGAGGAGGTCGTCGAGCGTGCGCGCGCCGCCGCTCGCCGTGACGCGCAGCGGTGCGAGCGACGCCACGTGCGCGAGCGCGGCGATGTCGTATCCCGCGCCCATGCCGTCGCGCGCAATCTCGGTGTAGACCACGCGGCGCACGCCCCAGCCGGCGACCGTGCGCAGGAGATCGTCGCGGGAGACGGCGCTCTCGGTCAGCCAGCCGCGCGTCGCGACGCGGTCGCCGCGCGCGTCGATTCCCGCGACGATGCGTTCGCCCCAGCGCTCGGCGATCGCGCGCGCCTCGTCCGGCTTTTCGACCAGCAGCGTGCCGATCACGACGGTGTGCGCGCCGGCTTCGAAGCGTGCGGCGACGTCGTCCGCGGTGCGAATGCCGCCGCCCGTCTGCACCGGGACGCCCGCGGCGGCGCAGATTGCGCGCAATGCCGTTTGATTTTCGCCCGTTCCGAACGCGCCGTCGAGATCGACGACGTGCAGCGCGCGCGCGCCCTCCGCCACGAACGCGCGAGCGCGCGCGACGGGATCCGCATCGTAGCGCGTCTCGCGCGACGGATCGCCGCGCTCCAGGCGCACGGCATGTCCGCCGCGCAAGTCGATCGCGGGATAGATCGTGAGCGCGCGGCTCACGGGACCGCGATGCGCAGGAAGTTGTCCAGCAGACGGCCGCCCGCGATGCGGCTCTTTTCCGGGTGGAATTGCGTTGCCATGACGTTGTCGCGCGCGACGATCGCGGCGAAACGCTCGCCGTAGTCGCACGACGCGAGCAGCGTGTCCGTCGTGCCGACGCGGTACGAGTGCAGGAAGTAAGCCCACGCTCCGGACGCGATTCCGTCGACGAACGGGTGCGTGCGCTCGATCACGAGATCGTTCCAACCCATGTGCGGCACGCGGGGTGCGCCGGTGAAGCGGCGTACATCGCCGGGTAGAATGCCGAGACCGGCGGCACCGCCGTACTCGTCGCTGGAGTCGAACAAGACTTGCATACCGACGCAAATTCCGAGAAACGGCCGCCCGGCGCCGATCGTGCGGCGGATCGCAGCATCGAGCCCGCGCTCGCGCAGAGCGTCCATCGTCGCACCGAATGCTCCGTCGCCGGGGAGGATCGCCGCTTGCGCGCGCTCGACGTCGCTCGGGTCCTCCGTCAGCGCAAAGGGCGCACCGCGCTTCTCAAGCGCCGCGACGAGCGAGCCGACGTTACCGCCGCCGTAGTCGATCACCGCGATTTTCGGAGCCGTCATCTGCTCGTGCGTTCGCTCGCCGGCGCGGCGTTGCTTGCCTGTGCGCTCGCCGCGTGCAGCGGCGGCGGTGGAACGAGCGCGCAGCCGGTCGTCAACCAGCAGGTGCCGCCGGGCCCGGGCGTCGGAGGGGGCGGAACGGTGACACCCACACCCGTACCGACCGCGAGCCCGGCTCCGACGGCGGTGCCGACGGCGACTCCGCAGCCTACCGCCGCGCCGACCGCGACGCCGGTGCCCGGGCCGAGCGCGCAGCCGGCCGACCCGAACCTGCACGTGCCGTCCGGCTTCATCGTCAGCAAGATCGCGTCCGGCTTCGGTGCGCGCGAGCTCGCGGCGCTGCCCAACGGCGACCTCATCGCCGGCACAACGGGATCGACGGTCGCGATCGTGCCGAACGCGGAAAGCCCCGGCGCCGCGGGCGCGGTCGCGACGTTCGCCGACATCGCGGACGCGCCGGTTAGCGGCGTCGCATACGGCAGCGGCTTCGTTTTCGTGGCGACGCGGACCGGCGTGTACCGCATTGCGTACACCACCGGCGCGCGCAGCGGAACGCCGCAAAAGATCGCGTCGGTTCGCACGCAACAACCCGATGTCGGGCACAATACGACGTCCGTCGCGGTGAGCGGATCGTCGCTGTACGTCGGCGTCGGCTCGACCTGCAACGCGTGCGCCGAGACGGATCCGACGCGCGCAACCATCCTGCGCATGGGACTCGACGGCAGCGGCATGACCGTGCAGGCAAGGCGCTGGCGCAATCCGATCGGAATCGCTACCGATCCGTCCACCGGAACCGTATGGGCGGGCGGCGCGGGACAGGACTCGCTTCCGCAAGGCCATCCGTACGAGTATGCAGATCCCGTCTCGTCGCGCACGGCGCCGGCCGACTACGGCTGGCCGGACTGCGAAGAGAACCATATCGCGTACACGCCCGGAGCGAACTGTGCGAACGTCGTCGTTCCGGCGGTCACGTTTCCCGCATACGCTACGATCATCGGCATGGCCATCTATCCCGCGTCGCAGACCGGCGCGTACACGTTCCCTTCGGCATGGCGCGGCGGGATGTTCGTCGGCCTGCACGGCTCGTGGCACGTGATCAACAACATTCCGGTCGCGCCGCCGCACGTCGCGTTCGTGCCGTTCTCCGGCGCGTCGCCCGCGCGCCCGGTGAACTGGAGCGATCCGACCACGCAGTGGAACGACTTCTTCACCGGTTTTCAGAACGGCGCGACGCGCTTCGGGCGCCCGACCGGCGTCGCCGTCGGCGCGCAAGGAAGCCTCTTCGTCGCCGACGACGATACCGGCTCGATCTACCGCATCCGCCCGGCCGGCACCGCGACGTCGAGCGTGCGCCGCCGCTGATCGTTCGGCGCAGGCGGAACGGCGAGCACGCGCGCGACGAGCGGGATCGCGCGGAACGCAGCGCGCGCGCGCTCGTCGCCGAGCGACGCGCTCGTGCGCTCGACATCCGCGCGCGCTAGCGCAAGGAGCTCGGCGGCGCGCGCATCGTCGCCGAAGGCGAGCGCTATTCGCGAACCCGGCCAGTAGACGCGCTCGTAGCGGCGGCTGAGAGCGCCCGCGCCGCCGGCCAGCGGCCACGCTTCGTCGAACGCGCTGCGCGCCGTCTCGAAGTCGCCGGTGTCGGCGGCTACTTGCGCACACGCGGCGAGGAAGAAGCAGCGCTCGCCGGGCTGGTCCGCGTCCGTCCCGGCGGCGAGCGCTTCGCGCAGCGACGCGCGCGCGTCGTTCCAGCGGCCCAGTCCCGCGTACGCGCAAGCACGGTAGAGGAACGCGTATGCGCGCACGTGCGCGACGCCGGCCGCGCCGACCGCGCCGAGCATGCGGTCCGCGTACTCCAGCGCGGCGGCGAAGCGCTCGGCGTCGCACGCCGTCGCGGCGAGAAACATCAGGCACATCGCGCGGCCGACCTCGAAGCCGTTCTCGACGTTGATCGCGAGCGCGCGCTCGAGCCGCGCGACCGCCTCGTCGAACGCGCCGAGCTCGCGCAGCAGGTGCGCGCTGTTGTGCAGCGCGCCCGACAGCCCCACCGGATCGCCGGCGCTTTCGAACAGCGCGATCGCGGCGTCGAAATCGGCCTCGGCGTACGCGCCCGACAGCACGCGCGCGTTCGCGAGCGCGAGCAGCGCGTCGGCCTCCTCGCGGCGGTCGCCGACCTCGCGGCTGAGCGCCAGCGACTCCGTCGCCGCGGCGAGCAGCGGTTCCGCGGCATTGACCGCGAGCGCAAGACGCCGCTCCGCGCGCAGCGCGCGCAAGCGCAGCACCGGCTGCGCGCGCAGGTCGAGCGCGCGCAGCCGCGCGAGAAACGTCTCGAGACGGCGCGCGTCGTTGACGTACGCGGCGTACGTGACGCCTTGCGCCAGCACGTCGACGCGCGGCTCGAGCGTACCCAAGCGTTCGTACAGCGCGTCGGCGCGCTCGAGCAAATCCTGCGCGCTCTCGTACCGGCCGCACTTGCGCTCGTACTTGGCCTCGTGCGCGTACAGCTCCGCGCGCACGGCGTCGTCGCCGAGCGCATCGGCGGCACGGCGCAGCCGCCGGTGCACGTCTGCATCCTCGCCGGCCGAACCGGCGCGGTGCGCGCAGCGCGCGACGCGCAACAGCACCTCGAACGCGCGCCGCTCATCGGCACTAACGGCTTCGGCCTGGGCACGCGCGAGCAGCTCGCGCTCTTCGCTCAAATCGCCCAGCCGGTGCGCGACGTCGACCGCGACGAGCAGTAGATCGCAGCGAACCGCCGCGTCCGCGGTGAGCTCGAGCGCATAGCGTGCCAGCTCGCCGGCTTCCGCGTTGGCGAACACCTCGAGCGCGTGGCGCGCCGCGTCGAGCATCCACACCGCCGCGCGCGCCGGCTCGTGCGCGCGTTCCCAGTGTGCCGCGATCTCCAGCGCGAACGCGCGCTCGGGCCGCACGGCTTCGAGCGCCAGCGCGACGCGGTGATGGCGGCGCGCGCGCGCGTCCGTTCCCATCGCGTCATAGACGGCGGCGCGAACGAGATGGTGAGCGAACGCGTAGTCGTACCCGTTGCGGCTGGGCGCTTCGCGCACCAGTTGTCGGTCAACGAGAACGTCGACCAGTTCCAACACGAGCGCTTCGTCCCAACCGCCCACCTCGCGCAGCATCTCGACGGTGAACGCGTCGCCCGCGACGGCCGCGATCTCCGCGAGCTGGCGCGCAGCAGGGTCGAGCCGGCCGATGCGCGCGGCGATCATGTCGCGCACGCTCGCCGGTACGGCGCCCGCGCGGCACGGCTCGCCGCGCTCCGCGCGCTCGACCGCGTCGCGAATCAGCTCGCACGCGAACAGCGGGTTGCCGTCGCTGCGGCGCGCGACGCAGCGCGCGAGCGACGCGCGTTCGAGCGCGGCCGGCGCGAACGCATCGACGAGCCGCGCGACGTCCGGGCCCGAAAGCCGCCGGGGCGCGACGTGCAAGCACAGCCCGGCCTGCTGCAGCTGCCGGCGCACGCTGCGCAGCGCGTGCGCGCGTTGCACCTCGCTGTCGCGGTACGTTGCGATCACGAGCACGTTGCGTCCCGCCGCACCGCGCGCGAGCCGGCCGAGCGCCTCGGCCGTCGCTGCGGACGCCCAGTGGACGTCTTCCAGCACGACGAGCAGCGGGCGCGCCGCGGCGAGCTCGTCCAGCGCGCGCGCGATGTCGTCCGCCACGTGCGCTCCGCGGGCCTCGAACGCCGGCCGCGCCGTGCGCACCGCCTCGGTGAGCGACTGGTACGGCACGGACTCCGGATAGGACGTCGCGCCGCGCAGCACGTGCCCGCCGCGCGC
>JAQBPK010000196.1 GCA_028287565.1 Vulcanimicrobiota bacterium
CGGCGACGCGGTTATCGTGACGGGGCCGTTATCGAAAGCGTTGCCGGGCTGCACGATCTGCGAGTTCGTCGAGTCCTCGATCCGGTACCCGAACGTCGTCGCCTGATTGTACGGGCCGTTGGACGCGTGCGCGACGATGACTTTATCCGCGACGCCGAGCATCGTGAGCGTTTGCCCGGGATTCGCACCGGGGCTCAGGCTGACGGAAAGCTCGCCCTCCGACGAGATGACGCCGGTGAACAACGGCGGCGTGCCGGTGTCGGCGGGCTGCGGAGCCGGTGGCGGTGCCGGGGCGGGCCCACTTTGTCCCTGCGAGCCGGGATACGCGATGATGTCGAACGCATGGGGCCCGACCGTCGACGTGATCGTCAAGGTGCACGTGGCGCGGCTGCTCGTGAACGTGCACGAGCCGAACGCCACCGTCGTGCTGCCTGATTTTGCGTACACCGTCGTGAACTGCGGCGTGCTGTCCAACGAGAGGTTCGCGACGTAGATCAGCGTCGTCCCGTCGTAGATCGCGATCGAACCCACGCCCGGCGACAGGAACCGCGGTGAGCGCGCCGCTGCGGACGGCGTCAACCGCGGAATGGAGAGCGTCATCGGGATCATCGCGCGATCCTGCGGCGCGGTGATGGGTGCCGCCGTAGCCACCGGAATCGTGACAGGCGGCGTGACGGGCGCCGGCGTGGTGCCGCCGCCACCGCCGCAGGCGGCGAGCGCGATCGTCGAAGCGATTCCCGCCGCAAGAAGGTATCGTGCGTTCATCTGCCCGCTCCCTATTGCACGGTGACCGGCAGCGTCGCCGAGTTCGGCACGCACTGCAGCGTGGTCGTGCCGATCGTCGTCCCCGGGTAGTTGCTCGCCGAATACGTCAGCCCCGACGCGTACGTCGCGTTCGGTTTGTTCTTCGCCGACGCGGTGATCGTCGCGGTGCCGTTGTTCTGGCAGGTGACGCTGAACGACTGCGCGCCTGCCGTCGCAGGCGGCGTGGCCTGCGAGATGGGCGTCATCGTGACGATGTTCCCGGCGTCCGTCTCCGCGATCGTCACGGGCCCGTTGTCGTAGACGCCCGGCTGCACGATCTGGTATCCGCCCGCGACCGCGTTCGACGAGTCGTTGATGCTGTATTGGAAGGTGTAGCTCGTCCCGATGATGCCGACCAGCGGCCCGTTGCCGTTCAGATGCTGCGTCAGCACCGGGCCGGTGAAGTTCGTGCGGTCGGCGACGCCGAGCAGCGTGATCGTCTGCCCGGGATTGTTGCCCGGGCTCAGCGTCACGGACAGCTCGCCTTCGGACAGGATCACGCCTGTGAAGGTCGGGATCGTCCCGACGTCCGACGGCGAGCGCTCGCGAGCGGTCGCCTGGCTCTGGCCTTGCGCGACGGGATACGTGATGACGTCGAAGGCGTGCGCGCCGATCGTCGTCGTGATCGTCAGCGTGCACGTCTGCGACGACGTCCCGGCGACGCACGTTCCGGACGTCACGCTGGTCGTGCCGGTTTTGCCGTAGACCGTCGTGAACTGCGTTGCTTGGCTGTAGTTCCCGACGTAGATCAGCGTCGCGCCGTCGTACACGGCGACCGACGCCGTCCCCGGCGAAACGTACCGCGGCGCGCGCTGCGACGACGAAGCCGAGACCGTGCGATTGGGGATCGTGAAGCTGATCGGAAGGATCGCGCTTTGCGGAGCGAGCGGTGGTGCCGCGATCGGCGCGACCGGTGCGCCGCTGCCGCCGCCGCTTCCGCCGCCGCCGCACCCGGCGAGCGCCGCACTCAACACGGCGGTGACCAGATATCGAGCTTTCATGGAAGACCTTTCACAGTGGAGAGGCGGCGCAGCCGGTTCAGAAGTGGATGCCCAAGCCCGCGTAGGGCGCATTTAGCACGGTGCCGGACGGCGCGTTGTCGCGCGGCGTCGCGCGCTCGCCGTCGAAGCCGAGGTCGATGAACACGCCGGACTTGCCGAGGTTGACGGTCGCGCCCGCGCGGTATTTCCAATAGGAGTACGCGAGCGGAACGCTCGTGCCCGACAGCGGTCCCAAGAGCGTCGAGGTCGGGAACGTGTAGTTGCCGGAGATTCGCGGGTAGTACCACACGCCGCCCGTGAGCGAGAACGGCTGGTCGAGGTCGGGCAGCTTCGATACGCCGAACCCCGCGCCCGACAGCCGCGGATAACCGAGATAGTCGTAGGACTTGCTGAGATAGCCGGCGCCGAGATAGACGCGCGGGTCGAACACCTTCACGCCGAGCCGCGCGTCGACGTCGCGCTCGCGCGCCGTGAACGCCGGAACGTAGGCCTGGCCCAGGCCGTTGAACGCGATCACCTTCTGGTAGCCGGCGACCGTGACGCAGCCTGGATCCGTGGTCGAGGGACAGATGCCAGTCTGATAGACGGCGTTGCCGACGACGGTGCCGCAACCGGCGGACCCAGCCGAGCCCGGCGCACACGTGCCGACCGTTTGCTGCGCGTTGTGCGCGTAGCGGAACTCGCGATAGTCGGCTTCGAGCATCCACGGCAGCCCGAGCGCCGGAAACTCGACCGCGCCCCACGCGGCGAACGTGCCGGTGCCGGTGTTTCCCGGGCTGATCTCGTTGTAGATTCGCGGCGAGATCAAGTAGTCGCCCGCGATGAACGTCTCGTACTGCCGCTTGGCCACGGGGGTGGGGCTGGGCGTGGGGGTGGGCGGCGGCGTGGCGGTGAGCGGCGGCGGCCCCGACGGCGGGGTCGGCGCGGGCAAAGGTGAAGGCGGCGGCGTCGTCACCGGCGTTCCGAGAAAGCGGACGACGACGACCCGCCGGTCGGGCACCCACTGCACGTACGCGCCCATCGCCTCGGAGATCACGCGGACGGGGACGACGACCGCACCGCGGTACATCATCGGCGGGACGTCCAGCGGCCGCTCCTCGCCGTTCACGACGACCACCGGCTTGCCTAGCGTCACCTTGACGTCCGCTCCGAGCTTGCTCACGTCGGCCGTGTGCGTCGCCTCGTCCCACGAGACGGTCGCGCCCATCTGCTCGAACATCGAGCGAAGCGGCACGAGCACCACGCCGCCCCGAACGAGCGCGGCGAGCACGCGGTTCGCGCGCAGGGTGTCGGGCTTGGCGTAGACGTGCCGGTCGTCGAAGATAATCGGAATCTCGCCGGACGGCGGGCGCCCGAGATCGGCCGCGGCGGGCGCGCCCGGCGTCTGCGCCGACCCGGGGACGGCCGATGCGGTGAGAACGCCGGCCGTTACGGCCAGGACAATGCCGTAGCTCAGTCGTCGCGGGACGTCCCAACCGATCACGCGGGCCTCCTCAATGCGACCGAACCCGCCCGGTCTGTACACGCAGTTTAACGAGCGTGCCCGTTTCGACCCGCAAGCCGACGGTGGCAACGGCCCTAATAGCAACAGGGCCGTCGGCCTCAGCCGCTGCCAGCCTCCGCCCAGGAAGGCGAGCGGCACGGGCCGCTGCACGCCTCACGCACCTGCCCGGTTCGGCCGATGACTATACCAACGTGGAGACCGTGACTTAGTGGCAACGGCCGCCCCAGCGCGTCCCAGCTTCCTCGACCGGCTCGGTTCGACGTCCCATGCGTGGGTTGCCGCGGCTTCGGTCGTGCTCGTCGTTTTGATGATCGTGCCGGTCCCGCCGTGGGTTCTCGACATGCTGTTGTCGCTGAACATCACGGTCGCGCTGATCATCCTGCTCACGGCGCTCTACACCGAGAACGCGCTCGCGTTTTCCGTCTTTCCGACGCTGCTGCTGATCGTCACGCTGTTCCGGCTGTCGCTCAACATCACCGGGACGCGCTCGATCCTGCTGCACGGCTACGCCGGGCAAGTGATCGAGGCGTTCGGCAACGTCGTGGTCGGCGGCAACTATGCGGTCGGAATCGTGATCTTCGCGATCCTGATCGTCATCCAGTTCGTCGTCATCACGAACGGCGCGGGACGCGTCGCCGAAGTCGCTGCGCGCTTCACGCTCGACGCGATGCCCGGCAAGCAGCTCGCCGTGGATGCCGACCTCAACGCCGGCCTCATCACCGAGGCCGAAGCGCGCGAGCGCCGCAAGAACATCCAGCGCGCCGCCGACTTCTACGGCGCGATGGACGGTGCGTCCAAGTTCGTCCGCGGCGATGCCGTCGCCGCGGTCATCATCGTGTTCGTCAACATCATCGGCGGCTTCGTCATCGGGATCTTCCAGCAGGGGATGTCGATCATCGAAGCGCTGCAGCGCTTCACGCTGCTGACGATCGGCGAAGGCATCGTCACCCAGATCCCCGCGCTGCTGATCTCGACCGCGACCGGCATCATCGTCACCCGCGCCGCGTCCGAAGGCTCGTTCGGCCACGACCTCTCGCGCCAGCTCGTGCAAGAGCCGCGCGCGCTGCTGATCGCCTCCGTGCTGCTCGTGCTGTTCGGCTTCTTCGGGCTGCCGCCGGTCTTCATGTTCCCGCTCGCCGCCGCGCTGTTCTGGTTCGCGATGCGCCAGTTCCGCGCGAAGAAGACGGCCGCGAGCGCGGCTGCCAAGGGCGTCGCCGGACAGCCGGGCGCACCCGGCGTCGCGGGCGGCGCGATGAACGCGCCCGCGGTCAAGCCGGCCGAATCCGTCGTGCCGCTGCTCTCGTACGATCCGATGGAGCTGGAGATCGGCTTCGGCCTGATCCCGCTGGTCGACGTGTCGCAAGGCGGCGATCTGCTCGAGCGCATCACGATGATCCGCCGCCACGCCGCGCGCGATCTTGGCATCGTCGTCCCGCCGATCCGCGTGCGCGACAACCTCCAGCTCAAGCCGTCCACGTACGTCGTGAAAATCTACGGCCTTGAGGTGACGCGCGCCGAGGTGATGGTGTCGCGCGTGCTCGCGATGAACCCCGGCACCGCGACCGACGGCATCGACGGCATCCCGACCACCGAGCCCGCGTTCGGGCTGCCCGCGCTGTGGATCGCGGAGAGCGCGCGCGGCGACGCGGAGATGGCGGGCTACACGGTCATCGACCCCACGTCCGTGATCGCGACGCACCTCACCGAGATCATCAAGACCCACTCGCCGGATCTCTTGGGGCGCCAAGAGACGAGCGCGCTGCTCGACAACGTCAAGCAGCACTACCCGGTCGTCGTCGAAGAGCTCATTCCGAACCTGCTCACGGTCGGCGAGGTGCAGCGCGTGCTGCAGAACCTGCTGCGCGAGCGCATCCCGATCCGCAACCTGCTGCTGATCCTGGAGAACCTCGCCGACGGCGCGCGCGCGTCCAAGGACATCGACTACCTCACCGAGCGCGTGCGCGCGGCGATGGCGCGCCACATCTGCGCGGAGTACGCGGAGAACGGCCTGCTGTCGGTGATCACGGTCGACCCGCGTCTGGAGACGCTGCTCGGCGAAGCGGTGCGCCGCGGCGAGGACGCGTACGCGCTGCTCGATCCGGGCACCGTCGCGAAGATTTACGCCTCGCTCACCAAGAAGATCGCCGATGCTCAGCAAGGCGGCCTGCACCCGATCGTGCTGACGTCGCCGGGCACGCGTCTGGCGCTCAAGCGCCTCACCGAACGCGCCGCGCCGTCGCTGGTGGTGCTCTCGTACAGCGAGATCGCGCCGGGCCTGCGCGTCGAGTCGATCGGACAAATTTCGACGACGGAAGAAGCGCTCGAGCCCGTCGGAGCGGGTGCGTAAGCGATGCTGCGACTGCTGGGATTCGGTCCGAAGCCGCTCTCGGCCCAGCTGAAGCTGAAGCTGCCGAGTGCAAACAGCTTCGTCGATTTGGTGATCACCGGCGGCGGCCCGCGCGGGTCGGTGTGCGTCGAGTCGGTAACCGATCGTAACGTTTCGGTGAGCGCGCTCGCGGGGACGGAGACCGGCCGCACGGGCGTGTTCTCGTACACCAACGCGGTCGGGAAGTTCCGCTTCAGCTCCAAGTGCGTCGCGCTGCGCGGCCACACCGCGCTCTTCGCGATACCGCTCCGCGTCGAGACGCTGCAAGTCTTCACGGCCGCGCACAAGCGCGCCGCCGTGCGCATCGACGCGACCGTTCCCGCCCAGTGGCGCTTCGCGCCGGGCGGTCGCGGTTCGGGCGACTACGCGCGGGCCTCGCTCACCGACATCAGCCGCTCGGGCGCCTCGCTGATCGTCGACCGCGAGGTGAAGCAAGGAACGTTCGTCGAGTCGCGCTTCGCGGTGAGCACGGCGGTTGCGCCGCTCGTGTTGCTGGGCGAAGTGATGCGAAGTTCTCCACTCGAATCGTCGAAGAAAGTATCGTTGGGTCTTCGTTTCCACGGCGTCAAGCCCGAAGAAGACAAGGCGATCATGGAATTCATCAACAAGCGGCAAGCCGACCGGCGAAACCGCGGCCTGGGCTAAAGGGAGCACAACGGACTGTGGGCGCGAAGCGAGTACTCATCGTCGACGACGCGGTCGTCATGCGGATGATGATCAAAGGGATCCTGAGCAAGAACGGCTACGAGGTCGTCGGCGAGGCGCAGAACGGCGTCGAGGCGGTCGAGAAGTACAAGACGCTCGTACCGGATCTCGTCACCATGGACATGGTGATGCCGGAGATGGACGGGATAACGGCGGTCAAAGAGATCGTCGCCGGCGACCCCAACGCGCGCATCATCATGTGCACGTCGATGGGTCAGCAGGCGCTGGTGGTCGAGGCGATCCAGGCCGGCGCGAAGTCGTTCATCACCAAGCCGTTCCAGCCGCCCAAGATTCTGGAGACCATCCAGAAGGTGCTCGCCTGATGATGACGCCGCTTACCCTCAACGACCTCCAGCGCGACGCGCTCAAGGAAGTCGGCAACATCGGCGCGGGCCACGCCGCGACCGCGCTCTCGCAGCTGCTGAACACGACGGTGAAGCTGTCCGAGCCCACCATCGACGTGCTCAAGTTCCGCGATCTCACGACGCGCATCGGCTTCGCCGACCGCCAGATCGCCGCGCTGCACATGTACGTCCGTGGCGACGCGCCGGGCCAGATGGTCGTGCTGTTCGACCGCGAGCAGGCGATGGAGTTCACCAACGTCTTCATCAAGCGCATCATCGGCGACATCCAGATCTTCGACTCGATCGTCGACTCGACGCTCAAGGAGCTCGGCAACATCATCGCCGGCTCGTATCTCACGGCGCTGATCTCGCTGACCGGGATCAACCTGCTCCCGTCGG
>JAQBPK010000199.1 GCA_028287565.1 Vulcanimicrobiota bacterium
GAGAAGCCCATCGACTTCGCGAACGCGCGCCGCAGATACAGCGAGAACTCGCGGTCGCCGTAATTCGTCAGCCCGCGCGAAAGGCCGGCCGGCGGCGATGCCTTCATGCGGCGCGCTTCGGTGGCGCGCACAGGCGACCCCTTCGATGCTCGCGTGCCGCACCGCGGCGCCGGACGGTGCTAACCCAGGATCGTCCGCACCAGCTGCGGCGGCAGCGAGAGATCGAGGAGCGAGAGAAACTCGTCGGCGAGTCCCAGCGTCTCGGCGCAAATGCCTTCGATCTGGATGCCGACCACGTCGCCGGCCGCGTCGAACTCCGCGATCACATGCGGCGTTCCATAGCGCGCGGGACCGAACGGTATCGCACCAAGTCGCCCGCTGCGGCCGCGCACGACTTTGACCTGTCGCGCGATCGCCGATGACGGACGATAACTCAAGTACGCCGCTTTGGATTCGAGGTCAACGGAAAACGACGGGCCCATAACAACTGCCCTCACCGCTGAATGCACCGAAGCACCCCGGGCAATGAGCCCGGAGTATCTACGCCACGAGTCCACCCTTTCGAGTACACCCTCGCAGGGCGTCATCGTAACACACGCACGATGGAATGCAAGTCTGACTACCCGCCCGCCCGGCTGCTCAGCGTTGCAACTGCAATATACTGCCGTACGAGGTTGCTGCGAGAGCATTATCGAGCGCGGACGCTTCGCTTGGCGTCAGCGCGTGCAGCGGCGGCATGAGATTGGACCACACGGCATCGCGGTGCAGAGCGGCGATCAGCCGGTGCACCGCGGGAATAACCGGCACGCTGGAGATCGCGGCTCGAATAACGGCGAGGTCACGCTGCAGCGCATCGGCTTCGGATTCACCACGCGCGCCGTCCGAGTTATCGTTGCGCCCAGCGGAATTCCACACGCGCGCGGCGAGCGGTGCGGTCACGTTGACCGTCGCGGAGATGCAGCCCGCGTAGCCGGAGCGGCGAGCCGCCGCGAGCACCGACTCGGAGCTCGGAAAGAGGTCGAGCTGCGGAAACGCGGCGTGCAGCGCGGCGGCGCAGGCGGCGTCGTTGGAGCTGTCTTTGAGTCCGGTCACGATACCGGGAAATGCAGCGAGCAGCCGCTCGACGAGCGACAGCGTGAACGGCACGCCGCTCATCGCCGGGAAGTTGTAAAGATATAGCCGCAATGCGGACGCGCGCACGCGTTCGACGAGCTTCGCGACGTACGCGAACACGCCGTCCTCCGAGACGTTCTTGTAGTAGAACGGCGGGATCACCAGCGCGCCCGAGAAGCCGAGATCCATCGCGGCGGTCGTCAGTTCGACCGTATCGTCCAGCGCGCTCGTTCCGGTCCCGACCATCATCGTGCCGAGCGGAAGGCCCGACTTCGCGAGCGCCTGCATCACACCGTGCCGCTGCGCGACCGAGAACGACGCGAAGCCGCCCGTCGTGCCGAGGATGTTCAGCCCGTCGCAGCCGTTATCGAGCAGCCAGCGGCTGTGCTCGACGAGCGCCCCGTGATCGGGCTGAAGCTGCTCGCCGACCGGCGTCGCAACCGCCGCGACGACACCGCGGATGCGCGCCGGCGAGCCGTTCACAGCTTGCACAGGCTGCGGCTTTGGGGGACCGGGTACGAGCTGGACGCCACGGTATCCACGTAGTCCCACTGGTCTTTCATCGCGCTTTTCGCTTTGCCCACGAGCAGATAGTACGGCTTTACGACCTGGTGGTCGAAGCCGCGAACCTCCTCGGCGCCGGTCGGGCCGGTGTACTTGTAGCCTTCGAGCGCTTTCGCGACGTGCGCGGGGTCGATCGACTTCGCTTTCGCGATGCCGTCGAACGTGAGCTTCGCTTCGATGTACGCGCTCGCGCCGACGTACCCCAGCGGTTCGCCGTACGCGGCTTTGTATGCTTCGCTCGCCTTGCGCGTCGCCGCCGTCGACTCGTGCCAGTACTGGCAGCCGATGTACACGCCGTCGAGATCCTCGGGGCCGATGCCGGCGTAGTCTTGCAGACCGCCGCTCCAGACGTAGAGGATCTTCATCGACTTCTTCAGCCCGAAGCTGGCGGCCGTTTTCAGCGCTTTGATCGCGTCGCCGCCGAAGTTGAGCAGGCACAGCACGTCGCATTTCGCCTCGGCGACTTTGGCGATGAAGCTCGAGTACTCCGTCGCGCCGAGCGCGTGGTAGTCGTTGCCGGCGAGGGTGATGCCCTTCTCCTGCGCGACTTCCTTCACGTTCGCCAACAGCGAGTCGCCGAAGACGTAGGAAGGCGTGATCGTGTACCACTTCTTCGCGTTCGGAAACCGCTGGATGAACGGGTACATCACCGAGCGCACCGCGCTGTACGCCGGCACCGACCAGCGGAACGTGTACTGGTTGCACGCTTTGCCGGTGATGTCGTCGGCGCCGACGCTGGTCCAGAACAGCGCGTGCTTCTCCTTTGCGACCTCGGCGATGCGCAGCGCGACCGCGCTCGACGCGCAGCCCGCGAAGAACCGCGCGCCGTCGTGCTCGTACGCGTCCACGGCCTGCTGCACGCCGACGTCGGCCTTCGTCTGGTCGTCGCGCGT
>JAQBPK010000245.1 GCA_028287565.1 Vulcanimicrobiota bacterium
CTCGCGGCGTCGCCCGCGATCGCGAGCGCGCTCGCGCGGTCGCGCAGCTCGGCCGCGACCGGTGCGGCCGCGTTCGTCGCGGTGACGACGATCATGTCCGTCGGCCAGATTCTCGGGCCGCTGGCAGCCGGCGCCGCGGCGGACCGCTTCGGAGCGGCGATCGTTCCGCTCGTCGCTTTCGCGATCTACGCGGTCGCCACGGTCGTTGCGCTGCTGGACGGCGTGGTGCAGCAGCGCGAGGCCGCGCTCGATCGCCGTCGCGGCGAGGCCGTTCGGACGTGAAACTGCCGGACGCCGCGCGCGCGGCAGGGTGTTGCGGACCCGTCGCACCATGTCGGTCCAGGTGACGCAGCACGTGAATCCGGACCCGGCGCGCGCAATCGACGACGTTACCGCGGGCCTCGCTCGAGCGGGCTACATCGCAACGCGCCAGATCGCGACGGCGGTGTATCTCGGGCAGCAGCTGCAAAAGCCGATCTTGGTCGAGGGGCCGGCGGGCGTGGGCAAGACCGAGCTCGCGAAGGCTGCGTCGCAGTTGCTCGGGCTGCCGCTGATTCGCCTGCAGTGCTACGAAGGCTTGGACGAATCCAAAGCGCTGTACGAGTGGAAGTACGGCAAGCAGCTGCTGTACACGCAGATTCTCAAGGACACGCTGCGCGCGTCGTTCGACGAGTCGGCCGGTCTCGACGCGGCCATGACGAAGCTGCGCAGCTTCGACGAGCTCTTCTTTTCCGAGCAGTTTCTCGAACCGCGACCGCTACTGCGCGCGCTGCAGCAGCCGGGCGGCGCGGTCCTGCTGATCGACGAAGTGGACAAGTCGGACGAAGAGTTCGAGGCGTTCTTGCTCGAGCTGCTGTCGGATTTCGCGGTGACGATCCCGGAGCTCGGCACGATCACGGCCGCCGTGCCGCCGCTGGTGATCCTGACGTCGAACAACACGCGCGATCTCGGCGATGCGCTCAAGCGGCGGTGCCTGCACCTCTACATCGGGTTTCCCGACATGCGGCTCGAGCAGCGCATCGTCGACGTGCGCGTGCCCGGCGTCGGCGAGCGGCTGCGCGCGCAGCTGGTGGCATTCGTGCAGCAGCTGCGCAAGCTGGAGCTCAAGAAGCTGCCGTCCGTGAGCGAGACGATCGACTGGGCGCGCGTCCTGCTGCTGCTCAACGTGGAGGAGCTCGACGCGGACGTGGTGCGCGAGACGCTCAACGTGCTGCTCAAGTTCGAAGACGACGTGAACGCGGTGATGAACCAGGCGGCGGCGTTCGTGATCAAAGCACGCGACGCGAGCGTACCGGGATAGCGCGTTTTCGGTGGAGGGGACGCTGCTCGGATTCCTGCAGACGGCGCGCCGGGCGGGGATCCGTATCTCGGCGGCAGAGAGCCTCGACGCCTTCCGCGCGGTGGAGACGATCGGGCTAACGGACCGCGCGGCGCTCAAGGACGTGCTCGGCCTCGTGGTGGCGAAGTCGCGCGAGGAGAAAGAGCTATTCTCAGAGTGCTTCGAGCTGTATTTCACGCGCGCGCGATTAGGTGATGCGCAGCCCGGCGATATGCAGCGCGAAGCGTTGCAACGCGTGCAAGCGGACGGCGATGCGGCGGACGATGCGACGATGGGCAATACCGGCGCGGGCGGCACAGCGCTCGCGCGCATGCTGCGCGAGAACGACCGAGCCGGGTTGGCGCTTGCGCTCGAGGCGGCCGGGCGGCGCACCGGTGCGACCGGGATCCGCTTCCGCGTGCAAGCGAACATGTTCGTGCAGCAGATCATGCAGGACATGGGCCTTGCGGCGCTCACCCGCGAGATCGAGCGGCTGCGCGAGCAGGGTGACGATGCCGCGGCGGACGAGCTCGAACGCGCTCGCGACCGGCTGCGCGCCGAAGTCCGCGAGTTCGTCGAGCGGTTTCTGGCGCTTTCCGCGCCGGCGGAGAACATCTGGCGCGACGACAATCTCAAGACGGTTCCGCTCTGGCGGCTCGAGCGGCACGACGTCGAGCGGATGCGCGTGAGCGTGCGCGCGCTCGCGAAAAAGCTGGCGACGCGGTACGGCCGCGACCGGCGGCACCGCCGCCACGGGCATCTCGACGTGCGGCGCACGCTGCGCCGCAACACCGGATACGACGGCGTGCCGTTCACCACCGCGTGGAAGAAGCGCAAGCTCGAGAAGCCGCGCGTCATGGTGCTGTGCGACGTGAGCGGTTCCGTCGCGCCTGTCGCGCAATTCTTGCTGCTGTTCGTGCACAGCCTCGCCGACGCGCTGTCGGACGTGCGATCGTTCGCGTTCTCGAGCCATCTCATCGACATCGGCGACGTGCTCGAGCGCGAGCCGGTGGAGATCGCGATCGCGGAGATCGTGAAGCAGATCGGATTCCGCTCGTCCGACTACGGCCGCTCGCTGGCCGATTTCGCGGGCGGCTTCATGGACCACGTCGACCGCCGAACGTCGGTCATCATCATGGGCGACGCGCGCAGCAACTACTCCGACCCGCGCACAGACATCATGAAAGCGCTGTTCGAGCGCGCGAAGCTCGTGATCTGGCTCAACCCCGAATCGCGCCCGTCATGGGGAACGGGCGACTCCGAGATGTGGCGATACTTGCCGTACTGCGACGTGGCCCGCGAATGCAGCAACGTCCGCGACCTGGAACGGGCGATGCACGAGCTGCTCACCCGAGGCAGCTAACGCAAAGAAAAAGCCGCCCGCGACGGGACGGCGCTTCTCGGACGATCTGGAGCCGACGGCCGGACTCGAACCGGCGACCTGCTATTTACGAAACAGCTGCTCTACCAACTGAGCTACGTCGGCGAACCGCGCGGAGCGCGCGACCGCCCTAGATTCGCGCGTGCCCTTTGGTTCCCTCCGCTCGTGCGGCGCTTTCGAGCGTCAGCGTCGCCCTCGCCAGCGGCGCCACGTGGCCGCCCACCTCGATCGCCGTAGCGCCGCGCTCGCCGCGTACGAGCACGTGCAGCAAGCTGCGGCGTCCCATCTTCGTCCCTTGCTCGCTTACGAACCGCGTTCCGTCCGCGGTCGCCACCAAGCCGTATTCCATCATGAATGCAGCCAGTGGTCCGGTGGCGCTGCCGGTCGCCGGGTCTTCGGGGACGCCGTGTTCGGGCGCGAACATCCGCGAGTAAGCGCCCTCGCGCGTCGGCGTGAACACGAAGACGCACGTCGGTTCCGGCTCCGCCGCGAGCAGCTTGCGCATCTCCGCGCCGTCGACCGCCGCGCGATCGACGGTCGCCACGTCGCGCAGCGCGACGTACACGTTCGGATTGCCCGCCGTCACCAGCCGGCACGGAACGCCGTCAAGCAGATCGGACTCCGTGAGCCCGAGGGAGCGCGCGCACTGCGCGCGGTCGAACGCGCCGCCGAACGTGATCGGCGGCGTTTCGAGCCAGATCATCGGGTTCTCGCCCGAATCGACGCGCACGCGCACGGGGCCGACCTTCTCCTCCAGCACGAACGCGTCCGCATCGCGTGCCACCAGGCCGCGCTCGCGCAGCACGAACGCCGTGCCGATCGTCGGATGCCCCGCGAACACCATCTCGTACTGCGGCGTGAAGATCCGCACGCGCGCGGCCGCGCCGTCGGTTTCCGCCGGGAGCACGAACGTCGTCTCGGACAGATTCAGCTCGCCGGCGATCCGCTGCATCGTCTCCGCGTTCAGCCCGCGCGCATCCGGAAAAACCGCCAGCGGATTCCCTTCCAGCTGCGTTTGCGTGAACACGTCCACGACGTGATATTCCCAGTCCATCGCTGCTCCCGTTGGCTCAGACCGACCGCAGGATCATCTGCTTGATCTCGGCGATCCGCTTCTCGTCTCGTTTGTAGAACGTCCACTGCTTGATGCGCTTGCCGCGCAGTAGCCCGGCCTGCGAAAGCACGCGCAAGTGCTCGCTGACCGTGGGCTGGCTCACGCCGAGCTTGTCCGCGATGAACACGCCGCACACGCCGTCGTCGACGAGATCGCCGTCGGACTGCTCGGGAAAATGCTTGCGCGGATCTTTCAGCCAGCTCAGAATCAACAGCCGCCGGTCGTTCGCCATCGCTCGCAGCGCGCTCTCGACGGCGGCATCGTCGATTCGCTTCGTAGCCATATTGCTATTTTGCCACGCACCTCATATGCTGTCAAGGAACGAACATTCCCCGCCAAGGAGCGAAGCGTGCCGATCACTCACATCCAGCCGGGACGGCGAATGAGCCGCGCCGTCGCGCACGCCGGCGTCGTCTACACCGCCGGCCACGTCGACGACTCCGCGCCCGACGTCGCCGGCCAAACCCGCGCGATCCTCGCCAAGCTCGACGCCGTGCTCGCCCAAGCCGGCACCGACAAAACGCGCCTCCTCTCCGCGAACATCTGGCTGGCCGACATCTCCGCGTTCGACGAGATGAACGCCGTCTGGGACGCCTGGGTCGCCGGCTCAGAGCCGCCGGCACGCGCCACCGTGGAAGCCAGACTCGCCGGCCCGCAATACCGCGTCGAGATCGCCGTCATCGCCGCCGCACCCCCGCCGAACCGCCCTGCACGCCACATGCCCTAGCCGCCGCGCCGGCCGCGCGATCGCGCGAGCCGAGCGCCCCACCCAACGGGTGGGCCACCGCCCGATCTCGCCGAAACACCGGACGTGACCCGCCGCGCCGCCGTTCTCGTCGCGCTCGCCGCAGCATGGCTGCTCCCGGCGTCGTCCCCCGCATCCGAAGGCCCCGCCGAGCGTCCGCGCACCATCGCTGCCGCCCCGGCGGCTACGGCGGCCCCGGCGCCGCGGACCCCGCCCCAGTCCGCCCCCACGACCGCCGGGATCCCAACCGCCGCGATCGGTGCCCCGCTCCCGCTCGCCCCGCCGTCCCCCGCGGCAGCCTCCCTCCTCCAGCCCGCCGCGCTCCACGGCACGTTCCGCGTGCCCCCGGCCGGCACGGCGCTCTACATCGGCACCCCGTGGTACGTCAGCGACCTCACCGCCACGATCACCGGCCCGGGCTCCCGCCGCATCACGATCCCCGCCACCGTCGACCTCCCCGGCCACATGCTGGGCCTGCGCCTCCCGCCCGACGCCTGGCAGGCCGACCGCGTCGACGTGGACGCCACCACCGTCAGCACCGCCGCCCCGCCCTACCTCCTCCCCGCCGAACAGCTCGCGCTGATCGGCTGGCGCAACTGGTCCTACGCCGCCTACTTCGGCCTCTTCATCGCGCTCGCGCTGCTCGGCGCCGCCCTGGCGCTCACCCGGCGCTCCCGCACCGCCGCCTGGTACGCCGCCGCGGCCGCCGCCCAAGCCGGCCTCCTGATCCCCTGGCTCGGCATCGTCCGCCCGCCCCCGGAAATCAGCCAGCCGCTGCACGCGGCATTTCAGTCACTGTTCTTCATCGCGCTGGCCGCGTTCGCGCTCGCCCTCCTGCGCGGCGCCCGCCTCCGGCGCTTCGCAACGCCCGCGCTCTGGTCGCTCGTCGCGCTGAACGCGGCCGCCGTCACGGCCGGCGACGTGCTGCAGGACCTCTATCCCCTCCCCGACATCGCCACGCAAACGATCGTCGCCGCAATGGACATCGCCTACGTCGCGCTGGGCAGCGCCGCAGTCCGCGCGAACGCCGCCGGCGCGCGCTACTATCTCACGGGCACGACCATCGCCGCACTAGGCTTTCTCGCGGGCAACGCCTTCGCAACGCCGTTCCTGCAATCCGGACCCATCGCCACGCTGGCAGCCGAAGCGCTCCTCCTCCCCCTCGCCCTCACGGCGCATCTGCAGACCAACGCCGGCCCAGAAACCAAAGCAAATCCCGCGCCCGAACCAGCACGCGCGCTGCGCCCGCCGGAAATCGACGGCCTCACCGAGATCGCAAACCGCCCCGCGCTCGACCAGCGCCTCACCACAGCCTGGAACCACGCAAGCACCACGCAAACCCCGCTCGCCGCGCTGCTCACCGACATCGACCACTTCAACAAATACAACGACGCCTACGGCCACCTCGCAGGAGACGACGTCCTGCGCCGCATCGCCGCCACGCTAACCGCCACCGCAGCGCGCCAAAACGACGTCACCGGCCGCTACGCAGGCGACAAATTCCTCACGGTCCTCCCCGACACCGACCTGACGGGCGCGCGCCACATCGCCGACGCCGCCCGCACGGCAATCATCGCACTCGACCTCGCCCACGGCGAGGCCCCCGCCAAGCGCGTCACGGTAAGCATCGGCGTCACCGCGTTCATCCCACCCGCCACCTCCGCCGACCCCGGCGACCTGCTGCGCCGCGCCGCCACCGCGCTGCACATCGCCAAGGCGATGGGCCGCAACCGCGTCGTCGCGGACGAACCAATCGCACCCCCGGTCGCGTTGCGCTAACGTGATCGCCGCACCAGCAGCGCGCCGGATCGCGCACGTCCTGCGCGCCCCGCAGCCGCTCGCCGACGCACTGGCCTCCGCGGCGGCCGAGCTGCGCGACGTCCTCACCGCGCGCGGCGTCGCTCTGGTCGTCCGGCGCGACGGCCGCTCGATGCGCGGCCAGTCGGGCAACCTGGGCGACAGCCTCGTCGAGATCCCGATCGGCGAAGGCGACGTCGACGCGACGCTGCTCGTCTCAGGCGAAGCGAACGTGTCCGACGATCTCGCGCTCATCGTCTCGCTCGCGCTCGAAGCGCGGTTCCTCGCCGAATCCGCCCAAACCGACGGCCTCACCGGCGTCGCGAACCGCCGCACGTTCGACGCGCGCCTGCACGAGGAATGGCTGCGCGCAGCACGCGAGAAGACGTCGCTCGTCGTCGCGATCCTCGACATCGACTATTTCAAAGTCTACAACGACCGCCACGGCCACCTCGCCGGCGACGACGCGCTGCGCCGCGTAGCGCACGCCGCGTCGGCGACATTGCAGCGCGCCGGCGACCGCTTCGCGCGCTACGGCGGCGAAGAGTTCGCCGCGATCCTCCCCGCAACGGCGCTAGCGGGCGGCATCGCCGCGGCCGAACGCATGCGCGCCGCCGTCGCATCGCTCGCCATCGCGCACCCGCTCGGAAGATCCGGCCGCCTCACCGTGAGCGTCGGCGTAGCCGCTATCGAGCCCGGGCAGGGCGGCACGCCGGAATATCTCTTCGCCGCCGCCGACCGCGAGCTGTACCGTGCGAAAGCCGAAGGCCGCGACCGCGTCGCAGCCGAGGGCTACGCGCGCGAGAACACGCACGACGACGCGCTGCCGCAGCCGTTCTCCGCTCTGATCGGCCGCGACGAAGACGTCGCCGTCGTGAGCCGCGCGATCGACGCGCACCGCGTCGTCACCGTCACCGGCACCGGCGGCGTCGGCAAGACGCGCCTCGCGCTCGCCGTCGCGCACGAGGCCGCCGACCGCTTCATGCACGTGCGCTTCGTCGACGCGCTCGGCGCCGCCAACCGCGACGAGCTGCTCGCGCGCGTCGCCGCCGCACTGGGCGTCACGGATGCGGAAGACGTCGTGCGCGCCCTCACCGCGGCCGCGTCGACACCGACGCTCGTCGTGCTCGACGGCTGCGAACGCGTCGCCGAAGCGTCCCGCGAAGTGCTCGACGCGCTCGCCGCCGCACCGCTGCGATTTCTCGCAACGAGCCGCGTGCCGCTCGGCACGCGCGACGAACGCGTCGTGCGGCTGCAGCCGCTCGACGCGCCCGCGACGCGCGCGCTGTTCGAAGACCGCGCGCACGCCGCGGGCGTCGTCGCCAACGCGGATGACGCCGACGTGGCCGCATTGCTGCGCCGCCTCGGCGGCTCGCCGCTTGCGATCGAGCTCGCGGTCGGCCGCCTCACGACGACATCCGCGAACGTGCTGCTGAGCGCGTTCGCAGGCGACGCGCGCAACGGCGTCGGCGACCGCGCGACGTTAGGCTCGCTGCTCGCCAGCGCCGTCGGCGCGCTGACGCCGGATGAGTCGACGACGCTCGCCGCCGTCAGCGTGTTCCGCGGCAGCTTCTCCGCATCAGACGCAGCGTCGATCATTCCAGTGGAAGCGCTGGACGCGCGCCACGCCGACGCGCTGCTGCGCGCGATGGCGGGCCGCTCGCTGCTCGACGCCGCCTCGCACGACGGCATCACGCGCTGGCGCATGATCGACCCCGTGCGCGACGCCACCGAAGCGCTGCCGCGCGCACACGAGCTGCGCCGCGTCGCATATGCCGCGCACCTGCGCTGGTGCCTCGCGCGCCTAGATGCGATCGCCGCGCGCTCGGGCACGGCGACGAACCGCGCCGCGCTGATCGAGAGCGAGCTCGTCATCGACGAGGTGCGCGCCGCGCTCGACCGCGCGCTGCGCGACGACCAGCTCGTCGCGATCGGGGCGGAGCTGTGCTACGCCGCGGTGCGCCAGTGGTTCGCCGTGCGCCACCCGCACGAGGGACGCGTGCGCTGCGAGGAGTTCATCGACCGCAGCGACCGCCTCGAGCCGATGACGCGCGCGCGCCTGCACGCATCCGCCGCGCGCCTCGCGTTCACGGACGGCGACCTGGTCGGCACGGAAACGCACGCGCGCGCCGCCGAGGCGCTGCTCGGCAACCAGGACGTGATCGAACGCTCGAGCGCGCTGAACTTCCTGGGCATCGTGGCGAAGTTCCGCGGCGACGTGAACGAGGCCGAACGCCTCTTCGCCCAAGGCGTCGAGCTCAACGCGCGCATCGGCAACAAACGCGGCGAAGCGATCGCGATCGGCGCGCTCGGCGCGATGGCCTTCGACTTCCAGCTCGACTACGACCAGGCGACGCGCCTGTTCCGCCAAGCCGCCACCATGTTCCGCGAGATCGGCGACGACCTCAACGCGATCGTGCAGCTCGGAAACCTCGCGGAAGCGCTCTCAGCACGCGGCGACGTCGACCAAGCCGTACCGATCATCGAAACCGCCGCCGAAGAATGCCGCGCATTCGCGAACCGCGCGACGTCGGGACATCTCTTCTGCGTGTGGGCGCTCGTGCACGAGATCCGAGGCGACGTCCCGGCGGCCGCGCGCGCGATGCGCGAGGTCCTCGCGGTGCTCGCCGACGGCACGCCGGGAGCGCTCGTCGTGATGACGTTCGACTTCTCCGCGCGCATCGCGGCGCGCGCAGGCCAAGACCCGCTCGCCGCAACGCTGATCGCCGCCGCCGAACACCACGCCGCCGCCGAAGCGACGCCGTTCCTGCCGATCCAGCGCTTCTGGCGCGACCCGGTCGTCAAAGGGCTGCGCGAACGCCTGGGCGTGCGCTACGACGACCACGCTGCCCGCGGCCGCGCGGCAAGCGAACGCGAGATGCTGGCAACGCTCGACGACTTCCTACAAAGCCTCGAAGAACAACACGGCACGGGCTAACACGACGGCGCGCGCACAAAGCCCGCGCACGCCAACGCAGCGTGGACGATGTCTACAAACCCGCGCTACGTCCCCGCGCTCGCGAACACCGCGTCCGCGACGGCCTCGTTCACGGTGTACGGACCGTAGTCGATGGACGCATGCACCTTGTATCCGCCGAACGCCATGTCCGCGTCGGCGTGCTTGGGCAGCGGGTATCCGCCGGCCGCGTCCTCGGTGATGCGCATGTCGATGGTGCCGCCGTCTTTGGTCGTCCACGCGACGTGCAGCGGCGCATTCGGATCGCCGTCGACGTCGACGAGCATCCGCGCGACGTCACTGGCGCGCTTCGGCACGCCTTCGAGATGATACGGCCCCCGATCGCCGTCGCACGCGACCATCCGCAGATCGTACATCGCCGGCCACGTCAGCGGCGTCCCGAGCTCGGCGAAGAGCTTGCGGTACTGCGCGGGAACCGACTTCATCTCCATCGCCAACCGGTCGGGCCGCTTGAAATACTGCATCCCGTTCAGACCGATATGGAACGTGATCAGCTTGTGCACGCGAACGTCCATGTGCACCGGCACCGAATACGACTCGACCCGCGCGTCACGCTCGGTGAATCGCGCGATCACCTGCGTCGCCGTGGGCGCGTTCGCCGGCGGAACGGCGATGGGCGGCGCCGCGGACGATGGGACCGCCGAGGCAACGCCCAACGACCCGACGAGCGCCAGCCCGGCGACGGCGCGCGGAATTAGCCTTGCCGCGCTCGCATGCTGCATGGAATCCTCCACCGCAGACGCCGCCACTCATCAGCGCCCAGGCCCTGAAGTATTCCCGTTTTCAAGAACCGGCCAACAGCTGCCGAGCGCTACACCGCGCGAGGTTCAGCCCGGCCAGCCTACGCGGCGTCCCGCCAGACGGGAATAACGGACTGCACCTCGCCGCGCCAGCCGAGCCCGCCCGCGGCAACTTCAAGATCGTCGAGCGGGATCGCATCGCTCGTCACGACGCTGCCGCCCGCGAACCGCACGAGCACCGGCGCCCGCAGCGGCCTAGCGACGAGATCCTCGCCGCCATGCGCCACGAGCCCGCGCTCGCGCGCATCGAGCGCCGCAAGCACATCGGCAACAACCGCCGATGCCGTCGCATCCCCACCGGCCCCGGCGCCGGAGAACACGAGCTCGCCGCACCCGCGCCCGAGCACCCGCACGACGTTCTGCGCCCCACGCGGCCGCGCAAACGGATGATCGTGCGGAACGAACGCAGGCGTCACCCCGGCCTCGATCCCGTCCCCGACCTTGCGCGCCACCGCGACGAGCTTGAGCCGCAACCCGCGCTCCGCACCGGCGCGCACGTCGTCACGCGAAATCCCGCCGATCCCACGCCGCGCGAGCGCCGGCGACACGGAAGGCCGATGAAACGCGAGCCCCGCGAGAATCGCGAGCTTGTGCGCGGCATCATGCCCATCGACGTCGCTGCGCGGATCCTGCTCGGCGAACCCAAGCCGCTGCGCCTCGGCGAGCGCATCGGCATACTCCGCGCCGGCCTCCATCGCATCGAGCACGAAATTGGTCGTGCCGTTCAGCACCCCGCCGATCTCGAACACATCCTCATTCGCAAGCGCACCACTGAGCGCGCGCACGATGGGAATCGCGCCACCGACCGCAGCTTCATACCGCAGCGAAGCCCCGGTGCGCGCGGCGAACGCCGCCAGCCACGGGCCCTCGGTCGCGATGAGATCCTTGTTCGCGGTGACGACGTCCTTACCGCGCGCGATCGCCCGCAGCACGAGCTCCCGCGCGAGCCCGAGCCCGCCGATGCACTCGACGACAATGCGCACGCCGGGATCGTCCACGACGTCGAACGCATCGTTGACGAAGTCCTCGTACGGCACGTCGCGCCGCTTGAGCGGATCGCGCACGGCGATCCCGCGGATCAGCCCGGGATGCGAGGCGAGAAGCCGGCGCGCAACGCCGGAGCCGACGGTGCCGCAGCCGAGGAGGCCGACGCCGTGCGCGCGCGTCGTCGTCAGCGACGTCGCCTGGGACGAGATCGCATCGGACGAGCAGAGAACGCGCGGTAGGGTCTGCACGGGAGCCTCCATGTTCG
>JAQBPK010000311.1 GCA_028287565.1 Vulcanimicrobiota bacterium
GCCGGCCGGGCCGCGGCCGTCGAGCAGCGCGACCCAGGTGCCGATCCACGTCGAAACGCGCGCGGGCAACGGGCAGTACGTCACGATCGTGGAGACGGTTCACGGCCGCAAGGTCTACACGATTCGCGCCTTGTCGGGCAACATGCAGCGCAACGGCACGAACGAGGCGACCGGCGAGCTCGAGCAGCCGCACGTCACCTTCAAGGACAAGGGCGGCACGACCACGATCGCCGACGCGCCGAAGGCCCACATCACCGAGCGGGACAAAACGGTGGTGATGACCGGAGGCGTGCACGCCCACACCAGCGGCGGGAGCGTGCTCAGCTGCGACACGCTGACCTACAACGCGAACACCGAGCGCTTCCGCGGCGAAGGCAACGTGAAGCTGACCGCGCCCAACGGGCTGCAGCTCGGCGGCCAGCACCTGGACGGCGACGTGAAGCTGCAGGACGTGAACGTGACGGGGAACCCGGGATGACCGCCGGCGGCACCGTCCCCGGCGACGGCAGCGTCGCGGACGGCGACAAGATCGTTCTGCGCGACTTGGTCAAGCGCTACGGGCAGCGCACCGTCGTCAAAGGCGTCAGCGCCGAGGTGCACCGCGGCGAGGTCGTGGGATTGCTCGGCCCCAACGGCGCGGGCAAGACGACGACGTTCTACATGGTCGTCGGGCTGATCCGCCCCGACGGGGGAACCGTTGTGCTCGAGCGCAACGGCAGCGCGCGCGAGATCACCGGCGCGCCGATGCACGAGCGCGCGCGCGCCGGCATCGGCTACCTAGCGCAGGAGAACTCCATCTTTCGCAAGCTGTCCGTCGGCGACAACCTGCGCCTGATCTGGGAGATGAACGGCGTCCCGAGCGCCGAGCGCGAGCGCCGGCTGCCCGAGCTGCTCGCGGAGTTCGGGCGCTCGCAGTTCGTCGACGCGCGCGGCGACTCGCTCTCGGGCGGCGAGCGGCGGCGCGTCGAGATCGCGCGCGCGATCGCGACCGAGCCGGCATTTCTGCTGCTCGACGAGCCGTTCACCGGGATCGACCCGATCGCGGTCGCCGACATTCAGGCGATGATCCGCCAGCTGCGCGACCGCGGCCTGGGCGTGCTGATCACGGACCACCAGGTGCGCGAGACGCTCGCGATCGTCGACCGCGCGTACATCCTCAACGAAGGCAAGATCGAGGTCAGCGGAACCGCGCAGTTCGTGCTCGAGTCGCCCAAGGCGCGCCAGTTCTATCTGGGCGAGCATTTCCGCCTGTGACGCACACCCAGGCGCTCGGCCACACCGCACCGCGCTCGCCGCGGCCGCCGACGATCCTCGACCGCTATCTCGTCGCCGAGCTCGGCGGACCGTTCCTGTTCGGCCTGTCGGCGTTCACGCTGATCTTCGTCGCCACGCAGATCCTCGCGATCGGGCGGCTCGTCTCCGAAGAGCACGCCCCGCTGTGGGCCGCGGTCGAGTACTTCCTGTGGGACATGCCGCAGTTTCTGCTGCTCGTCATCCCGATGGCGATGCTGCTCGGCACGCTGCTCGCGATGCAGCGGCTCTCGAGCGAGAGCGAGCTCACCGCGATGCAGGCCGGTGGGATCTCGCTCTCGCGCATCGTCGCGCCGCTGCTGCTGGTCGGCTTCGTCGTGTCGCTGCTCGCGCTCGCCGTTCAAGAGCTGTTCGTTCCGCTCGCGAACGACAAAGCCGCGTACATCCGCCAGCAGGCGATCGAGCACGTGTCGCCGGCGTCGTCAAATTTGCAGGCGGTCACGGCGCTGCCCGGCGGCGGCAAGCAGGTGACGATCGCGGGCGGCCTCGACGTGCAGACGCAAACGCTGCTCGGCGTGACGGTGATCCGCTACGACGCGCACCAGAAACCGCAGGACTTCATCGTCGCGGACCGCGCACGCTACGTGCAGCCGACCTGGACGTTCGAGAACTCGACGACGTACCACTTCGCGCCCGACGGCAGCGTGACGACGCAAACCGCGCCCTATCTCACGGTCGACATCGGCGAGCGCCCGAACCAAATCGCGAAGCAGTCGATCCAGATCACCAATCCCGAAGATCTCTCGCGCGCCGAGATCAAGGAGCGGCTCGACTCGGGCCAGCTCTCGCCGCAGCAGCAGCGGCTGTTCACCGCGACGTACGCGTCCAAGCTCGCGCGGCCGTTCGCCGCGTTCGTGTTCACGCTGATCGCCGTGCCGTTCGGGCTGCGGCCGGTGCGCGGCGGCGGCACCGGGCTCGGTTTCGGCGTCGCGGTCGCGATCGTGTTCGTGTACTACGTGATCGCGACGATCTTCCAGAGCGTCGGCAGCGCGGCGACCTGGCTCGCCGGCCCGGCCGCGTGGGCGCCCAACGTCATCTTCACCGTCATCGGGCTGCTGCTGCTGCGGCGGGCGTCGCGAGTCTAGCATGGTCGGCAACCTGTCGGGCATCGGCCTCGTCCTCGCGATCACGATCGTCGCGGGCGTCATCGCGTACATCGGCGACCGCGTCGGCCATCAGGTCGGCCGCAAGCGGCTCACGCTGTTCGGCTTGCGCCCGAAGTACACGTCCACGATCGTCGCCGTCGCGACGGGGATGCTGATCGCGCTCTCGGTGACGCTTGCCGCGCTCGTCGGCTCGAACTACGTGCGCACCGCGTTCTTCCGGCTCGGCCAGCTCAACGCGCGCATCAACGATCTCCAAGCGCAAGCGATCGCGACGCAGAAGCAGCTGAAAACGACGCGCTCGGAGGCGTTCGTGCTGCCGCTCGGGTTTCCGATCGCGAACGTGGCCGCCACGATCCGCCCCTCGCAGCCCGACGCGGTGCTGCTGCCCGAAGTCTCGTCGTTGTTCGACCAGACCGTGCAGCAGGCGAACCGCCAGTTCGCCACGGGCGCGAACGGGCTGAAGCCCTACCCCAAGCGCGCGAGCGATCCAGCGATCCAGTCCGGGCTGCGCGCCGAGCTCAACAAGATCCGCGCCGACGTCGCGGGGCTTCCGGCCGACACGCCGGTGTTTCTGCTGCCGGTGGTGGGCCAGAACTTGTTCCGCGGCGACACGATCTCGTTCGCGTTCGCGCACTATGTCGACAAGCGGGTCGCGGCGGCAGGCGACGTGCTGGCGTCGCTGGACGTCCAGGGCGGGCAGTCGCTGAACCTCGGCACGCTGCAGACGCTCTCCACCCAGGCCAGCGCCGAGATCCGCAAACGCGGCATGCCGGCGGCGTTCGCGGCCAACATCGCGCTCAACGGGCCGCAGGCCCAAGACGTGCTCTCGCAAGTCGGCCGGCTGCGCGGCCGCTACCGGATCCTCGCGAAGGCGAGCCTCGACCTGTACCCGCACTCGGGCGGCGTGCTGCTGGACTTCGCGCTGGTGCCGCGGTGACGGTGCTGGGCCTCGATCCCGGCACGCGCAAGTGCGGCTACGCCGTGCTGACCGGGCTCGGCACGCCGCCGCTGACCTTAGGTATCACCTCCGTTGAAGCGCTCGGGGAGCGGCTGCGCGAGCTGATCGCGGCGACGCCGGTGGCGGTCGCGGCGATCGGGCGCGGGACCAACGCCGCCGCGGTGTCGGAGATCGCGCGGGCGCTGGGGCTGCGCGTCGAGCTGGTGGACGAGCGCGAGACGACCCTCAAAGCGCGGGCGCGCTTCTTCGAAGACCATCCGCCGCGGGGCTGGCGCCGGTTGATCCCGCGCGGGATGCTGCTGCCGGAGCGCCCGATCGACGACTACGCGGCCCTGCTGATCGCCGAACGATACCTCAAGGCTTCGTGATCGAGGGAGGAGTCCTCACGCTAGCTTCGGTATAGCGACGTTGGCATGCGTTCCGTATCGAGCGCGTTCTCGTTGTGCCCGCCGCGGTTCCGAACCGAGACGGGTTCTTGGCGCCGAACCGATCAGGGGAAACTCGGACACCCGATCGACGGCGACCAAAGGCGAGATGCGGCCGGCGCGGAACAGCACGTCACATCTTTTTCGGAGGACACGATGAAGCGTCTCGCTACCCTCGTCCTCGCGGCGGGCTTCAGTTTGGGCTCGCTGTTGGCGTTGGGTCAGGCCGCCTCGGCAACCCCGTTCTCGGACGTGCCTGCGAACCACTGGGCGTATCAAGCGATCCAGTCGCTCGCAGCTGACGGTTTGGTCGAGGGCTATCCCGACGGCAAGTTCAAGGGCGATCGTCCGCTGACGCGCTACGAGATGGCCGTGCTCGTCGCACGCGTCATCGCGAAGCTGCAGGCAAACGGCGCGGGATACGCCTCGAAAGCGGATCTCGACAAGCTGCAGAAGCTCATCGATGCGCTCAAGGACGAGCTGGACTCGCTCGGCGTGCGCGTCACGAACCTCGAGGACGCGCTCGACGCGCTCGACAAGCGCACGAAGTTCGCGCAGTCGATCCAGCTGCACGGCGCGAT